>JBIOYJ010000176.1:0-2032 GCA_044870105.1 Gaiellaceae bacterium | reverse complement strand
TGGAGCCGAAGGACCGCGAGAAGCAGGTCTTCACGGCCAACCTGATGCCGGCCCGGGGCAGCTGGCTCGAGCTCGAGATCGACAAGAAGGGCAAGGTCTTCGTCCGGATCGACCGCAAGCGCAAGCTTCCGGTCACCGTCCTCCTGCGCGCGATGGGCTACGCCGAGGACCAGCAGATCCTCGACCTGTTCGACAACTCGCTCTACACCCGCAACACGATCGAGGCGGATACCGAGGTCACCAAGTCAGAGGAGGGCGCGCTCGTCGAGCTGTTCAAGAAGCAGCGCCCGGGCGAGCCGCCGTCGATCGACAACGCGCGCAACCTCCTGAATCAGCTCTTCTTCGACCCGAAGCGCTACGACCTCACGCGCGTCGGCCGCTACAAGCTGAACTCGCGGCTCCACCTAAAGGAGTCGCTCGACACCCGGACGCTCACGCACAACGACATCATCGCTCTCGTCAAGGAGCTGGTCTCGCTGCCGAAGATGCTCGGCATCCCGGAGAACGGCGAGGACGAGAACGGCGAGCCGATCAAGGACTACGCCGCCGAGGCCGTCCTGATGCCGCGTGAGCCGATCGCGGAGCACCTGGACGAGTACGAGCACTTCGGCAACCGGCGCCTGCGGACGGTCGGCGAGCTGATCCAGGAGGCGTTCCGGATCGGCCTGTACCGCATGGAGCGTGTCGTGCGTGAGCGCCTCACCACCGAGGACTCGGACACGATCACCCCGCAGACCATCATCAACATCCGCCCGGTCGTGGCCGCCCTGAAGGAGTTCTTCGGGTCGAGCCAGCTGTCGCAGTTCATGGACCAGACGAACTCGCTGTCCGGGCTCACGCACCGCCGCCGCCTCTCGGCGCTCGGCGCCGGCGGGCTCACCCGCGAGCGCGCGCCCATTGAGGTGCGCGACGTGCACCCCACCCACTACGGGCGCATGTGCCCGATCGAGACGCCCGAGGGCCCGAACATCGGCCTGATGGGCTCGCTCTCCTCTTACGCCGAGGTGTCCGAGCACGGCTTCGTCACGACGCCCTACCGGCTAGTCCAGGACAGCGTCGTCACGAACAAGATCGTCCACCTCGACGCGAACCAGGAGGAGGACAAGGTCATCGCGCAGGCGAACGCGCAGATCGACCCGAAGAGCGGCAAGCTCCGCGGGCCGCACGTCGAGTGTCGCGCGCGCGAGGGCGAGTACATGCTCGCCGCCCCGAAGGACGTCCACCTGATGGACGTCTCGCCCGATCAGATCTGGTCGGTCGCCACGACGCTGATCCCGTTCCTCGAGCACGACGACGCGAACCGCGCGCTCATGGGTTCGAACATGCAGCGCCAGGCTGTCCCGCTGCTCAAGACCGACGCGCCGCTGATCGGCACCGGAATGGAGCGCCGCGCGGCGATGGACACGGGCGACGTGGTCGTCGCGAAGAACGACGGCACCGTCTCATACGTCGATGCCGAGCGCGTGGTCGTGGACATCTCGTCCACCAAGAAGGACGAGTACCACCTCTACAAGTACATGCGCTCGAACCAGGGCACGATCATCCACCAGAAGCCGCGCGTGAAGGTCGGCGACAAGATCAAGAAGGGCGACCTCCTCGCGGACGGCTCCTCGACGAGCGAGGGCGAGCTCGCGCTCGGCAAGAACTGCCTCGTCGCGTTCATGTCCTGGGAGGGCTACAACTTCGAGGACGCGATCATCCTCTCGGAGCGGCTCTTCAAGGACGACGAGCTCACCTCGATCCACATCGAGGAGTACGAGATCGACGCCCGCACCACGAAGCTGGGCGACGAGGAGATCACGCGCGACATCCCGAACCGCTCGGAGGAGTCGCTGCGCAACCTCGACGACCGCGGCATCGTCCGCATCGGCGCCGAGGTCGGCTCGGGCGACCTGCTCGTCGGCAAGGTCACGCCGAAGGGCGAGACCGAGCTGACCGCCGAGGAGAAGCTGATCCGCGCGATCTTCAAGGAGAAGGCGCGCGAGGTCCGCGACACCTCGCTGAAGGTGCCGCACGGCGAGGGCGGCGTCGT
>JBIOYJ010000175.1:0-3939 GCA_044870105.1 Gaiellaceae bacterium | reverse complement strand
GATCGAGGGCTGGACGTCGGCACCGCCCTTCGACGACGGCGATTGGGACCACGTTGTCGAGTTCCGCCTCGAGCTCGAATCAGGCACGCTCGTCCTGGAGGCCTCAGGCGGCAGCGGCCAGACGTCTGTCGAGCTGCCCGCGGGCTCGTACCGGGCTCGCTGGTCGGGGCGAGGCTTCGACGGCGCCGCCGACTTCGACAATCCGGAAGCGCCCGACGCGTACCGGCTCCAGGTCTGGCAGGAGGAGGGCCCCGACGCGCCCGTCGAACTGAAGCGCTGGCCGGGCTACGACGTCATCGCCGACGCTGAGTGAGACGCGCTAACCCGTCGGCCGGTTCGTGATGTGGACGTAGGTCTTGCCCTCCTCGCCGCATTCCTCGCGGAGGGCAATCTGGCCTGACCGCCCGTCGTTCTTCCACGAGAGCTCCGAGTCGTGCTCCTCGAGCTCGTCGAAGAGGATCGTGTAGTTCGCGCCCTCGAGCGCGCTCTTGTAGTCCTGGTAGGCGTTCTTGACGTCGCCGTCGTAGTAGCCCTCGACCACCTCGCTCGGGCCCTGAGACTCCTGGTGCGTATACGCGACCTTGTCGGGCTGCGGGAAGTTTGCTGGAAGCTTGGGCGTCTCCGACAGTTCGCTTCCCTTGCACGCCGCCGCGACGGCCTTGCTGATCGGACCTTCGGATTCGCCACCCTTCTTCTCGCCGCCGCAGGCGACGAGCGCGACGGTCGCGATTCCGGTCATGAGGGCGCCGACGAGATGCCGCACCGCGAGCACTATAGAGCGTTCGCTATTCGCTATCCGCCGACCGTGACGTAGGCGGCGCCCTTCTCGGCCAGAGCCGCCTGGGCCGCGGCCAAACGTGCCAGCGGCACGCGATACGGTGAGCAGGAGACGTAGTCGAGTCCGAGCTGGTGGCAGAACCCCACCGACCGCGGCTCCCCGCCGTGCTCGCCGCAGATCCCGAGCTTGATCTCCTCCTTCGCCGATCGCCCCCGGTCGACGGCGATTCGCATCAGATCGCCGACACCGCTCTGGTCGAGCGTCTCGAAGGGATTCTCCTGGAGCACGCCGTCCTCGAGGTAGCGCGTGAGGAACTTGCCTTCGGCGTCGTCCCGTGAGAACCCGAGCGCCGTCTGCGTGAGGTCATTCGTCCCGAACGAGAAGAAGTCAGCGTACTCGGCGATCTCGTCCGCGCGGATGCAGGCGCGCGGGAGCTCGATCATCGTGCCCACGAGGTACTCGACCTGCTCCGACTCCTCGTTCGCCGTCGCGACGGTGATCGCGCGTAGGCGATGGAGCTCCTCGGCGAAGCCGACGAGCGGATGCATGATCTCGACGAGCGGCGCGTCGCCCGTCCTCTCCTCGACGGCCTGGGCCGCTCGGATGATCGCCCTCACCTGCATCTCGTAGATCTCGGGCCAGAGCAACCCGAGCCGGCAGCCCCGTGTGCCGAGCATCGGGTTCGCTTCCTGGAGCGCGCGGATCCGCGCGCGCATCCGCTCGTCCTTCGCCTCCTCGAGCGGCGGAAGGAACTCGTGCAGCGGCGGATCGAGCAGCCGGATCGTCACCGGGAGCCCATGCATCGCCTCGAAGATGCCCTCGAAGTCCGACTGCTGCATGGGCAGAAGCTTGTCGAGGGCCGTCCGCCGCTCGTCCTCTCCGGGCGCCATGATCATCTCGCGGACGATCTCCAGGCGTCCCTCGGCCATGAACATGTGCTCCGTGCGGCAGAGGCCGATTCCCTGGGCGCCGAACTCTCGCGCCTTCGCCGCGTCCTCGGGCGTGTCGGCGTTCGCGCGCACTTTCAGCCGCCGATAGTCGTCGGCCCACTCGAGGATCGTCTCGAAATCCTCGTTGATCTGAGGCGGGACGAGGTCGACCTCGCCGACGATCACCTCGCCCGTGCCGCCGTCGATCGTGATCACGTCGCCCTCGGCCACCTGCTCCGAGCCGATCGTGGCCGTCTTCGCCTTGACGTCGATCGAGAGCTCCTCGCAGCCCGCCACGCACGGCTTCCCCATCCCCCGCGCCACGACGGCCGCATGCGAGGTCATGCCGCCGTGCGCGGTCAGCACGCCCTTCGCGGCGATCAGGCCGTGGATGTCGTCCGGGGCCGTCTCCCAGCGCACGAGGATCACGTCCTCCGATTCCCCACGCTCCTCAGCGGTATCGGCGTCGAAGACGACCTTTCCCGACGCCGCTCCCGGCGAGGCGTTCAGGCCCTTGGCCGCGGCCTCGTACGACGCGTCCGGGTCGATCATCGGGTGCAGGAGCTGGTCGAGCTGCTGCGGGTCGATCCGAGCCACGGCCTCCTCGCGCGTGATCAGCTCCTCGTCGACCATCGAGACAGCGGCTTTCAGCGCCGCCGCCGCCGTGCGCTTTGCCGAGCGGGTCTGCAACAGGTAGAGCGTGCCGTCCTCGACCGTGAACTCGATGTCCTGCATGTCGCGGTAGTGCTCCTCGAGGCGGCGCATGGTGTCCACGAGCTGCTCGAACGCCTCCGGCAGCCGCCGTTCCATCTGCTCGATCGGCTCCGGCGTCCTGATCCCGGCGACGACGTCTTCGCCCTGGGCGTTCTCGAGGTACTCGCCGTACAGACCCTGCTCGCCCGTCGCGGGATCACGCGTGAAGGCGACGCCCGTGCCGGACTGATCGCCTTTGTTGCCGAAGACCATCTGGACGACGTTCACGGCGGTGCCGAGGTCGTCGGGAATCCGGTGCGCTCGACGATACACCTGGGCGCGCGGGTTGTCCCAGGACTCGAAGACGGCGCGGACGGCGCGCCGCAGCTGCTCGCGGGCGTCCTGCGGAAACGGACTCCCCGTCTCCTCCTCGTAGATCCGCTTGAACGTCACGACGATTTGCTCCAGGTCTTCTGCCGACAGCTCGACGTCCTGCTGGACGCCCCGCTCCTCCTTCAGTGCGCCGAGCGCGTCCTCGAAGCGGTGGGGATCGATACCGTCGACGACCTCGCCGTACATCTTGATCAAGCGGCGGTAGGAGTCGTACGCGAAGCGCGGGTTCCCCGTTCCCGCCGCGAGACCGTCGACCGCCTCGTCGTTCAGGCCCAGGTTGAGGATCGTGTCCATCATCCCGGGCATCGACACCGCGGCGCCCGAGCGCACGGAGACGAGCAGCGGATCGCTCGCGTCGCCGAAATGCTTGCCGGTTCTCTCCTCGAGACGCTCCATGTGCTCGTCGATCTCGTCCTCGAGTCCGTCCGGAAGGCGCTTGCCGTTCTGCGCGTAGGCGCGGCAGGCCTCTGTCGTGATCGTGAACCCTGCAGGAACCGGGATCCCCAGCGCCGTCATCTCGGCGAGCCCGGTCCCTTTCCCGCCGAGCAGCTCGCGCCCGAGCCCCTCGGAGGCCTGAAAGTCGTAGACGTAGCGTCCGTTTACGGCCATGTGCGGGGGATCTTCCCACGTAGGGCCCCGATACACTCGACCAGTGAGGTTCGTGCTGGTCGCGGCCGTCGCGGCGCTCGTCGCCGGGGCAGCCCCGGGCTCGGACGCGTCGACTACCGGTCAGGGACGCATCGCGTTCGCTCTCGACCGCAACGGCACGAGCCGCCTGTACACGGTGCGGCCCGACGGGAAAGGCCTGCGTCAGCTCACCCGCCCGGCGCTTCGGCAGCAGCTCGGCGGCGACTCCGGTCCGGTCTGGTCGCCCGACGGCGGCCGCGTCGTCTTCGAGCGCGACCTTCCCTACTGGGGCCAGGATCGCTTTTCGCTGCAAGCCGTCTCGTCGCGCGGCGGCCGCGGCCGCGCGCTGACCCGAGGGCCGTTCGACGTTATGCCCACCTGGTCACCGGACGGAGCACGGCTCGCCTTCGTCCGTCTCGTTGCGACGGAGCCTGCTCCGCTTGCGGCGCTCTACACCATCGACCGGCGCGGGCGCCAAATCGCGCCGCTCACTTCCGGCCGCCTCGACCTGACGCCGGC
>JBIOYJ010000174.1:0-2912 GCA_044870105.1 Gaiellaceae bacterium | reverse complement strand
TGGGATTGTTCGCGGGGGCGGAGGAGTCATCGCTGGAGCAGGCGAAGTCCCTCTTCGACGTCAACCTGTTCGGCGTGATTCGCATGACCAAGGCGGTGCTTCCAACCATGCGCCAGCAGGGGTCGGGACGGATCGTCAACATCAGCTCGGTCATGGGCCTTATCCCGGCCCCGTTTTGGGCACTGTACGCCGCGAGCAAGCACGCCCTGGAGGGCTATTCCGAGTCTCTGGACCATGAGATCAGAGGCTCGGGTGTGAGGGTCGTGCTCGTCGAGCCCGCCTACACGCGGACGTCCTTCGAGGCGAACGCCTATCATGGGGACCAGCAACTTGACGTGTACCAGCCGGCGCGATCGAACGCAGAGGCCGCTTTCCGGGACGCGATGAAGAATGCCGACGCGCCGGAGCTGGTCGCGAGCGCGGTCGTGAAAGCCTCGACCGCGGTGACCCCGCGTCGCCGCTACGCCGCAGGCCGCACTGCCCGCCGGGTCAGTCTGCTTCGGCGCTTCGTTCCCGAGTCGGCGTTCGACAGGAGTCTGCGGAAGCAAATGCGCTTGCCCGCATAGGTCAGATTGTATGTTTCCCACGCTCTGCATGGCGGCATGGGCATGGCCGACGAGCTCAGCGTCGACGTCGGCCAGTGCCCCGTACGCCCGTACGGAAGGCACGCTCTTGCCGTTCCAGTTCCGGGAGACCATCGAGCCGGCGGGCGGGCTCGACTTCTCATTCGAGGTCGATCTCTGGGGCCGCTTCCGCCGGAACTCCGAGGCCGCGCGCGCCGAGATGCTTGGGACGGAATACTTCGCTCGGTTCGTCGTCATGACCCTGGTGTCGGATCTGGGGGCGGCCTACATCCGGCTCCGCTCGCTCGACGAGGAGCTCGACATCGCCCGCAGAACCTTGGCCGCGCGGCGGAGATCGCTGGACCTCGTGAACCTGCGCGAGCGCGGCGGGGTGGCCGGCCTCATCGACGTGCGCCAGTCGGAGATCCTCGTCGCCGCGGCCGCCCAGACCGTCCCCGACCTCGAGCGCCAGATCGAACAGACCGAGAGCGTGATCAGTATCCTTCTCGGACGGCCGCCCGCCGCGATCCCTCGCGGACGTCCGCTCGGCGCGCAAATCGTCGCGACCGCCGTGCCGGCCGGTCTGCCCGCGCGCCTGCTCGAGCAACGGCCGGACGTGCGCCAGGCCGAGACGCAGCTTGCTGCGGCCACCGCCCGCAGCGGCGTCGCCAAGGCCGACTACTTCCCGCGACTGTTCCTGATCGGCTCAATGAGCGCGGGTGGGCTCGTGCTGAACGGGCAGACCTTCGGTCCGCAGGGGGCCCGGGCCCAGCAGGAGGCGCTGACCGTGGCCGCGCGTGAGACGACCCAACTCGCGAACGTGCGCTATCGGGGCGGCGTATCTCCGTACCTCGAAGTTCTCGACTCCGAGCGGCAGCTCTTCGACGCAGAGCTCGGGCTGGTCCGTCTTCGGCGCGACGAGCTGCTGGCGGTCATCCGACTCTACAAGGCGCTCGGCGGGGGTTGGCAGACGGCGTCCTGAGCATGGCGATCCCTGATCTCCTCGTGCAGTACGGCCTGGCGGTGCTCTTCGCATGGGCGTTTGTCGTCCAGGCGGGCGTGCCAGCTCCGGCGATTCCCATGCTAGTCGGCGCGGGCTCCCTGTCCGGTTCTGGGAAAATGCATCTCCTGCTGGGCATCGCCGCGGCGGTGGCCGCGAGCCTCAGCGCCGACGTGCTCTGGTATTCACTGGGCCGCTTTCAGGGAGGAAGACCATGACAACCGACCAGACGTTCAGCGTCACGCGACACAACCTGACCACGGAGAAGCCGTTCGACGCGTTCATCAGCGAACTCGAGAAGCGCTCGCCCGTGGTCCCGCCGGAGGTATTCGGGGAGCTCGCCGACTTGAACCTTTCACAGGACCAACTCAAGGCGCGGGTCGAGGGTCTCATCGGGTCGAGCGGCTTCGTCTTCTTCTTAAAGGTCAGACACGATCAACTGTTCTCCCACTTCGGCCGAACTCACGCCAGCGTCCAGTACGCCATCGGCAATCCGCTCATCGCGAAAGACGTGTCCGACAAGGCCCCGGCGATCTGTTTGTACACGCCGTTTCGGCTGGCTGTGTACGAGTCGCCCGAGACCCACGAGACGATCGCGAGCTACGACAGCCCGGCGTCGCTGTTCGGCTCCTTCGGTGTTCCCGAGGCGGCCGAGATCGGCGCAAAGCTCGAGGGAAAGCTGCAGGACCTCCTGACCCAGTGCTTGTGAGCGGCTGCTTTCAAGGAGGGTGATGGACAACCAGACCCAGAACCCGGACTTGCATCCTCCGGCGGCCGAGGGTCCCAGCGTGGGCCGCCCCGTCCGTCGTCTCGAAGACGAACGCTTGCTGCGAGGCGGGAGCCGCTACGTCTCGGACCTGATCGCGAAGTCCGATGCCCTGCGCGTCAAGGTGCTGCGGTCGCCCCATGCCCACGCCCGGATCCTCGCGATTGACACCACCGCCGCCCGCGCGATTCCCGGCGTCGTGGCCGCCCTCACGGCCGACGACCTGGCGGGGGTCGGCGACCTCCCCTGCGATTGGCCGGCCCCCGGCATGATCGCGGTCCCGCTGCATCCGGTGCTGGCCCGCGACCGTGCCCGGTACTTCGCGGCAGTCGCGGCCGAGAGCCCCCACGCGGCGGAGGACGCGCTGGCGGCAATCGCGGTCTCCTACGAGGTGCTCTCCGCCGTCGCCGAACAGGAAGCGGCCATCGAGCCGGGTGCTGCCCTACTTCACGACGCCTTGCCCAACAACGTCGGCTACCAGTACCGCCGCGAGGGGGGCGACGTCGAGCGCGCCTTCGCCGAGGCCGAGGTCGTCGTGCGACGGCGTCTGACCAACAACCGGGTCGCCCCCGCGCCGCTCGAG
>JBIOYJ010000173.1:0-4662 GCA_044870105.1 Gaiellaceae bacterium | reverse complement strand
ATGCGGGCACGAACGAGGTCACGACCAGCCTCACCCCGAAGACGGTAAGCGGCAACGGCAACTACAACTCGGGCAACTTCACCCCGAGCGCCGTCGGCACCTACTACTGGACTGCTGCCTACAGCGGCGACCCCAACAACGAGGGCAAGTCGACCGCCTGTGGTGACGCCAACGAGTCGAGCGTCGTGAACAAGGCGCCGTCGAGCATCGCGACGGCACAGACGCTCAGGCCGCAGGATTCGGCGACGATCTCTGCGACCGCCGGCGGAACCCCCACCGGGAGTGTCGTGTTCAAGCTGTTCGGGCCGAACAACCCGACCTGTGATCCGAGCGGCGCGGCCGCGGTGTTCTCGCAGACGAGAACCCTCGTCAGCGGTGTGGCGAACACCGACAACACGACGTTCACGATCAGTTCGGCTTCGGCCTCTCAGTACAAGTGGCTCGTCGTCTACGACGGTGACGGCAACCACACGGGCATCACCAGCGCGTGCGGGACGGAGAACTTCACCGTCACGATCGTTAACGGCTAGTCCTCTCGACGCGCGACAAATGCAGGCCCCCGGATCGCTCCCGGGGGCCTGCTCCTTTTCTATGCGGAGCAGCTGGTGAAGACGTTGTACTTGCTGCCGCTCGGGCCGAACGTGCGGCTCACGAACTCGTACGACGTCGCGCCGTTTGGCGCCGGGACATTGACCGACCACGTTCCGTCCGGCGTGTAGCCGAGAACCCATCCGGTCTTCCCGGATGCGTCGGACAGCATGAAGTTGATCACTTCGCCGGTGGGCAGGCCGCTGCCGTACACGACGTTGCCGGCCATGTAGCAGGACGCGGCGGACGTGGACTGATGGCCTCCCTTTGCCGCCAGCGCGGAGCCTGCGGCGAGAACGACAACCGTGGCGGCCAGGCCGGCGAGGCGGAGTAGCTTGGACATTGCCACTTCCTTTCGCTTCTCGGCAGGGGCCGCTCGGCCGAGTCTTCAGGATGGACAACAGAGCTTCGGAACCCGGGTTGCACACCTACTCCCCCGAATAGGGGATTCGGGCGGTGAAAATGAATGTGAGTACGATCCGGCCGTGCAGAAATACGTCCTGACCGAGCTCGACTCGGGCGAGCGTGTCATCTCCGAACGCTTGTCCCACGTCCGCTCGGTCGCGATCGGCTTCTGGATCGGGGCCGGCTCGCGGGACGAGCGCCCCGACCGCGCCGGCATCTCGCACTTCATCGAGCATCTGCTTTTCAAGGGCACCGCGTCGTACACGGCGCAGGAGATCGCCGAGATCTTCGACACGCTCGGCGGCGAGCTGAACGCGGCCACCTCGCGCGAGCACACAGTCGTCTACGCGCGCGTGCCAGACCAGCGCCTCGAGACGGCGCTCGAGGTGATGGGGGAGATGGTCTTCGCGCCGGCGTTCGCCGAGCTCGACGCGGAGCGAGAGGTCGTGCTCGAGGAGATCGCGATGTACGAGGACCAGCCCCAAGAGCTGGTGCACGACCTGATCGCGGAGGCGACCTTCGGCAATCATCCGCTCGGACGGCCGGTGATCGGAACGAGAAAGGTGATCTCGAGCGTCACCCGGCGGACCCTCGGCTCCCACCACCGAGCGATGTATGCGCCTGGAAACGTGGTCGTCGCCGCAGCCGGCCGTGTCAACCACGAGGAGTTCGTGCGCGTGCTGCGGCGCGTCCAGCGCAAGGCGCTCGAGGAGCCCGGCAGGGGTCCGCGGGTGCGTCGGCCGCTCGTGAAGCCGCCGTCGCCCGGTCTGCGCTTCCAGCGCAAAGACACCGAGCAGTACCACGTCTGCATCGCCGCGCCCGGCATCTCCCGCTCGGATCGCCGACGGTTCGCCGCCTCGCTCCTCGACGCGATTCTCGGCGGCTCGGCCTCCTCCCGGCTCTTCCAGGAGATCCGCGAGAAACGCGGCATGGCCTACGCCGTCTACAGCTTCGCCTCGCAGTACACGGACACGGGACAGCTCGGGGTCTATCTCGGGACCCGCGAGGAGAATCTCGCGGCCTGTCTGGAGATCATGAGCGAGCAGCTCGCCGACATCGCCGCCGGGAACGTGCACGCCGAGGAGCTCGAACGGGCCAAGGAGAACCTGAAGGGGCGGATCATGCTGTCAATGGAGTCGACGTCGAACCGGATGAGCCGGCTCGGCAAGTCTCTGATCACCGACACGGAACTCCTCTCGCTGCGTCGGATCATCGCGGAGATCGACGCCGTCGACGGAGATGCCCTCGCCGAGCTGGCCGGAGTGCTGCTCGCCCCCGAGAAGCTGTCGGCAGCCGGGATCGGGCCGAGCGAAGAGCGCTTTCTCGCCGCCGTCGACACGGTCAATCCCGCGCTCGCCAAAGCGGCGTGAAAATCGCTCTGATTGGTTATCGCGGCAAGGTCGGGAGCGTTCTCCTGCCCGCGCTGGAGGAGGCCGGGCACGACGTCAAAGGGATCGGGCGCGAGGACGATCTCGACGTGCAGGGGGCGGAAGTCGCGATCGACTTCACGCGGCCGGACGCCGTGCACGACAACGTGCGGGCGTGCCTCGAGCAGGGCGTACCGGCCGTCGTCGGCACGACAGGCCTCGCCGGCGAGCAGCTGGAACAGCTCGACGCGCTGGCGCGGGAGCGGTCGCTTGCGCTGTTCATCGCGCCCAACTTCGCCGTCGGTGCCGTCCTGATGATGCGGTTCGCCGCCGAGGCGGCGGAGCATTTGCCGAAGGCCGAGATCGTCGAGCTGCATCACGAGACGAAGGTCGATGCCCCGTCCGGGACGGCCAAGGCCACCGCGGCGCTGTTGCCGAATGAGCCGCCGATCCATTCCGTGCGGCTGCCGGGGCTCGTCGCGCACCAGGAGGTGCTGCTCGGAAGTCAGGGACAACTGCTGACGATCCGCCACGACACGCTCTCGCGGGATGCCTTCGTCCCCGGCGTCCTGCTCGCCCTCGAGAAGCTGCCGACGCTGCAGCCCGGCCTGACGGTTGGGCTCGAGCGTCTGCTCACCTGATGGAGATCCGCCGTGTCGGAGAGGCCGACCTGACCGACCTGCTTCCGCTGGTGCGCGCGTACTGCGACTTCTACGAGGTCGATCCTCCGGACGAGCGGCTGCTCGCGCTTTCACGGGCGTTAATCGACGATCCGGAGCGCGAGGGCGTCCAGCTGATCGCGCGCGAGGGCGAGCGGCCGGTCGGCTTTGCGACGATCTACTGGAGCTGGGCGACAACGAGCGCCGAGCGGATCGGCGTGATGAACGACCTCTACGTCGCGCCGGAAGGCCGGGGCAGCGGGGCGGCCGAGGCGCTCATCGAGGCTTGTCGCGCCGAGTGCGCGCGGCGCGGCGCCGGCAAGCTGACGTGGCAGACCGCGCCGGACAACGAGCGTGCGAAGGCGGTCTACGACCGGGTCGGCGCCACGAGCGAGCAGTGGGTCGACTACTGGCTTCGGGTCTAAACTGAGGCCATGGGGGTCCGCGCCCGTCTCGCACGCTGGACGCCGTTCGCGAGCCGTTTCGCCGAGACCGCTCCCGCGTGCTGCAATGCCTGTCGCACGTGCACGACGGCGAACCTCTTCGCGCTCCTCTCCGCTGCCGGCGCGGCGATTGGCGCGTTCTTTCTGCGCGGCCGCGTCACACGTCCTGATTCCTGATCCAGGCTGCTGCCCCGGCCGTACTACTCGAAAGCAATGCTCTACCTCACCAACGGGCCGCCGGAGCGTCTAAAACTTAGGCATGGGGACTGAGAGCGGCGTGGCGCCCCTGACGCCCGCGACCGAGACGTCGCGTGAGATGGCCACGCAGTGGCGCCGCCTCGCACGCGCGGCGACCGCAGTGGCGGTCCTCACGAGCCCGGCGGTCTTCGTGTGGCTCCACAACGAGGTCGGCTGGAGCGTGCTGTGGTCGATCGTCGCGACGGCGCTGCTCGTCGCGGCGTACCGCGGCTTCGTCGAGGTCGTGCTCCGCCGGTTGATTCCCTGGCCGAGCTTGTTCGGGGTCGACGACGAGCGCACGCGCGCGGTGGACGTCCTCGACCGCAGGCGGGCGTGGTTCTGGACCCGCTTCTACCGCCGGCTGGCGATCTTCGGCTCGCTCTTCCTGACGGTGATCCTCGGCGTGATCGTCATCCGCTGGATCCAGGGGTCCAGCACGGGCTTCGGGGACGCAGCGGCGGACACGTGGCATGGAATCGCCACCGCCTTTAGCTCCCAGCAGTTGTGGATCCAGCTCGTCGTGCTGCCGATGCTCTTCCTCGTCAACTTCGCGATCCTCTTCGGCCCTCTGATGCTGATGGGGATCATGCAGATCAAGGGCTACGAGCCCGGAGATGCGGACTGGGGCGTACGGCTCGACGACGTGCGCGGGCAGGCGGAGGCTAAGGAGGAGGTCCGGCGCGTCGTCTCGCTCTGGCAGTCCGGGGAGGCGTTCGAGCGCGCCGGGGGCAAGCGGGAACGCGGCCTGCTCTTCCTCGGCCAGCCGGGAACGGGAAAGACGATGCTCGCGAAGGCAATCGCAACCGGATTCAACTCGCCCTTCGTCTCCATCCCCGGCTCCGGCTTCGCCCAGACCTTCATGGGCATGGATGCGGTGATCGTCCGCTTCCTGGCGCGCAAGGCGAAGAAGCTGGCGCGGAAGTGGGGCGGCCAGTGCATCGTCTTCATCGACGAGATCGACGC
>JBIOYJ010000172.1:0-13768 GCA_044870105.1 Gaiellaceae bacterium | reverse complement strand
AGAATCCTGGCGCTCCTGATCGGGATGCTGCTGCTCTTCTTCGGCGTCGCCCTGAACGCCCCGAGGCTGATCACGCCGCTCGCGTACACGCTCGGCTGGCCGGGGACGAAGATCGGCGGCTCCGCCGGAGAGCTGGCCCGCCGGAATGCGATGCGGAACCCATCCCGCACCGCGTCCACGGCCGCCGCGCTGATGATCGGGCTGGCGCTCGTCACCTTCGTGGGCATCCTGGGCGCCGGCCTCCGGGCGTCGTTCAACGACGCGGTCGACAAGCTGTTTGTCGCCGACTACGCCCTCACCGCGCAGAACGGCTTCGATCCGTTCACGATCGAGGCAGACCCAGTCGCCAAGAGGGTGCCCGGAGTCGAGACGGTCTCGGCACTTCGCGAGGGCGATGCGAAGGCCTTCGGGAAGACGATCTTCGTCACCGGTGTCGACAAGAACATGTCCAAGGTGGTCGACGCGGACTGGTACCGCGGAAATGATTCCGTGCCCGCTCGGCTCGGCCGCGACGGCGCCTTCGTCGAAAAGGAGTACGCGAAGACCAACCATCTCTCGATCGGCTCGCCGATCAGGGTCGAGACGCCGACGGCCAGGCTGCTCAATCTGCACGTCATCGGGATCTTCAAGGCGCCGAAGGGCGGGTCTCCGTTCGGGGACGTCACCTTCTCCACGGCCACGTACGACGCGAACTACTCGCAAAAGCGGAACCTGATGACGCTCATCAACATCCGCGGCGGCGTCTCCGACCAGAACACGGAGCAGCTCGATAGTGCGCTTGCAAGCTTCCCGGACGCGAAGGTGCAGACCCGCAACCAGTTCAAGAAGAATCAGGGTGCCTTCATCGACAAGCTCCTCAACCTGCTCTACGTGCTGCTGGGCCTGTCGATCGTCGTGTCTCTATTCGGAATCGTGAACACGCTCGTCCTGACCGTTTTCGAGCGGACGCGCGAGCTCGGCATGCTGCGCGCCGTCGGAATGACGCGGCGCCAGGTCCGCCAGATGATCCGGCACGAGAGTGTCGTCACGGCCTTGATCGGCGCCGCCTTCGGGCTCGTGCTCGGCTTCTTCCTGGCCGGGATCGTGACGAGGGCGCTGTCGGACGAGGGTGTCGTCTTCGCAGTGCCGTACCTGTCGCTCGTCTACTTCGTGATCGCCGCGGTCGTGGTCGGCGTCTTGGCGGCGATTCTCCCGGCACGGCGGGCCTCGAGGATCAGGGTGCTCAGGGCGCTTCAGTACGAGTAATCCGGTGATGTCCGGCGAGGCTCGTAGGCTTGCCGTCCGTGCACGGCTGCCTGCCGACCAGTCGTTCGATCCGTTTGTGGCGTGCCGCTTCGGGCAACCGGCCCTCGAGCCGGCGGGCTAGACGCTGGCACAGGTGGCAGAGCAAGAGCCGGGCCCGCTGCAGACCAAGGAAGTAAGCGCGGTCCCAGACGTTCTCGCGCCCGGCCTGCGCGTCGTCTTCTGTGGCATCAATCCGGGGCGGGTCTCCGCCGCGGCAGGCGCCCATTTCTCCAACCCGCGCAACGACTTCTGGCGCCTACTCCACGACGCCGGCTTCACCCCGCGTCTCTACAAGCCGCAGGAGCAGCACGCGCTGACGGAGCTCGGTCTCGGCTTGACCAACGCGGCTTACCGGACGACCCCGGGCTCGGGCGACCTTCGCCGTACCGACTTCGCCGGCTCGCGAGAGCGGCTCGAGCGGATCGCCCGCGACCTCACTCCTGCCTGGATCGCGTTCGTCGGGAAGGAGGCGTACCGCGGGGCTTTCGGCGAGCGGCCGGAGCTCGGCGAGCAGAAACGCTGCGTCGGCGACGCGCGCCTCTTCGTCCTGCCTTCGACCTCGCCTGCGAACGCAGCCGTCCCGTACTCGGAACGGCTGCGCTGGTTCAACAAGCTCGCTGCGTCGTCGAGGTAGAGCGGGGAGGGCCGGAGCCCTCCCCGCCTGCTGCTACCGCAGCACTTGCGGGTCGTAGAAGACCCCGTGCGGCCGCGACCCACCCGGCGGAGTTGGGTAGGGATAGAAGTCGATTTGCTCGCCGGCTTCGTTGTCGACGACCGCGACCCCGCCAGACGGCGGGCCTTCGATTGCGATAAAGGTGTATTTGCCGTTCGCCGACAGCCACTGATGCCCGGTCGTCCGGCCCGTCAGCGGCACGGTCCGCACCCCGAGCGTCTCGGTATTCATCAGCGCCGTCTTCGCGCCGGCCGTGTCACGCAGGCCGACCACGAGCCACCGACGGTCGTTCGTCAGCTGGAGGGTGTCCGGCTCGATCCCGATCGGTACGGTCGCGAGGATCGAAGGACTTTCTCCGCTGATGTCTACCACCTTGACTGCGTGCTCCTGGCGGACGGTCACGTATGCGACGTTCTCGTCGGGCGTGACGAGGATCTCGCTGGGATCCCTACCGATCATGAAGTTCCACACCGGGATCCCGCTCTCGACGTCGATCTTCGCGATGTCGCCGAGGCTCGTGCGGACGTCCCGCGTGTTCGTCGCGTAGACGAACTTGTCGTGCACCGGGACGTAGACCGCGTGCGTGCGAGCGGCCGGATCCGGGTTTGCGACCAGGTCGCGGACCTTCTCGTCGAGGTCGGTATCGATGACGCCGACCGTGTTTCGCGAGAACTCGGCCACGTAGACGTGCCTCCCGTCCGTCGACGCCATCAGATGGTGGGCTCGCGCCACACCTGGGATCACCTTGATCGGCTCGCCGGTTGCGCGGTCGAGCACGGACATCTGATTCGAACCCTCGTCCGACGTGTACACCTTGTTCGTCCCGTGGGGCTGGGTGATCCCGATCGGCGTCAAACCGACCCGATGACTCCACAACGGATCGCCCGTCGCGGCGTCATACGCACTGGCGCTTCCGATCTGGCGTTCCGTCACGAATACGGTGCCGCTGGCTCCTGGGATGTGCTGCGGTGTCGCATTCGCGACGGCAATCACTGCGGCCGTTGCCAGAGGCAGCGCGAAAAGCGTTGCGAGCAGCGCAAGCTTGCGCATCGTGGGTACCTCCCTCTGCGGTAGCGGCTCCCCGACGGCTCTGAGCAGTTGGCGGCCGCTCGGGGCTCGGATCGAAAGGTACGCCGCCGACAATCGGAACTCAAATACATGTTGCTCAGCTGTTGTATAACCAAGACTCATGGACGTCGAAGCCCGCCTGCGCGCGTTCGCGGCGATCGCCCGAGAGAGGTCGATTACCGCCGCCGCCGAACGGCTGTACGTGAGTCAGCCGGCCGTCTCGAAGCATCTGGCCTCGCTCGAGGCGGAGCTCGGGACGCAGCTCGTCGTGCGCGGCCGCACCGGCGCACGCCTCACTCCCGCGGGCGAAGTGCTCGCGGACTATGTTCTTCGCGCCGAGGCGCTGCTGGCGAATGCTCGGCGGGCGCTGGCGAGCGGTGCGGACGCACAAGTCGGCACGCTCTCGCTGGCCGCCTCCGGCGTGCCGGGCACGTACTTGCTGCCTGAGCTCCTGGCGGGATTCCACGCAGAGCATCCCGCCGTGGAGCTCGACTTTCGGCTCTCGACCTCGGGAGGCGCGCTCGAGCTCGTGCGCTCACACGAGGTAGAGCTGGCGGTCGTGGGAGGGATCACGGTGCCGCCCGAGCTCGAGGCAGAGGAGCTCGTCGAGGACGAGGTGGTCGTCGTCGGGCCGCCGGCGCTCGGGGGCCGGCGGCTCCGCGCCAAAGAGCTCGACGGCCTGACCTGGATCACTCGCGAAGAAGGATCGGCGACGCGCGAGGCAGTCGATGCAGCGCGCTGGCAGATAGGCCTGCACGCCGTCCGGACGCTCGAGCTTCCGTCGTGGGAAGCGGTCAAGCGCGCGGTCGCGAGCGGCGCCGGGATTGCGGCGATCAGCCGGTTTGCGCTCGACCACGAGGTCGAGGCCGGCGCCCTCGCCGTGCTGGACGTTCCGCGCTGGCGGCTCGCGCGCACGATCTCCGTCGTCACGGCGAGGGAGGTCCCACTCACACCGCCGGCGGAGCGCTTTCTGGCCATGCTGCGCGAACGGTTTCGGCCCGTCGCGGAGCCGCTCCCGCCGAACTCCAATCTTCCGGCGCTGACGACGGTTCTGATCGGCCGGGAACGCGAGCTCCTCGAGGTCAGCGAGCTTGTCCGGCGTCGCCCGCTGGTGACGCTAACCGGACCGGGCGGCTGCGGGAAGACCCGCCTGGCGCTCGAGGTTGCCTCCCGCCTTGTGGACGAATTCGAAGACGGCGTCTACCTCGTCGAGCTGGCCGGGCTTCGCGACCCGGACCTCGTCCTGCCCACGATCGCCCAGACACTCGGCGTCGAGGAGTCCGGCCTCGGCGAACGCCTCGGCGGCACCCGCCTCCTGCTCGTGCTCGACAACTTCGAGCACGTCGTGCAGGCGGCGCCGGCGATCGCGAGGCTGGAGGCAAGGATGCTCGTCACGAGTCGGGTTCCCCTGCGTGTGGCGGGAGAGCACGGGTTCGAGCTCTCGCCGCTTGCGCTCGATTCGGCAGTCGATCTCTTCGTCGAGCGGGCGCAAACGGCGCAGCAGGGATTCCGGCCGGACGACGCCGTGCCGGACCTCTGCGAACGGCTTGACCGCCTGCCGCTGGCGCTGGAGCTCGCGGCCGCACGCGTCAAGGCGCTGCCGCCCAAGGCACTCCTTGCGCGCGTCGATCGAAGCCTGGGGCTGCTCGTCGGTGGGCCTCGCGACATCGCGGATCGCCAGCGCACGCTGCGGGCGACCATCGAGTGGAGCTACCAGCTGCTGGAAGAGCCCGAGCGCGCCGTATTCCCGCGCCTCGCGGTGTTCGCCGGCGGGTGGACGCTCGACGCCGCCGAAGTGGTGTGCGACGCCGATGCGCCGACGCTGGCGGCTCTGGTCGACGAGCAACTCGTCCGGCTGCGCGAAGATCGCTTCGGGATGCTCGAGACGGTGCGCGAGTTCGCGGCCGAGCGCCTCGACGACGAGGGCATTGTCCGCAGGCACGCTGATTACTTCCTTCGGTTCGCGGAAGCGGCGCGTCCCCACGCGCGCGGACCTGAGGCGATCGATTGGCTCGAGCGGACGGCCTTCGAGCTCGACAACTTTCGCGTCGCCCTCCAATGGAGCCTCGAGCACGACGCGGCCCTCGGACTGACGCTCGTGGAGGCGCTCGAGCCGCTGTGGGTGCGCGGGATTCGCCATCGCGAAGGCGTGCGCTGGTTCGAGCAGTTCTTGGCGCTCGATCCCGACGTGCCGGCCGCTGTGCTCGCCGGCGCATTGGCGACGGCCGGCCGACTGGCCTTCGAGCTCGGCGAGATAGAGCGGTCGCGGCCTTGGAACGAGCTCGCTCTCGAGGTCGCGGAGAGGGCGGGGGAGAAGCTTCCTCAGGCCTGGGCGCTCCACGGGCTTGCGAGGACGGCTCAGAAAGACGGCGATCCCGCTCTGGCACGGGAACGGTTCGAACGTAGCGCCGAGCTGTTCTTGGAGCTCGGACAACACGGACCGGCCGGCGGCCGCTTCACCTATCTGGCCGAGCTCGCCCGCAGCCAGGGCGACCTCGAGGCCGCACGCGCCTATTTCGAGCGAGCCCGGACCGAGTACGGAACGGCCGGGGACGTACCCGGGATCGCTGCGGCGACGCACGGTCTCGGAGACGTCGCGCTCGACCTCGGGAAGCCGAACGAGGCGCTGGCGCGCTACGTCGACGCGCTCGACGTCCTCGAGGGGATCGAGGATCCATACGACATCGCGCACTGCCTCGGCGGGATCGCAGCCGTGAGGGGCTCGGCGAGGCTGTGGGGTGCGGCCGTCGGACTTACCTCGGGGTTGGACACCGGGCTCCAGGAGCCGAGCCGGGCGCAGTACGAGCGTGAGCTCGGCGAGCTCGACCTGCGTGAAGTCGCCGTGGGGAAAGAGCTGTTGCTCGCCGACGCGATCGCGCTCGCGCGCGAGCTCAGCCGCTAGCCCTCCTACCAGCGGCTATTCGCCGACGCCCACCGCCGTCAGGAACACAAGCACGACCGTCGTGACGGCCAGCAGTCCGTGGATCGCGACGACGGGAACAGGGAAGTGCTGCTCGGCGGCCAAGGTCGGGCCTGCGGCGGCCATGGACGCTCCGGCGGCCGGGGGCTGGCCGGGCGTAGCCGGGCCGCGCTGACGCTGGCGATACCAGATCGCGAACATCGTCCAACCGAGTGCCGCCACGACCGCGAGCATTACGAATGCGACCCACGTGAGCGCGTCGGCGTCGGTCACAAGGTAGATGAGCCAGACCACGAGCCCTGCCGCGGCGAGCAGGAAGTGACTCAAGATCAGGGGTGGTCGGATTCGACTACCGGCCCCGGCCTGCTGGCGCATCCCTCCGCGCGCGAGCCAGATCGAGAGCAGGACGAATCCTCCACCCGCCGTGAGGATCCAGGCGATCAACGCTGCCCATTCCATGCCGCCTCCTTCGGTCGGATCAGGGACCTGTACCGGTCCCGGGCAATCGTCAAACGCGGGCTATCCGCG
The DNA here is from genome assembly GCA_044870105.1 of Gaiellaceae bacterium. Lineage (GTDB taxonomy): Bacteria > Actinomycetota > Thermoleophilia > Gaiellales > Gaiellaceae > JBKPFU01. The sequence goes on along the minus strand of JBIOYJ010000172.1, from coordinate 7,295 downwards.
CCAGTGGTTGGTTATGGGCGTCCGGCGGTCGCGCCCGAATGCCTTGGGGCGAAGGCGGACGCCGGGAGGCGCCTGGCGGCGCTTGTACTCCGCGCGGTCGATCATCGACACGGCGCGCTCGACGACGTCGGGATCGAATCCGTCAGACGAGAGCTCTTCGAGTGATCGATCCTGCTCGACGTACGCCTCGAGCACCCGGTCGAGCGCAGGGTAGGGCGGCAGCGAGTCCTCGTCGAGCTGGTTCTCGCGCAGCTCGGCGCTTGGAGCGCGTTCGATGATCGAGGAAGGGATCAGCTCCCGCTTAGGCGTCGCTTGCGATGCCGCTGAAGAGGCCAAGCGGGCTTTGCTCGCTTGGCCGCTAGCGAAGCGCTCGTTCAGATGGCCTGCGAGCCGGAACACGTCCGTCTTGAACACGTCCTTGAGCAACGCGAAGCCTCCGGCCATGTCGCCGTACAGCGTGGCGTAGCCGACCGAGAGCTCCGACTTGTTCCCGGTCGCGACCACGAGCCAGCCGAACTTGTTCGAGAGCGCCATCAGCAGCGTCCCTCGGATCCTCGCCTGGAGGTTCTCCTCGGTTAGGTCGGATTCGCGGTCGGCGAACGTCTCGGCGAGCACGGCGTCGAACGCCTCGACGACGGGGTTGATCGGCAGCTCGCGGAAGTCGACTTCGAGATTCTCGGCGAGGCGTCGTGCGTCGGCCCGCGTGTCGTCCGAGGAATAGCGCGACGGCATCGAGATGCAGTGAACGCGCTCCTGCCCGAGAGCCTCGACAGCGAGAGCGGCGGTCAGCGCCGAGTCGATCCCGCCGGAGACGCCGATCACGATCTCGTCGAAACCGTTCTTGTCGACGTAGTCGCGCAGGCCGAGCTCGAGCGCGAGGCGCATCTGCTCGAGCTCGTCGACTCGCGGCGCGAGGGTCGGCACGAGCGCGGGTCGGTCCTCGTCGCGCTGAGCACCCACGTGGACGACCGGAACGTCCGGGATCTCGCCGCGCTCCCGGGCGAGCGCGCGCCGGCGCACGTCGCGCAGCCTGCGGCCGACGGCGTCCTCGGGCTCGATGTCCGCGACGAGCAGCGCCTCTTCGAAACCCGGCGCGCGGGCGAGGAGGTTCCCCTGCTCGTCGAGGACGAGCGAGTGGCCGTCGAAGATCAACTCGTCCTGCGCGCCGACCGCGTTGCAGAGGGCAACGAAGCAGGCGTTGTCGCGTGCCCGCGTCGCGAACATCTCCTCGCGCTCGCGGTCGCGGCCGACGTGGAACGGCGAGGCCGAGAGGTTCACGAGCACTTGCGCCCCGACGAGGGCGAGGTCAGTCGCCGGCGGCCCGGGCTGCCACATGTCTTCGCAGATCGTCGGCCCGATCAGCGTGCCGCCGTGCTCGAGCAGCACGAGCCGGCGGCTCGGCGCGAAGTAGCGATCCTCGTCGAAGACGCCGTAGTTGGGTAAGAAGCGCTTCCGGTAGATGGCCTTGACCTCCCCGCTGGCGCAGACGGCGCACGCGTTGTACAGGTCGCGGTCCAGGTCGGGGAAGCCGACGAGCGCGGCGATCCCACGCGCGTTCCGCGCGACCTGTTCGAGCGTCTCGGCGGCCGCGCGGATGAATCCTGGGCGGAGGAGGAGGTCTTCCGGCGGATAGCCGGTGATTGCGAGCTCGGGGAAGACGACGAGATCGGCGCCCGCGGTCTTCGCGTCTTCGATCCGCTCGACGATCCGCTCGGCGTTTCCGTCGAGGTCACCAACGAGCGTATTGATCTGCGCGAGCGCGAGCCTCATAGTTTTAGACTACCAGTCGAAAACCTCATCGTTGCAGGCGGATCGCGTTCAGATCCTGCTCGACGAGTTCATCTGCCCGGGCGATCAGATCCTCGATGTCGTCGTGCTCGACGTGGATGTACCGGCCGGACAGCTTGTCGGCGCGGCCGGAGGCAAGCGTGCGCACGAGGCGCGGGGCGAGCTCCGGCGGCGTCCACGGCGCATCCTCCGGTGCGCGCTTCGTCATCTCGGTACGGACGAGGCCGGGGCTGACCACGAATACCGGAATCCGTCCCTCCAGCTGCTCCGCGAGGACGTTGCCGAAGCGCCAGACCGCTGCCTTGCTCGCCGCATATGCCGTTCCGCTGGTACCGGGGAGGTAGGCGGCCCCGCTGCCGGTGATCACGATCCGGCCGCGAGCGCGCTCGAGCATGCCGGGGATGACCGCCCGGCAACAGAGATAGACGCCGAGGAGGTTTACCTCGAAGACGTTCCACCACTCTCCTGGCTCGACCTCCCACGCCCGCTGCTCGGCCACATTTCTCCCGGCGTTGGCGACGAGGAGGTCGATTGGCCCGATCTCGGCGATCGTCCGCTCGACCGCCTCTCGATCGGAGACGTCCAGCTCGACCGGACGGCCGCCTATCTCCTCGGCCACGGCCTCGACCTGGTCGCGGGTTCGCGCGGCCACGATCACCTGCGCGCCGGCGGCCGCAAGCTCGCGCGCCACACCGGCGCCGATCCCGCGCCCCCCGCCCGTGACGAGCGCGACCTGGCCCTCGAGCTCCCGCCGCCTAGCCATGCACCGACGAGACTTTGTGTTGCATCACTTCCTCACACCCTCCCCTCACCAGGGCCGACCAACGGAAAGGGCCGCTTGTTCTATGCAACACAAACCATTCGATCGTGATCAGGAAGCTACCGCCTGCGCGATGTCCTCCAGGGCCTCGGGGTTCTCGAGCGACGACAGGTCACCGGGGTCGGCGCCCAGCGCCTTGGCGCGCACCGCGCGCCGCACGATCTTGGCACTCCGGGTCTTCGGAAGCGCCGGGACGAAGAGCACGCGGTCGGGCGTGAAGGCCTTGCCGAGCTCGCGGCCGACGAGCGTCCGGAGCTCGTCCGCGAGCTCGCCGGAGGGCTCCACGCCGGGCACGAGCGCGCAGAAGATCCAGGCCACCTCGCCCTTGACGTCGTGGGGGACGCCGACCGCCGCGGCTTCGGCGACGGCCGGGTGACCGACGACGGCGGACTCGAGCTCCGCGGGGCCGACGCGCTTACCCGCGATGTTCAGCGTGTCGTCGGAGCGACCATGCAGATACCAGTAACCGTCCTCGTCGATCGACGCCCAGTCGCCGTGGACCCAGATCCCCGGAAGGCGGCGCCAGTACGTGTCGAGATACCGCTCCGGATCGCGCCAGAACCCCCGCGTCATCCCCGGAAACGGCCGGCGACAGATGAGCTCGCCGACCTCGCCCCGAACCGGGCGGCCTTCCGCGTCCACGACGTCCACCGCCATCCCGAGCGCGGGCCCTCCAAGCGAGCACGTCTTGATCGGAATCGCGACTGTGGGCGAGAGGAAACAGGCGCCGACCTCCGTCCCGCCGGAGCAGTTGATGATCGGGCAGCGCCCGCCGCCGACGTGCTCGAACAGCCAGCGGTACGGCTCGGGGTTCCACGGCTCGCCGGTCGTGACGAGCACCCGCAGCGGCGAGAGGTCGTGCCGCTCGACGAGCTCCGCCCCATGCGGGATGAGCGCGCGGACGAGAGTGGGAGAAAGACCGAGGATCGAGACCCGCTCCCGCTCGACCAGCGACCACAGCCGGTCCGCAGCCGGGTAGTCCGGAGCGCCCTCGGCGAATACGATCGTGCAGCCGAGCGCGTTTCCGCCGACGACCTCCCACGGCCCCATGATCCAGCCCATGTCCGTGACGAAGTGGATGACGTCCTCGGGCTTCGCGTCGGCCTGGTAGGCGACTTCGCGGGCGATCGAGACGAGAAAGCCGCCCTGGACGTGGAGCACTCCCTTCGGCTGACCCGTAGTGCCGGACGTATAGGTCAACAAGTAGGGATGCTCCGAGTCGACCTCTAGCGGCTCGAGCTGCCCCGGCCGGTCATGCATGGCTTCCTCGTCGAAGAGGTCCCGGCCCGCCGTCATCGGGACGTCGTCGCGCCCGAGGCGGCGCCAGACGACGACGTGCTCGACCAAGGGCGCTTCCCGAAGCGCTTCGTCGACGATCTCCTTCATGGGCACCTCTTTGCCGCGACGCAGTGACCCGTCCGCAGTCACGACGACCTTCGCCTCGGAGTGCTGGAGCCGCTGCGCGACCGCGGGCGCGGCGAAACCCGAGAAGATCGGCACCTGGACCGCGCCTACGTGCGCGCAGGCGTGGGAGACGATCTGGACCTCGGGCGACATCGGCAGGAAGTACGCGACCCGGTCGCCCGGCTCGACGCCGAGGCTGACGAGCGCCTCGGCGAACCGAGTCACGCGATCCGATAACTCGGCATACGTCAGTGCATGCCGCTCGCCGTCCTCCGTCTCCCAGACTCCGGCCGGCGCGTCGGCCCGCGGCCCCTCGGCCCACCGGTGGACACAGTTCCAGGCGAGATTGAGCTTTCCGCCCACGAACCACGTCGCCCACTCAGGCCCCCGAGACGCGTCGACCACGCGGTCCCACGGCTGCGAGAACTCGAGCCCCATGTCCTCCACTGCCGCCGGCCAAAATCGCTCGGGCTGGTCCTGCGAAAGACGGACGAGCTCCCAGTAGTCGTCGACTCGCAGACGCCGCATCAGCCGGACGACGTTCGCCTGTTCGAGGACTTCTTCGGTTGGCCGCCAGACGACGTCCATGCGCTCGAAGCCTAACTTGACACCTAATGCTAGTAACGACTAACCTAGTGCCAACTAACTTCCGGAGGAGGTCGCATGCGCGCGAGGATCTTCGCCCCTGAAAACCGCAAGTGGTGGACGCTTGGAGCCGTCGCCTTCGGTCTGTTCATGATCATGCTCGACAACACGATCGTGAACGTCGCGCTCCCCTCGATCCAGCGCGATCTCGGGATCGGCATTTCAGAGCTCGAGTGGGTCGTGAACGGGTATGCGCTCACCTTTGCCGTGCTCATGCTCACCGGCGGCAAGCTCGCGGACATGCTCGGGCGGCGATTGATCTTCATCGTCGGGCTCGCCATCTTCACCGGCTCTTCGCTCGCCTGCGGTCTCGCGCCGAGCGCCGGGTGGCTGATCGGCGCCCGCGTCGTGCAGGGTGTCGGCTCGGCGCTGATGAACCCGGCGACGCTCTCGATCATCACGGCCACGTTCCCCCCGCGTCAGCGCGGGATGGCGATCGGCATCTGGGCCGGCGTCTCCGCGATGGCGCTGGCGATCGGGCCGCTCGTCGGCGGGGTGATCACCGAGCAGATCAGCTGGAACTGGATCTTTTACATCAACATCCCCGTCGGGATCCTCGGGATCATCGTCGCGCGGCTCGTGATCGACGAATCGCGCGATACGTCGCACGAGCAGCGACTGGATCTGCCCGGCCTCCTCTCCTCCGGGATCGGACTCTTCGCCCTCACGTACGCCCTGATCGAGGCGAACAACTACGGCTGGACGTCGGCGCGGATTCTGGGTCTCTTCGCCCTCGCTGTCGTCGGCCTCGTCGTCTTCGTCCTGCTCGAGCGCCATCAGCGGATTCCGATGCTCGACCTCTCGCTGTTCCGGAGCGGAACCTTCGCCGGCGCAAACGTGGTGATGCTGCTCGTTGCGCTCGCGATGTTCGGCGTCTTCTTCTACGTCTCGCTGTACATGCAGAACGTCCTGGGTTACTCGGCGACCGAGGCGGGGGCGAGCTTCCTGCCGATGACGATCCTGATCGTCATCTTCGCGCCGATCGCCGGAAAGCTCTCGGACCGGATCGGATCGCGGTGGCTGATGGCGGCCGGAATGACGCTCGTCGGAGGATCCCTACTGGTCGATGCGCAACTCGATGCGGGCTCGAACTTCTGGAACATCCTCCCGGCGCTGCTGCTCGGCGGCGTCGGCATGGGCCTCGCGATGACGCCGACCACGGCAGCGGTCATGGGATCCGTCGCGGTCGACAAGGCCGGTGTCGGCTCGGCGGTGCTGAACAGCATGCGCCAGGTCGGCGGGTCGCTTGGGATCGCGGTCATGGGCGCGATCGTCGCCGCCTACGTGACCGCGCCGCGAACGAGCCCGGAGGCGATCCCGCAGTTCGTGGACGGCTTCCAGCGCGCGGTGCTCGTGGCAGCCGGCATCGCCTTCGCTGCCGCAATCATCGCCGTGGCCACGGTACGGAAGTACCGCCATCCCGAGGCCCAGGCCGTGCCGGAGGCCGCGTAAGCCTTGGCCACGACGCGCCCGCGGCTCTCGGCTGAGAAACGGCGGCAGGCGGTCCTCGAGACCGCCTGCCGCGTCTTCGCCAAATCGAGCTACCACGGGGCCACCACGGCGGAGATCGCCCGCGAGAGCGGCGTCTCCGAACCCATCCTCTACCGCCACTTCTCCTCGAAGCGCGACCTGTATCTCGCCTGCCTCGACGAGACCTGGGCGCGAGTGCAGTCCAAGTGGGATCGCGTGATCGAGGAGACCGAGGATCCGAAGGAGTGGGTCGGGAGCATCGGACGCGCGTACATAGAGCTGCGGCGCGAGGAAAAGGCCTTGCTCATCGATCTCTGGATTCAGGCCCTCAACGAGGCTCACGGCGATCCGAAGATTCGGCGCCATGTTCGGAACCAGCTCGAGGTGGTCCACCGCTACGTGGCGGACCTGATCCGCCGATCGCAGGAAGGCGGCGGCGTCATTGCGGATCGCGATCCCGAGGCCGAGGCCTGGATCTTCATCTCGTTGGGGCTGCTGAACGCGATCGACCGCCGTTGCGGGTGCGTCGTGGGCGAGGATCTCGAGCGCGTGTTCGCCTCGCGCCGACGATGGATGCTCGGGGAGAAGGCTTAATAGTGCCCCTTCAAGCAATACACGCCATCACCTCCGACGGCTGCAACCCATCGCCATGCTGCGTCCTCAGTCGCCCGCGTACTTCATTCAGTACGCGGGCTCCTTGCGTCCTTGCCTGGCTCGCGTTTCGCGCGCCGGAGGCGGGGGTGCATCACCTGAAGGGGCACTAGGTGGAGCAGCGGCTGAGCCTGATCACGCTCGGCGTCGAGGACCTGGAACGCGCACGAGCCTTCTACGAATCCCTCGGATGGGTGAGTGGAGCCGCGCCCGCGGACGACGTCGTCTTCTTCTCCGCCGGCGGAACGATCGTGGCGCTCTGGGACCGGGCCACGCTCGCGGAGGACACCGTCGTCACGGATAACGGCGGCTGGGGCGGGATCACGCTCGCGCACAACGTGGGATCGCCCGAGGAAGTGGATTCAGTACTCAAAGAGGCTCGCGCGGCCGGCGCGACGATCGCTCGCCCGGGTGCCGAGACCTTCTGGGGCGGCTACTCAGGCGTCTTCATCGATCCCGACGGCCACCCGTGGGAGGTGGCCCACAACCCGCACTGGACGTTCAACCCCGACGGGTC
>JBIOYJ010000171.1:0-12278 GCA_044870105.1 Gaiellaceae bacterium | reverse complement strand
GCTACCCAGGCGAGTACCGATCGCCGACGCCGATGGTCGAGGGCCGCGACTTCTTCGTCGACGAGGTTCTGAGCGACTACCGCGACAAGCTGGTCGAGCCGGTCTCGATGCCCGCCGAGGCGCCGCTCTTCCTGATGTACACGAGCGGCACCACGGGTCAGCCGAAGGGCTGCCAGCACAGCACCGGCGGCTATCTCGCGTACGTCGCCGGCACGTCGAAGTACTACCAAGACATCCATCCGGAGGACACGTACTGGTGCTTCGCCGACATCGGCTGGATCACCGGACACTCGTACATCGTCTACGGCCCGCTGGCGCTCGGGACGACGAGTGTCATGTACGAGGGCGTGCCGACGTATCCGGATGCAGGCAGGCCCTGGCGGATCGCCGAGCGGCTCGGCGTGAACATCTTCCACACCGCGCCGACGACGATCCGGATGCTGCGCAAGCTCGGCCCGGACGAGCCGGCCAAGTACAACCACCGCTTCAAGCACATGACGACCGTCGGCGAGCCGATCGAGCCGGACGTCTGGCGCTGGTACCACGACGTCGTCGGCAAGGATGAGGCGGTGATCGTCGACACCTGGTGGCAGACCGAGAACGGCGGCTTCCTGGGCAGCACGCTGCCCGCCCTGCTGCCGATGAAGCCGGGAAGCTGCGGGCCGGGCGTCCTCGGCATCTACCCCGTGATCTACGACGAGCAGGGCGAGGTCGTGGAGGCGGGCAGCGGGAAGGCGGGCAATATCTGCATCCGCAACCCGTGGCCCGGCATCTTCCAGACGATCTGGCGCCAGGACGAGCGGTTCGTACAGACCTACTACGAGAAGTACTGCCGGAACAAGGACAGCAAGGACTGGCGCGACTGGCCCTACTTCGCCGGCGACGGCGCCGTTCAGGCGGCCGACGGCTACTTCCGAATCCTCGGCCGGGTCGACGACGTGATCAACGTCGCCGGACACCGGCTCGGAACCAAGGAGCTCGAGTCGGCGACGATCACGGTCGACGAGATCGCGGAGGCCGCCGCCGTCCCGGTGGTGGACGAGGTCCGCGGCCGGGCGGTCGAGATGTACGTCGCGCTCAAGCCCGGCTTTGACCCGAGCGACGAGATCGCCAAGAAGGTGGAGAAGGCGATCGAAACCGAGATCGGCAAGATCGCGCGCCCGAAGAACGTCTGGATCGTTCCGGACATGCCGAAGACACGCTCGGGCAAGATCATGCGCCGGGTGATCGCCGGGATCTCGAACTTCGCCGACGTCGGAGACGTCACCACGTTGGCGAACCCCGAGATCGTCGACGAGATCCGTGAGCAAGTCCAAAGCGAGAAGGTGGCCAGCGGCGAGGTCCCGCGCGAGCTCTCGGCGGAACAAATGGAGGAGATCAAGAGATTCGGCCAGACCGAGTGACCGGCCGGACGTCTTGCTACGCCTAGTGCCCCTCCCAGGAAGGCATTGCTGGGAGGGGCACTCTTGCTCCTAGCGGCACAAGCGTGACACTGGCCGCAGATGGCGGGCTTCTTCAGGCTGCGGCCGCATAGAGCGATTTAGTGGGTTGAGTGTGGCCGACGGCGGAGCTAGGCTGCCACGAATCGCCCTGTGCCCGAGGTAAGGTCGCCCAGTTCCCGTCTCTGGCTGGTGGCCGCTGCCGGCGTCCTGCTGACAGCTGCCGCCGCAGCTGCATTCGTCTTCCTCTCGAGCAGGACGGAGCGTGTTGCGCTCGCCGTGACGATCTCAGCGGCGGCCGCGCTCGCCGCTCCCTGGCTTGCGAGTCGCTTTCGCCGACTCGACAGGGAACGTGTGAGGGAGCGGAGCCGCCGGCTGGAGGAGCTCGACCAGGCCGAGCGGAAGTACCGAACGCTCGTCGAGGGACTTCCGCTCCTGACGTGGATCTACGACGCGGGGGATCGAACCGCCACCCACTACGTCGGCCCGCAGGCCGAGACGATGCTCGGCTACTCGCGTGAGCAGTGGGAGTCCGATCCGGACTTGTTCTCGAAGGTCCTCCATGACGAGGACCGCGAGCGCGTGCTGGGTGAAGTCGAGCGCGCGATCGCGAGCGGAACGCCGTTCGACGTGGAATACCGTCTCCTCGCGCGGCACGGCAACGTCGTTTGGATTCGCGAGGAGGGGACGACGGTCCGTAGCTCCGAAGGCGAGCCGCTCTTTGGGCGCAGCTTCCTCCTCGACATCGGCGAGCGAAAGCGGGCGCACGAGGAACGCGATCGCCTGCTCGCCGCAGAAAGGGCGGCTGTTTCGGAAAAGGTGGAGAGGCAGGGGCGGCTCGACCTTCTCCGTGAGGCCGCCGATGTGACGGCTTCTTCGCTTGACTACAAGAGCACTCTCCAACGGGTTGCCGAGTTGCTCGTTCGTGACTTCGCCGACTGGTGCGTCGTCGACGTCAGCGAGGAAAAGAGCTCGTTCAAACGCCTCGCCGTCGCAAGAGCCGAACCGCCGGGTGAGGGTTCCGTCGGCGTTCCCGGCCAGCAGACGGAGGAGGCCGTACGGACGGTCGTCGAGAGCGGTCGGCCGCAGATCACCCCGCCGCTTGGTGCGAGCTCGAACGGACAGGAAGAACCTCGGTTTCTCAGCGGAGTCGACGTCCACTCGGCTATATGCGTCCCGCTCAGCGCACGCGAGCGGCGGTTCGGCGCGGTCACGGTTGCGCGGACGAGACCGCGAGACACATACGGTGCCGACGATCTCGCCTTCATCGAGGATCTCGCCGGTCGGATTGCTGCCGCCATCGAACGCGCGCGCCTCTACCTCGAGGTCGAGGAGCGTGCGGATGCTGCGCGTGTTCTCGCCTACGTCGCCGACGGAATCCTGCTGCTCGACCGCACCGGGATCATCCGATTGTGGAACCCCGCGGCGGAGGGGATCACCGCGATCAGCGCGGCCGATGTCATCGGACGCTCGGCGGTCGAGGCTTTCCCGCGCTGGCAGGAGATCGTCGATGCTGTGCCGGTCTCGACGTCACCCGATCCGGGGCACAGCGAGGTCGTCGTCCCGATCGAGACGAAGGCCGGGGAGCGCTGGATTGCGATCTCGGGCGTTCAGTTCTTCGGCGGGACGGTCTATGCATTCCGCGATCTGACGGAGGTCCACCGCCTTGAGGAGCTCAAGGCCGATTTCATCGCGACCGCGTCTCACGAGCTTCGCACCCCGCTGGCCGCGGTCTACGGCGCTGCGCAGACGCTGCTCCGCCATGATTTCGCCCTCGACGAGGGCGGCCGCGATCGCTTCGTCTCGCTGATCGCGGACGAGTCGGAGCGCCTCAGCCGCATCGTCAACGAGATCCTGCTGGCGAACCAACTCGATGCGGGGCGACTCGACCTGGAAGCCGAGGCTTTCGATGCGGTCGAGGTCGTGGAACGAGTCGTCGAATCAACGCGGGCCTATGCGCCTCCAGGAATTTCGATCGACCTGGTCTCGACGGAGCCTGTGCCGCCCGTTGCCGCCGACCGAGACAAGGTGAGGCAGGTCCTCGTAAACCTCGTCGAGAACGCGATCAAGTACTCCCCCGACGGTGGGCGGATCGAGGTCAGGGTCGAAGCCGACGAGGACGGTGCGCTCTTCTCCGTCCGGGACGAGGGGCTGGGAATTCCGTCCGAGGAGCGGGCACGCATCTTTGAGAAGTTCTACCGCGTCGATCCGCAGATGACACGCGGCGTCGGAGGGACGGGGCTCGGGCTCTACATCTGCAGTGAGCTCGTGAGCCGGATGGGAGGCCGGATCTGGGTCGAGCCAAACGAAGAGCGAGGATCGACGTTCCTGTTCGCGCTCGACGTTGCGGAATCATCCTCGGTTCAGCGACTAGCGGCAGAGCAGTCTGAGCGCGAGGGGCAAACGTCGCCCGCGCGCGCAACCAACGCTCCCGCCACGTAAGCGTCGCCGACCGTGTTACGAGGGCGCCGGCTTCTCGCTCGGCCCAGGCGTCGGCTGCTCCGCCGGAGCGGTGTCCTTCTCCCGCGAGGCCCGCGCGGCTGCGGCCGCGGCGACCTCCTGCAGCCTGCCGGCGAGCGTGCGAAGCTCGTCGAGCAGCGCGTCGCGTTCGGACCAGACGGCCTTCGTGTCGGATTGGAGATCGTGCATGCGCGCCTCCGCCTGTGCTTCCAAGGCGGCGATTTCCTCCTCCGACCGCTTCCTTCGTTGTTCCGCTTGGGCCTGCGCGTCGGAGACGATCTTCTCCGCCTCGCCACGCGCCTGCGAAAGGATCTCGCTCGCCTCGGCCCTTGCGTCCGCGAGCGCCTCCTCGCCCGCTGCCTTTTCTCGCTCCGCCTCCGTGCTCGCGCTGACAACGAGATTTGCGGCCTGAGCCTTGGCCTCGGCGATGCCCTGCTCGGCCTCCTCGCGAGCGGCGTCCGTGATCTTCTCGGCCGACTCCCTCGCCTCCCGCAGGATCGCGATGGTCTGTTCGCCGACGCGGTCGAGCGCGTACTTGACCGCCGCCTGCGGCGAACGACTGACCTCGAGCTCTGCGATCACGCGGTTGACGCGCTTGACGTAGGCCTCGACGGCCAAGCGGTCGTAGCCCCGCATCGAACGCGGGAAGGAGACGTTGCGGATCTCCGCGGGCACGTGATCGCGAAGAACGAGGGAGGTGATTTCGTCATCGGGAGCCTCGGTTGACGGCGCCGGCCTCGTCTCGACGGTGTTGCCCTCCTCCGCGGCCATGGCCCCAGGGTAGCGCGCCGCCGCTCGAGACACCGGGCGCGAAGACCACCGCTGAGCACGGTCTACCTCGGCCGCGGCTAGCGCGGCCAGGCCTCGGCGAGCTTGCGCTGGGACTCGAGGAGATGCTCGGGGAGAATCTTCACGTCGGCTAGCACGGGCATGTAGTTCGTGTCGCCGGCCCAGCGCGGGACGACGTGGAGATGCACATGGTCGACGATGCCCGCGCCGGCGATCCGGCCGAGGTTCCAGCCGAGGTTGTAGCCCTGCGGCTCGTAGGTCGCGGCCAGCGCTCCGAGCCCTTCCGACGCCAACCGATGGATCTCAAGCGCCTCCTCGTTCTCGAGCTCCCCGAACTCGGCGACATGCCGTGAGGGCGCCACCATCAGGTGCCCCGAGGCGTATGGAAACTTGTTCAGGACGACCAACGCGCGCTCGCCGCGGCGGACGACGAGGGCGTCTTCGTCGTCGCCTTCGGCCGCGCGGCAGAAGATGCAGCCGCTCTGCTCATCGGCTGTTTGGACGTATTCGAGGCGCCATGGCGCCCATAGCGGCTTCGCCATCGGTGAATCCTGATCTTTCCAGCAAATGCCCCTAATATCTCCGCCGTGCGTAGGTTTGTGGCTTTGCTCATCCTCGGGCTGGCCGGCATCGGCGCGGCGGCGCCCAGCGCCGGCCGCGCTCCGGCGATCGTGCCGGCGGGTGTCTCCGTGGGCGATGTCTTCGTCGGGGGACTGACCTCCGAGCAGGCACGTGCCCGGATCCGCTGGGCGTTCGACCGCCCGGTGCACTTCGTCTACGGCAAGCACCGCTGGCGTGTGCAGAGGTCGCATTTCGGCGCCGAGGTCGACGTCGACGACGCCGTCTCCGCCGCGCTCAAGGCGCCGATTCGCGGTGCCGTCAACCCCGAGATCAAGGTCGACCAGGGACGGGTCCGGGGCTACGCGAAGGCCCTCAACGACCGTTTCTCCTATGAGCCCGAGGACGCCTACGCCTATCTCGCCGGCCTGACCCCGCGCATCGCCGACGCGAAGCCCGGTCTGGCTGTGCGCACCGGCGTGATGACGAAGCGAATCAACCGGGCGCTCCGTTCCGGCCTGCGCCGGCAACTACGACTCGTCACGCGGTCGGTGCCCGCGGACCGGACGGCCGCAGACTTCGGAGCGATCGTGGTCATCCGGCGCGGTTCGAACTCGCTCAGCTACTACGACGACACGACGCTCGTCCGTACGTTCAAGGTCGCAACCGGGCGCACGCAGTATCCCACCCCCGTCGGCAACTGGTCGATCGTCGAAAAGCAGCGGAACCCGTGGTGGCGGCCGCCGAACTCCTCCTGGGCGAAGGGCCTCAAGCCGATTCCGCCGGGGCCGGGGAACCCACTCGGTACGCGGTGGATGGGGCTGTCGGCGGCAGGCGTGGGGATGCACGGGACGCCCGACGCGGCCTCGGTCGGCTACTCCGCGTCCCACGGGTGCATCCGCATGTACGTGCCCGACGCGGAGTGGCTGTTCGACCACGTGAGCATCGGCACGCCGGTGTTCATCGTGGCCGCATAGCCGGAACCCGCGCGAAGGCCAGCGCGAGCCCCAACAAGCCGGTCACGGCTGCGGGATACCAGGCGCCGTGGATGGCGCGTCCCGCCGCGACCGAGTCGACGGCGAACGCGAGCAGACCGGCCGCGAGCATCAGCACGACGGTCTCCTGCACTGACGCCTCGGCGGGCTCTCGGCTCGCTCTGCCGTGGAGGAGGGACGCCACCAGCACGGCGAGCCCGACGCACGCCGCACCGAGCACCGAGTCGAGCACGTAGTGATTGCCCGACCCGACGATCAGGAATTGGACGGCCGCCGGGTAAAGGAGGCTCAGCCACGCCCAAGGCGAGCGCGGCGCGAGACGGATCAGCGTCCCGGCGATGAAAAGCGGGTAGCCGAAGTGCAGGCTGACCAGCGCCGCGGTCTTGTTCAGCAGCAAGTCGCCGCCCTCTGTCAACTGCGCGTCGGTGGGCACGGCCTCGTGAAACGGGATCTGCGGCAGCCACTTCGGCGGCGCGGTCGGGAAGACCCAGATCAGGATGAACGCCGGGATGTGCATGAGCACGTAAGCGGTGCGAACACGCGGGTAGTGCCACGGGGCGAGCAAACGGATGCCGACGAGGAAGGCGAACAGGGCCATGAGATGGGCGTTGTCGTACGCCCAGCTGACGAAGTCCGCGAGCTCGATTCGGTGGACGAAGCGGATCAGGCTCGGCTCGACGGCGACGTGCACGTCCTGCTCGAACGCGAGCCACGACCGGGCGTTGTTCATCGACTCGCCGACCGACCCCTCGATGGGCACACGCAGCGTCTGCCACACGACCAGGACGCCCGCGATGATTCCCACCTCGGTCCACAGGCCGAAGCGGCGCTCGAGCAGGCTGCGGAGTCTCAGAGCCAGCGCTTGAAGCGGAAGAATCCGATGAGACCTCCGAGGACGACGGCCATCCCGCCCAGGATGACCCAGAATCCGGAGCCCGTCTCGAATCCCGGGAAGTGGACGTTCATCCCGAACACGCTCGCGATCAGCGTCAGCGGCAGCAGGATCACGCTGAAGACGGTCAGCACGCGCAGGACGTCGTTCTGGCGATGGGAGATCACCTGCTCGTTCGTGCTCTCGAGCGCCTCGACGACCTCCTTGTAGTTGTCGAGCAGGTCCCAGATGCGCTCGACGCGGTCGACGATGTCGTCGAAGTAGAGCTCGAGGTCCTCGGGAAGGAAGCGCACGATCTGCCGCTCGAGCACGCGCAGCGTGGAGCGCTCGGGCTTGATGATCTTGCGGTAGGAGATGATTTCCTGCTTTGCGTTCGAGATGTCCCGGACGACCGCCTCGGCGCGCTCCTCGAACACGTCGTCCTCGAGTGCGCTGAGCTTGTGCCCGATCTTGTCGAGGATCGGGAAGCAGTAGTCGAAGAGGTCGTCGAGGACGTGGTAGAGCAAGTAGCCGGAGCCCTTGCCGAACAGCTGTCCGCGCAGCTCGTCGTCATCGGCGCAGCGTCCGAACAGGCGCGTGACCGGCAGCAGCTCGACGTTCGGGAGCGTGACGACGTAGTTATGGCCGAGGAAGACGTCGAGCTCGGCCGCGTTCAGCCGCTGGATCGCCTTGTCGTAGGCGGGAAAGTGGAGGACGGCGAAGAGGTAGTCGGGATACTCGTCGACCTTCGGGCGCTCACGGCGGGAAAGCACGTCCTCGAGGTCGAGCGGATGCCAGCCGAAGCGCTCGGACAGGCCGGCCGCCTCGTCCTGCGTCGGGGCGCTGAGGTGGATCCAGGTCAGCCCGTTGGCGGTGAGCTCTTCGAGGCGGGGCTCAGCGCGTGCGAGGGCTTCCCCCGCCGGGGCGCGAGGCCGCGTTCGCTTGATGCGCGGAAGGCTTGGCATCGGTACTGAGGGGGTCGTCCACTCGCATGGCTTGGTTTCGCCACTTTACCCGGAAAGCCTTGCGGCCAACCGCGGTCGACTGGGTTGTTCCGGTGTCACCAGCGCCTCGCCCGGAAGGCGCTGTTCGAGCGAGATCGCCACTGCTCCCGCGGCGAGACAGGCGGCGCCCGCCGCGACCCACAGGCCGTTCGGCGAGAAGGCGAGCGCGAAGCCCCCCGCCGCCGGCCCGACCATGAAGCCGAACTGCCAGGCGAGCGAGCGCATCGCCATGTAGCGGCCGAGCAGGTGCGGCGGCGCCAGGTCGGCGATCAGCGGGTTCTGGACGCCTCCGTGGAGGCACTCGCCGAGTGCGAAGACCGCCACGCAGCCGCACAGCGCCACGACCGCCACCCCGCCGTCGAACAATTCACCGGTTGCGAGCACGCCCGCCCAGGTCAGCGCGAAGATCGCTCCCGAGAGCCCGAGCGCGCGGGTGCGCCGGCGGCCTTCGAGCAGGCGCGCGATCGGCAGCTGCACGAGCACGATCACGAGCGTGTTGACGAAGAAGATCAGCCCGATGCCCGCCTCGGAGACCCCGGCCTCGTCCTTGGCGAACACGGGCAAGAGCGCGGTCAGCTGCGCGTACGCGCAGGCCACGAGCACCGCGATCACGGCGAGCAGGGCGAGAAACGGCCGATCGCGGAGCACGGCTCGGTAGCTGCCGGCCACCGTCGGCGCCGGTGCCGTTCGCAGGCCGCGCACCAAGCCGAGCAGCGCGATGAACGCGACGAAGGTGCCCGCGTCGAGCAGGAACAGGACGGTGAAGCTCGAGGGAACCGACGTCGTAGCGATGAGTCCGCCGACGAGGCCGCCGAGGCCGAAACCGAGGTTGTCGGTCACCCGCTGAAGGGCGTAGGCCGCGTTTCGCTGCTGACGGGAGGTCAGCGCCGCCAGGAGGCTCGAATGACTCGGAGCGAACCCGCCGTTACCGGCCCCTGCGACGAGCGCGAGCGCGAACGCCTGCCACGGCTCCCGGATCAGCGGGAAGCACCCGTAGCCGACCGCCGACAGCGCAAGCGCGCAGACGAGCGTCGAGCGTGCGCCGAGGCGGTCGACCAGGCGCCCTGCGAGCGGCCCGGTGAGCAGGCCGGTCGCCCCGAGAACCGCGACGACAAGCCCGGCCGTCCCCAGCGAGAACCCGCGCACGCTGTGCAGGTAGATGATCGTGAAAGGGAGGACGATCCCGTTGCCCAGCGAGTTGGCGAGGCCGCCCGCCTCGAGCGCCCAGACGGCGCGGGAGAGCTGCGGGATCAGGTTGCGAAGGAACGTGGCGACGGCGGTCACGCTCGCGAAGGAGGGTAATCCGGCCCTTGCCAAAAGGGAATAGGCCGAATGGACCAGCGCAATAGGCCGAGTGCGCCTGGCAGGAATCGAACCTGCGACCTCGCGCTCCGGAGGCGCGCGCTCTATCCCCTGAGCTACTGGCGCGGAGCAAACCAGTCTAGCCTTGCCCGAGCCTGCAGCCTAAGAAGGAGTCTGGGGGAACGCCGAGGTTCCCCCAGACCTTCCCTCGGTCGCTAGTTCGCCCTCCAGGTCGCCCACGCGTCCTGCATGCGTGCGGCCTGCCCGGCGGTGAACTCCGTGTAGCACTGGTCGTACGAGTAGTCCATGTAGTTGTGGATCGGGTCGAGGCCGGGCTCGGAGCAGGTGTCCTTGCCGGCCGGACAGCCGGAGGTCGGCACCAACTCGGGCGGTGTGTCCTCGACATGATCGCCCCAGCGGTTGCATCCACCCTGGAACGTGTGCGCGAGGTTGAGCCAGTGGCCGGCCTCGTGCGTCGCGGTCTCGCCCTGGTCGTACCGTCCCTCGTAGCGGTCCGAGGTGCCGGGCATCGACTCCCAGTCGATGACGATGCCGTCGAGGTATGCCTGCGACGGCTTCTCCAGGATGGACGGAAGATACGCCCAGCCGAGGTAGCTGCCGGCCGTGGTCGAGTAGAGGTTGAGCGCGTTCGCGCCGCCGCGTCGGAGTGCGTGCTTCATGTCGTGCTCGAGGCCGCCGGGCCCGGCGTAGAACCACTTCGCGTTGTTCGTGCGCGTGACGCCGGCAAGCTCGAAGGTGAACCCGCTGTCGGCACCGCCCTCGCCCCCGGCATAGGTGACGTTCAGCACCCGCATCTGGGCGGCGATCTGCGTCCTCGCCAGGCTTCCGATGTTCCCGTCCGTCACGACGTGGAAGTACACCGGAACCGTGACGCTGAAGGCAGCGCCCGCTCGGCCCTTTGCGGACGCCGGCAAGTCTGCATGGACATCGCCGAGATCAGGCTCGCGGACGAGCCCGCCGCGGCCGACCATCGAAGGCGCCAGCGGATTGCAGTTCCACGCCAGCGCGCTCCGCGCGTCGTAGGCTCGCGCGCCACTCGCGGTCCCGACCGTCGCCGCGGCGTAGAGCGCCACGGCGAGCGCGAGCATCGAGATCAGCTTGAATCTCTTCATGCCCCTCCCTCTCCTGGTCCCCGTCGAGCCAGTGCGATCGGCCCGGCCAACGCATCTAACAAGGGATACGGCTTGAACTCAAGCCTCCGGGCAGGAACCTTCGGACCCCGATCTCGGTCGTAGTAGGGAATGAGGTCTCGCCGCCTCTTCGTAGCCGTTCTCGTTGTCGTCGCGGCGTCGTCGGCCGGCCTGGCGGCGGTGCTGCGTTCCGGCAACGGCGACGAGCGCGCTGCGAAAACATCCGTAGACACGCAACGTGGCGTCCTGGTCGTCGACCAGGGTCGCGGCTCGTGCTTCTTCACCGAAGGCGCGTTCCCCTACGTCAAGCTCGAATCAGCTGACGGGAACGTCGTCGTCGAGCGGCTCGCCCGCGACACCCGCTGCGTCCTCCCGCTCCTGCGGCTGCAGGTCGAGGCCGGCCGGTACAGGCTCGTGAGCTACCAACGACCCTGCGAAGGGAGCTGCCCGCGCCGCGGCGCGCGAGGACTCGATCCGCCGACTCCACAATGTGCGGCCACCGTTGAGATCCGGCCGGAGCAGACGCTTACCGCTCTCGTCCGGCCGCTCGGCGGCCGCGGGTGCAGAATCGTCGTCGGCAAGCGACTCGGTCCCGCCGATGCCCGCCGGACGGCCCTGGCGACCTGCCGCGATATCGCCGACAATCGCGAACGGCCAACGGAGCTCGGGACGGCCTACGCGGCGACGGCGTTTCGAGGCTTCGAGGCCCCGATCCGGCAGGCCGCCGCGGAAGGCTGCGCGGAAGGGATCCGAACGGTGACGCATCCCATCCGGTTCGTCCTCGCCGGCCCGCTGTCGGCCGGCAAGAAGGTCGACGTCGAGATCACGAACGTCGGGACGAGGCCGTATCTGTTCGAGGCGTTCTACCAGGCGTGCTTCCTCGCCTACTTCGACGCCTCCGGACGGCGGTTCATCATCCCGCCGGGCACGCATTGCGACCTTCGCGCCAAGGAGGCCATCCCTCCGGGAGGAACGAGGCGGCTCTTCACCTGGAATCTCGACGAGTGCGTCAAGGACGCATGGGGATGCGTCCGCAGCCGCCCGCTGCCGCCGGGCACGTACACGATCCGGGGACGCTTCAAGCCCGCCGCCGGCGCCGGGTCGGTCTCAGCCGCGGCGACGTTCGAGATCACCGCAGGCTAGATCGGGGCACGCATACTGGCGGGGTGAGAACCTCGACGCCGCCGGACCTCGCCGAGGCCGCCCGCGCCGCCGGCGTGCGCGACGCGCGCGTGCTCGAGGCGTTGCAGAGCGTGCCCCGCGCCGCCTTCGTCCCGGCCGAACTTGCGGCGGACGCCTACATCGACAAGCCGCTGCCGATCCCACACGCACAGGTGACGACGCAGCCCTCGCTCGTCGCCAAGATGGGCGAGGCGCTCGAGCTGGCCGGGTCCGAAACCGTGCTCGAAATCGGCACGGGGCACGGCTTCCAGTCCGCGCTCCTCGCCCGGCTCGCCGGCTTCGTCTGGAGCGTCGAGCGGTGGGACGACCTGGCCGCGACCGCACGGGCAAACCTCGCCCGCCAGAGCATCGCGAACGTCGAGGTTGTCGTCGGAGACGGCAGCGAGGGACTTCCCGAGCGCGCGCCGTACGACGCGGTGCTCGTCTCGGCAGCGTTCCCGCGCGTCCCCGCACCGCTCGCCGAGCAACTCGTCGAAGGCGGACGCCTCGTCCAGCCGATCGGGCACGGTGGGAACGAAGAGGTGTTC
>JBIOYJ010000170.1:0-9149 GCA_044870105.1 Gaiellaceae bacterium | reverse complement strand
TGAGCGGGACGATCCCCTCGCGCAGCGGCTCGGGCAGGCGTCCCCCGCGCGGGAGCAGCGCCTCGAGCGCCTGCGTCAGGGCGTGCACCGCGTTCAGGGCAGCGTTGCCGTACACGCCCGAGTGCAGGTCCTTCTCGCCGGTGCGGACCCGGACGTCGAAGGCGACGAGACCCCGCGTCCCGACGTCGAACTCGGGAACGTCGCGCTTGGTCATGCCGCTGTCGAAGATCACGCACGCGTCGGCGCCGCGGTCGTCCGCGGCGAGGAAGTCGACGATCGAGTGGCCTCCCGTCTCCTCCTCGCCGTCACAGGCCACGCGGACGTTGACGGGCAGGGCGCCTTCGGCCGCGAGCTCACGGGCCGCGCGCAGCAAGAGATACAGCTGGCCCTTGTCGTCGGCGATCCCGCGTCCGAAGACCCACTCGTCCCTGATCGTCAGCTCGAAGGGATCGGATTCCCACAGCTCGAGCGGCGCCGGCGGCTGCACGTCGAAATGTCCGTAGACGAGCACCGTCGGCGCAGCGTCCGCGCCGTCCGAAGCCGCGAGCTCGCCGAGGGCGAGCGGGGAGGTCGTGCCCTGGGCCAGAGTCGCCTCGCCTCCGGCAGCTCGAACGAAGGCGCAGACCCACTCGCCGGCGCGGCGGACGTCCTCGGCATGCGCAGGGTCGGCGCTGACGCTCGGGATCCGGACGAACTCGGCGAGCTCTTCGAACCAGGCCTCGTCCACGGCGCGGCAGTCTACGTCGCGGATCAACGTTGCGATTGGCGGCCGAAGCCGGGCTTTGCCCGGCGAGAGGCTAGCTACGCCTCGTTGAAACCAGCGGGCGCTCGGCCGGCTCCTGAAACCAACCGGTCAAACAGCCGTTCCTCAAGGAGGGGCCTTCGTGGGGGAACCAGGGGTTCCCCCACGTTTTAAGCCACGTCTTTGAGACTCTGCGAATCGGCCAGCGCCCGCAGCTTCTTCAGACACTGGTTCTCGATCTGGCGGATCCGCTCCCGGGTGACGTTGAAGGTCCGGCCGACCTCGTCGAGCGTGCGCGGATGCTCGCCGTTCAGTCCGTAGCGAAGCTCGAGTACGCGGCGCTCGCGGGTCGACAGCGTCCCCAGCACTCGGCAGAGCGCGTCCTTGCGGAGCTGCGTCTCGGCGACCTCGTCGGGTTGCGGCTCGGTCTCGTCGGTGAGGAAGTGCCCGAACTCGGACTCCTCCTCGTCGCCGACCGGCTTCTCCAGCGACACGGGCGCTTGCGAAGAGCGGCGAATCTGCTCCACCTCGTCCGCATCGAGATCGAGGTCGATGCCGATCTCGTTTGCGCTCGGCTCGCGACCGAGCTCGGCGCGCAGCTTGCGCTCCGACCGCACGATCTTGTTCAGCTTCTCGACGATGTGCACCGGCATTCGGATCGTTCGCCCTTTGTCGGCCAGGGCCCGGGCCACCGCCTGGCGAATCCACCAGGTCGCGTAGGTCGAGAACTTGAACCCCTTGCGGTGATCGAACTTCTCGGCAGCGCGCACGAGCCCGATCGTGCCCTCTTGAATCAAATCCAGGAACGGAAGACCTTGGTTGCGGTACTTCTTCGCAATCGAGACGACGAGGCGCAGGTTCGCCTCGACCATCTCCTGCTTGGCGCGGTGATCGCCGCGCTCGATTCGCTTCGCCAGCTCCACTTCCTGAGCGGCGGTGAGCAGGTCGACCTTGCCGACGTCCTTGAGGAAGAGCTGCAGCGCGTCGGTGGACACCTCGCGCACCTCGGCCTTCGCCTCGGCATCGTCGGCGTCGTCCTGCGCGCCGTTGACGACCTCGATGTGCTGCTCCTCGAGGGCGTGGTAGAACTCGTCGATCTGCTGCGTGTCGAGGTCGAGCTCGTCGAGCGCGAGCGCGATCTCGTCCGTGGTGAGCGATCCGTTCTCGCGGCCGCTCTCCAGAAGCCCTTTGGCCTCCTCCGTCTCGAGGACGTCCTTGACGGCTGGACGCTCGCTTGTCGTAGCTGCTGCTGCGCTCAAACGCTCCCCCTCCTCCTGCTCAATCCCCGCTACTCACGGTACTGGGCGTTCTCCTCGCGTCAACTTCGGTTTTGGAAGATGCGGCACTCTTGCAGAGGAACCGGACGGACGCCATAGGCCGAACGGCCCCTTTTTCGCTCATTTGGTCCTAATGTTTTCCAGACGCTCCAGGAAGCGATTTGCTTCCCTGCCGAGCGGGCTTTCCGGCCCTTCTCCGCGCGCAATTCGGAGTTGCCTTTTTGCATCGTCGACGCGTCCGAGCCACAGCAGGAGCAGGCCGAGATGGAAACGAACCGTCGGCGCGCGCGGAAAGCGCCGCGTGAGCGGGCCCAGCCGCCCGAACGCGCGTTCGGGATGGTCTTTCGTGTAGCGGCCGACGGCCGCCGCAACCTGGGCCTCGGGATCGTCCGGGGCGAGTCTCGCCGCCGCCTCGTACTGCCGCTCGGCGGACACCGGGCGGCTGAGCCGCTGGAGTGCGACCCCGTACAGAAGCCTGGCCGCGACGCCGCCCGAGCGGGCCGCCCGGGCCAGCGCGGCCACCTGACGATCCGGCGAAAGCCGGGCCAGTCCGCGCGGCGGCGCGAAGCTCGGGACGAACGCCGGAAGCCCACGCGGCGAGTTCGGGTGCAGCAGGTCGGATGCCCGGACGGCCGCTTCGGAGTCGGGGTCGCGTGCGACTGCCTCTCGCCACGCCTCTCCCGAGCCACCACGGCCGGCCCAGAAGCGCGCGATGCCGAGATTGACGAGCACGACACCACTGCGCGGGTGCGAGCGCGCGAGGCGCTCGAGGTCGGCCAGGCTGTCGTTCGGCCAGGAGGCGAAGGCCTCTCCGATCCGGGCCTGCACGGAGCCGAGCCGGCGAAAGGCCTCTGCGGCCTCACGCGCCCGGTCCGCGTCGTACAGCCTTGCCGCCCGGCGTAGTCCCTGAGCCTCGACGTCGCTTCGAACGCCGAGGTCCAGCAAGAGCGGCGGGAGGCCGGGGCGGGGACGCAGGCCCATCGGCTGCTCCGGCTCGGTGCGGGTGATCGCGACCGCGCCGACCACCACCGCCGCGGCGGCGGCCGCGGCCAAAGCGACTCCTGCGAAGACCCGGGCACGCTGCGTCACAGTGCCGACGATTGTCGCTATAAATTTGAAAGCGATGCCGAGCTACCGCGATCTGCTGAACGAGGCGCGAGCAGAGGTCGACGAGGTCGACGCAGCCACAGCGCGAGACGCCGAGCCCCTGTTCGTCGACGTCCGCGAGCAGGACGAGTGGGACCAGGGACACCTTGCCGGCGCCGTGCACATCCCGCGCGGCTATCTCGAGTCGCGAATCGAGCGGGCCGTCCCCGATCGCGCGCAGAAGATCGTCCTTTATTGCGCGCAAGGCAACCGGTCCGTCTTCGGCGCGAAGACGCTCCGGGAGCTCGGCTACGAGGACGTCGCCTCGCTCGCCGGCGGAATCGCGGATTGGCAGCGGAGCGGCTTCCCGGTCGAGATCTCGCGTTCGCTCGGCCCGGCGAAGCGCACGCGTTACTCCCGGCACCTCCTGATCCCCGAGGTCGGCGAGGAGGGGCAGCTGAAACTGCTCGACTCGCGGATCCTGCTCCTCGGCGCCGGAGGCCTGGGCTCGCCCGCCGCGCTCTACCTGGCCGCAGCTGGGGTCGGCAAGCTCGGCATCGTCGACGCCGACGTCGTCGACGAGACGAACCTCCAGCGCCAGGTCTTGCACTCGACCGGGGCGCTCGGCGAGCCGAAGGTCGACTCCGCCCGTCGGCGGATCGAGGAGCTGAATCCCGACGTGGAGGTGCAGGCCTTCCGCGAGCGCCTGACCTCCGAGAACGTCGACCGCATCCTCGGCGAAGGCTGGGACGTGATCGTGGACGGCGCCGACAACTTCCCAACCCGCTACCTGCTGAACGACGCCTCGGTCTGGCACGACATCCCCGTCGTGCACGGCTCGATCTTCCGCTTCGAGGGTCAGGTCACGGTCTTCAAGCCGGGCGCGGGCCCCGCTCGCGGTGCCCGCTATCAGGATGCCCGGGCTTTGCCCGTGCATCCGTCTGAACTGACCGGTCGAGCCGTTCGTGAGGATCGAGCGGGCGAGGGCGGGCCGTGTTATCGCTGCCTGTTCCCGCAGCCGCCTCCGCCGGAGCTGGCGCCGAGCTGCGCCGAAGGCGGCGTTCTCGGCGTCTTGCCGGGCGTGGTCGGCTCGATCCAGGGCAGCGAGGCGCTGAAGCTCGCGCTTGGGATCGGCACGCCGCTGGTGGGACGGCTGCTTCTCTTCGACGCGCTGAGCGCGGCATTCACGGAGGTGGCCTTGAGCCGGCGGCCGGAGTGCCCGGTCTGCGGCGAGAACCCGACGATCACCGAATACGTCGATTACGTCGAGTTCTGCGCGGGGGTAGGACATTGAGACGCCGCTTGCGGTGTCGATGTCAGGCCGCGCGGGCTCTGACCGCGCGGCCGTCTGAAATGACCGGTCGACACAACGGGATGCTCGAGGTGCGGCCATGAGTGTCGTCCGTATTCCGCCGACGCTGCGGACGGAGACGGGCGGTGAGCGCGAAGTGATCGCCGAGGGCGCGACCGTTGGCGAGCTCCTCGACGACCTGATGTCACGCTTCCCACCGCTTCGCGGCCAACTCGAGTACGCGAACGTCTACGTCGGCGGCGAGGACATCCGCACGCGGGACGGCTTGGAAACGCCTGTGTCGGATTCCGACACGGTGATACTCCTCCCCGCCATGGCGGGTGGCTCCCTCGCGCCGCTGGACGGCACCCGCTCTGGCCGAGCAAAGCCCGTCCTCGCGCGTGCCTAGCGCCGCTGGCGGCAGGATGCTGCGCCGGGGCTAGACGGTCCGGACATGGCCAAAGCTGGCCTCGCCTCGAACATCCTCGACCTCGTCGGGAACACGCCGCTCGTCGAGCTTCGCCCGCAGGGCGACGTCCGCGTCTTCGCGAAGCTCGAGGGCCAGAACCCAACCGGCTCGATCAAGGACCGCGTCGCGAAGGCGATGATCGAGGCGGCGGAGGCCGCGGGCGAGCTCGAGCAGGGGCGCGAGCTGCTCGAGCCCACGAGCGGGAACACGGGCATCTCGCTCGCTCTGATCACGAAGCTGAAGGGCTACAGGCTGACCTGCGTGCTGCCCGAGAGCGTGACGGAGGAACGGAGACGATTGCTGCGCCTCTACGGCGCGGAGATCGTGGAGTCGCCCGGCTCGGAGGGTTCGAACGGCGCGGTCCGCGCGGCGCTGGAACTCGCGGAGCGCGAGCCGAAGTACTACATGCCCTTCCAGTACGCGAACCCGGCCAACCCGCGGGCCCACTACGAGGGGACGGGCGCAGAGATCGCGGAGGCGCTCGACCGCGTGGACGTCTTCGTCGCAGGCCTCGGGACCGGCGGCACGCTGATGGGCGCCGGCGAGCGGCTGCGTGAGACCTGGCCGGACCTCGTCGTCGCTGCGGCGGAACCGCTCCCGGGCGACCCCGTGATAGGCCTGCGCTCGCTCGAGGAGGGTTACGTGCCGCCGATCCTCGACGTCTCGAAGCTCGACCGAAAGATCCTGGTCTCGACTGCCGAGTCGGTCGCCGGCGTTCGCGCGCTCCTCGATGATGACGGCATCTTCGCCGGTCTCTCCTCCGGGGCGGTCGTCCACGTCGCGCGCAAGCTCGCGGCCGAGCTGGAGGACGGGATCGTCGTCGCGGTGCTTGCCGACGGCGGTTGGAAGTACCTCTCGGCCGACTTCTGGGACACGGGCGAGGCGCGGGACGACGCGCTCTGGTGGTGATCCCGGAAGAGATCCGGCGGGCGCTCGAGGAGCACGCGCGGGCGGAAGAGCCAAACGAGGCCTGCGGAGTCATTTCGCTCCGCAACTCCGTCGCCGAGCGATATTTCCGCGGCGCGAACCGCGCGGCGAGCGCGTACCGATTCGAGCTCGAGATCGATCCTGAGGTCTGGTTCCTCGAAGACGAGGGCTACGAGCTCGCCGTCTTCCATTCACACATCTCCGCCCCGGCACGGCCGTCGCGCACCGACGTGGAGAACATCGGACTCTGGGAAGGGCGGCCCTACGTGATCCTGTCGCTCGGACAGGGAGACCTGGCCGCCTTCACGATCGAAGGCGGCCGGATCTCGGAGCTGGATCTACAAGCTAGGTGACGCGGAACGAGCCGCGCATGATCGTCGCATGCGGGTCGCAGATGTAGCGGTACGTTCCTGCGACGAGGCGGACCGTCCAGGTGCGGGTGCCGACGAAGGCAACCGTCGTCCTCTTGTTCACGGCGCCGGGACCCCTGAGATGGAAGTTGTGGATGCGCGACCGGTCGCGGACGACGATCGTGTAGGTGCCGTGACGGAGCTTCGTCACGCGGATTCCCCTGGCCGTCTTCAGGCTGATCGTGAACCCTGGTCCGTCTGTTGCAAGCAGCTTCGTCGCGGAAGGTGAAGCGCTTCCGCCGCCGCTCAGCGCCAATGCGCCGAGGACGGCGGTGATGAGAATGGCGATGCGCGTCATCAATCTCCTTCTCGTTTGTGGAACATCGTCAGGATACGGATAGACCCTCGAGACGGATTGATGGAACCGCAAGGCTGGAACGACGTCGACGGCGCGCTCGAGCGCGAGTTCCGTTTCGGCGATTTCGCGGAGGCACTCGCCTTCGTCAACCGTGTCGCCGCGCTCGCCGAGCGCGAGAACCACCACCCCGACATCGCCGTGCACTGGAACCTGGTCAGGCTCCGCTGGTGGACCCACACCGAGAACGCGATCACCGACCGCGACGCGGAGATGGCCGAGAAGACGAACGAGCTTCTTTAGGAGGCCTCTTCGAGCGGCTGCTCTTCGGTCGCCTGCGGCAGCAGCTCGACCTCGAGCTTCTCGATCCTCGAGCCCTCGACCTCGAGGACGGTGAACCGCGTCCCGTCGTGTCCGACCTCGTCGCCCTGCTCGGGGGCCCGGCCGAGCAGGCCGAAGACGAAACCACCGACCGAGTGATAGTCCTCGATCGGCAGTGACGTCCCGAACTGCTCGTTGAAGTCGTCGATCGGAAAGGTGCCGTCGATGCGAACCCTGCGCTCGTCGACGCGCTCGACCGACTCGTCGGGAAGGTCGAACTCGTCCTCGATCTCGCCGACGATCTCCTCGAGCAGGTCTTCCAGCGTCGCGATGCCGACGGTCGTCCCGTACTCGTCCACGACGATCGCCATGTGCTGGTTCGTCCGGCGGAACTCCGCGAGCAGCGCGGCGAGATCCTTCGTCTCCGGGACGATGTACGGAGGACGGACGAGCTCGTTCAGCCGCGCGTTCGCAAAACCCTGCTCGTTCAGCGCGGAGAACAGGCTTCGCACGTGCAGGATCCCGACGATGTCGTCCAGCGTCTCTCGGTAAACGGGGTAGCGGGTATACGGCGAGTCGATCACCGCCTGGAGGCATTCGTCCGGAGGGAGATCGATCGAGAGCGCAACGACTTCCGGACGCGGCACCATCACGTCGGAGACTTCCTTGTCGGCGAAGTCGAAGACCTTGTAGAGCATCTCCTCCTCCGCCTCCTTGATCACGCCGGTGTCCTCGGCCTGGGCGACGATCATCCGGATGTCTTCTTCCGTGTGCGCGACCACGCCCGCCGGCGCCGGCTGGATGCCGAACAGCCGCGTGAACGCGTTAGCCGAGGCCTGCAGGAACCACACGATCGGATAGGTCACGACGTAGACGGCTTCGACCGGCAGGGCCACCCACAGGGCCGTCTGCTCGTTCTTGCTCAGCGAGATCGCCTTGGGGACGAGCTCGCCGAACGTGACGTGGAGATAGGTGACGAAGGCGAACGAAACGACGAAGGCGATGCCGGTCGAGAACACCGGCTCGTCGATCCAGTGCTCGACGATCGGCTCGCCCACGGCACCGAGGGCGATCGAGAACGCCGTGATCCCGAGCTGGACCGTGCCGATGAAGCGGACCGGGCTGTCCATGATCCGCAGAGCGATCTTCGCGCGCCGGTTTCCGTTCTCCGCAAGCTCGTTCAGGCGCGTGCGGCGCGCGGTCACGAGCGCGTACTCGGCCGCGACGAAGAACGCGTTGCCTGCGACGATGAGCAGGACCGCGAGGACTTCGAGAGGAATGATCACGCCCCGCTCTCCGGGGCGCGACTACTCGGAGGGTGGTCGTCGTCCAAGGTCTGTCTCTGAGTATAGGCAAGCGGACGGCGCTCACCTGGCGAACGTATGTTCTATACTCGCGCCATGCGACCGGACTACCGCGAAGAGCCTTGCAAGGTCGCGCTCAACCGCGTCAAGGGGATGGCCTTCAAGTGGTCGCTGAACCCCTACATGGGCTGCGTGCACCGCTGCACGTTCTGCTACGTGCGCGCGTTCGAGCTCCGCGCCGACCGCCCCTTCGACGATCGCTACGGCCGGTCGATCCGCGTCAAGACGAACGTCGCCGAGGTCCTGCGCAAGGAGCTCTCGCGGCCGTCGTGGGAGCACGAGTCGGTCGCCATCGGAGCGGCGACAGATCCCTACCAGCCGGCGGAAGGGCGCTACAGGCTCACGCGGGGGTGTCTGGAGGCGCTGGCCGAGGCCTCGAACTCGTTCAGCATCATCACGCGCAGCCCGATGATCGTCCGCGACCTGGACGTGCTCGTCGAGGCCGCGGCGCGGGCGAAGGTCTCGGTCACGTTCTCGATCCCGACCCTCGACGAAGAGGTCTGGCGCAAGACCGAGCCCTCCACCGCCCATCCACGTCAACGGCTCAAGGCGCTGAGCGCGCTCGTGGAGGCCGGGGTGCGCGCGTCGGTCGGCATGGCGCCGATCCTGCCGGGGATCTCCAGTAGCCCATCCCAGCTGCGAGACGTGATCCGTGCTGCCCGGGAGGCCGGGGCCTGCGGAGTGTGGGCGAATCTGCTCTTCCTCCGCCCGGGGACGAGGGAACACTTCCTCGAGAGCCTCGCACGCGACTGGCCCGAGGAGCTCCGGCGTTACGAGAGGCTGTACCGAGGTCGGGCGTACCTCCGGAAGGAAGAGACGAAGCCGGTGCGTGAGCAGGTGGCCGTGCTGGCGAAGGAGTACGGCATCCGCGATCGCCGCCGCGTCCGCCTGGAGCCGGAACCCCCCGTGATCGCAGAGCAACTGGCGCTGTCGTTCTAGCGACGATCGCCGACGCGGCGTCGCCTCG
>JBIOYJ010000169.1:0-18875 GCA_044870105.1 Gaiellaceae bacterium | reverse complement strand
CCGACGAGGCCGAGCTCCTGCGCGAGGGCGGAGTAGATGAAGTCGGTGTTCAGGTCGGGAATCAACGGCTTGCCGTTCGTGCCCTGGAAGGTCCCCTTGCCGAGGCCGGTGCCGCCGAAGCTCCCGTTTCCGACCGAGTACAGCGACTTGACGAGCTGGTAGCTCTGGCAGTTCTGGCGCAGGTCGAAGTGCCCGTTGAGCGGGCAGTAGATCTTGTGCTCCGTCCAGGGGTGGAGCCAGATCGTCACGCGCTCCCGCACGTGCTGCGGACCCCATTCGTACACCGCCGCCGAGCCGGCCACGAAGAGCGCGGAGCCGAGCGCGGTGAAGAGCATGCGTCCGGTCGCCACGTACAGCATCGCGAGGAAGATCCCGAAGTAGAGCAGCGCGCTGCCGAGGTCGTTCGTCTCGACGAGGACGAGCATCGCGCCGCCCCAGATCACGAGCAGCGGCCCGAAATCCTTCAACCGTCCCTGGGCGAGGACCTCGCGCTTCTCCCGCAGGTAGCCGGCGAGGAAGACGATCAGCATGATCTTCGCCAGCTCGCCGGGCTGGAACTGCAGCGAGCCGACTCCGACCCACAGGCGCGCGCCGTTCACCGTCCGACCGATGCCGGGAAGAGCCGGGAGCGCGAGCAGCACGATCGCCGTGATGCCGAACAGGTACTTGTAGCTCTCCAGCCGCCGGTAGTCGCGTCGCAGAGCGAGCAGGACGCCGGCGAAGAGGACGATCCCGACGAGCACCCACCGGGCCTGCTTGACCGCGTCGCCTTCGTCGAGCCGGTAGATCTCGATCACTCCGATCGCCGTCAACAAGGCCGCGAGCGGAAGCAAGTACGGGTCGGCGTAGGGGACGGTGTAGCGGGCCGTCACGTGCGCGGCCGCGTACAGGACGAAGAAGAACGTCGCGTAGGAGAGCGATCCGGCCGAGATCACGTCCTGGCGGGCGATGTAGACGCTGGCGAACCCGAGGGCAGTCAGCATCCCGACGACGACGAGGCTCGCGAGCTCTCGGTTTCGAACGCTCATCTCAGAGTCCAGTACACGATCGCGGCTACGGCGAGCATCGCGGCGAAGTAGACGAACAGCGCCAGGAGATGCGGCCAGCGCGTTGGCCGCTCGGCCTCCTCCGCGTCCTCGGCGAGGTCCTCCGCTTCCTCGGGAGGCACGACCATCGTGTCGACGGTCGGCACGCGGTCGAGCTCGTCGAGCGTCTCTTCGTGCGCGGGCTCGGCCGCGCCGTCGGTCGACGCCGCCGGCATCGCCGCCGTCTCTTCGAGCTCGGCGCCCTCCTCGACGATCTCGAAGAAGACAACCGTGATGTTGTCCTCGCCACCGACCTTGTTGGCGGCGGAGATGAGCGCCTTTGCGGCCGCCTTGAGATCGTCGCGGTTACGCTCGATCTCCGCGAGGATCCGGCCGTCGTCGATCATGTCGGTCAGCCCGTCCGAGCAGAGCATGAAGAGATCGCCCGGCTCGGTGCGGATCGAGAACGTGTCAATGTCGACGTCGGGGTCCGACCCGAGCGCGCGCGTGATCACCGAGCGCTGCGGGTGCGACTCGGCCTCCTGCGGCGAGAGCTTTCCGCTCCGTACGAGCTCGGCGACGAGGGAGTGGTCCTCGGTCAGCTGCTCGAGGTCGGCTCCGCGGATCAGATACGCGCGCGAGTCGCCGACGTGCCCGATCGCCACCTCGGCGTCCTCGAGCAAGGCGACGGTCATCGTCGTGCCCATCCCCGAGACCGCTTCATCCTCGCTCGACCGCTCGTACACGCGGCGGTTGGCCTCCCCGATCAGTTCGGCGACGCGGCGCTCGCCGCTGTCGACGCTGCCTTCGAGCTCCTGCACCGCCGCGGCCGCAAGACTGGAGGCGATCTCTCCCGCCTGGGCTCCGCCGACCCCGTCGGCAACCGCGAACAGCGGGGGCGCGACGACGTAGGCGTCCTCGTTGCGGCGACGTTTGCGTCCCGCGTGCGTCGTTCCGGCGACCCGTCCGAGCGCGCTCACTGCCGAACCTGCCAGCTTCCAACGGGTCGACTGGTCATTTCAGACGGCCGCACGGGCAGAGCCAATGCGGCCTGACGGAGACATCGCAAGCGACGTCTCATTGCTCGTACCTGAGCTCGGTTTCGCCGATCCGGACGACGTCGCCCGGCGCGAGCTTGCGCGCCCGCGCGAGGCGGATGCCGTTGAGGTACGTCCCGTTCGTCGAGCCGATGTCCTCGACCCAGACCCCGTCGCGGCGCGGCTCGACGCGCGCGTGCTTCGCAGAGGCGAACTCGTCGTCGGCGAGCGGGAGATCGTTTTGCGGAGCGCGGCCAATCGTGAGCGGGGTCGAGTTCAAGGTGTGCTCGTCGCCCTCGTCGAGCGCAGGGCTCTTGACCACGATCAGGTGTCCGGCCTCGACGGTCGGTTCACGACGCATCTCAGCTGCGGCGCTCGGGGCGAGGATGAAGCTCTCCTGCGGCAGCCGCAGGTCCTTGCTGGCCGTGCGGACGATCCGCCAGATGAAGAGGTAGAGCAGGACGAGGAACGCGATCTTGAGGAAGAGCAGGACGGTCTCGACGGCGAGCGAGCCGAGGATCATGAGTCCGAGGTCTCGCGGCCGAAGACGAGCTCCGTCGAGCCGATCATGATCGTGTCGCCGGAGGAAAGCTTTGCCCGCTTCAGGCGCCGGCCGTTCACCTCCGTCCCGTTCGTCGAGTCGAGGTCGACGATCCAGTAGGCGGCGCCCTCCTGGCGCAATTCGGCGTGCCGCCGCGAGGCATTCGGATCCGAGAGGTGTACGTCGCACTCCTTCGAGCGGCCGATCACGACCCGCCTCTTGTCGATCTCGTGGCGCTCTCCGTCGATCGTCAGGATCGCGACCTCGCGCTCCACCCCGAGCTCTTCCGGCGAGATCGCCTCCGTCGGCGGCTGCTTGGGTTTGTAGACCATGGTCGCGCCGGGCTCGACCTCGGGCGGCGACGCTTCCCGCGGGAGCGGCTTCTGGCCCCGCACCATGCGCGTGGCGATTCCGAACTCGCCCAGGTCGAGATCCTCGTCCGTCTCCATCAGTACCCGCGGCGGTGAGAGCAGGACGTACTTCTCCCGCTTCGCATTTTCCTCGAGGTAGTCCTCGAGCTCCTTCAGCAGCGAGGGCTCGTAGTCTGCGAACTGCTCCCGGTCGTCGGGGGAGAGGTAGAGCGTGTACTCGTTCGGCGCGTAGACCTGCGAGACCGAGATCACGCGGTGGTCCTCCATCTCCTTGACCAGCTTTCTGGCCAGCTCCACCGGCTGCACGTTCGCGCGAAATGCACGCCCGAAGACGCCTTCGAACAACGCTTCGATCTTGTTCTCGATGTTGCGCAGAACCATCGGTCCGAGGGGGAATTACCCGCGGGGCGTCAGTCTAAAGACGGAACCTGAGCGCAAGGCCTGTGCAGACGGCCCACGCGACGAGCACCGCCGGCACGGCCGCCGTGGCGGCCGGCAGGACCGTCGCCGCGAGAAGGAGCGCTCCAAACGCGGCGATTCCCCAGAGTCCGCAGCGTCGCGCCAGCGGGAGAGCCAGTGCCGCAACCACGAGCAGCAGCCCCTCGAGGGCGATCGTCGGGTAGGCCGCGAAGGTGTGAACGAGGTCTCCCGTGACGCCGAGCGGTGAGCCGCTGCCGGAGACGTCGAGAGTCTCCTTTGCCGGCTCGCCTGTCACCGGCAAGGGAACTTCTCGGATTCCCGCCACGAGGCCGGCGACGAGTACTCCCAGGACCACGTGCGCTGCGCGCCTGATGCGGCTGTCGAGAAACTGGACGGCGAGTGTCAGCGCCCCGAGCGCGCCCACCGGGCCGAGCAATGGGCCCACGCAGAAGAGCAGCCCGCGGCGCGGCTCGCGCCAGGAGAGCACGAGCCAGAGAGCGGCCGCCAAGCCGTAGGCCCACGCCAGTCCCGAGGAGACGTTTCCGAGCGGGAGCACCGGCGCGGCCAGCGCGACGGCGAGCCCGAGGCGGGCGCGGACGAGCGTCACTCCGGCCGCGAGGGCGGCCACCCCGAGCGGCCAGCCCGTCGGGTAGAAGGGGATCGCCCAGGTCGTCCAGCCCACGAACACCGCCGCGAGCGCCGCCGAGATTGCTTGCTCGCGGGCCGGCAGCCGCAGGGCCGGGCGCGGGCGCGCCGCTGGCCGTTCTTCCGCCCAGGCCTTCCGGAGCTCGTCGGCCAGCTTCTTCGCGGTCGGCCTTCGGGCGGGATCGAGCGCGAGGGCGCGGTCGACGAGCGCGACGAGCCGTTTGGGTAGATCCGGGCGAGCCTTTGCCAACGTCGTTCCCCCCGCCTCGATTCGCTTCGCCGTCTCGAGCGGCGAGCCCTTCCAGAACGGGTGGTAGCCCGCGAGCGTCTCCCAGAGCAGGACGCCGACGGCCCAGACGTCCGCGGCCGGGCCCGCATTCACTCCCCGCAGGCGCTCCGGCGAGATGTAGGCCAGCGTTCCCGGGACGTCGCCCGCCGCCGTGAGCGTCTCTTCGCCGTTCATGCGCGCGAGACCGAAGTCGAGCAGCCGCACCGAGCCGTCGCTGTCCGCGAGCAGAACGTTCGTCGGCTTGACGTCGCGATGGACGATTCCGCACGCGTGCGCATGGGCGAGCGCCTCGAGCACTTGCGCAGCGGCCTCGATCGCCCCGGGATCGTCGAGCTCGCCGTGGCGGAGCGCGTCGCGCAAGGTTCGGCCGGGGACGTACTCGTACGCGATGTAGACGTGGCGCCGGTCGCGCGCGAGCGTGTACGAGCGCAGCGTGTGACGGTGACGCAGTCGCGCCGCGGCCGACGCCTCGCGCTCCGCACGAGAGGCGGCCTTCCCCTCGCGCGGGACGATCTTCAGGGCAACGTCGACCCCGCTCGCCTCGTCGCGCGCGAGCCAGACCGAGCCCGAGCCGCCGCTGCCGAGCGGCTGGAGGGGCCGGTAGCGCCCGAGTACGAGGTCGCTCGCAGGCGCGGCGATCGCCGCTTCGGACATGGCTGCGAGGTTCGCCGGGACAAGCCGACAATCCTGCGCCGACCAGGGGAGCCGTTAGAGTGATCCGGGTTTTCGCCTGCACCCGGGTATGTCCGAGCGCGACGTCGACATCGACTTCGACTTCTTCGAGGAGCCGGAGACACGCGAGACCGCCAGGGTCGAGCGGCCGGTCCGCGGCGGCCCGCGGCGGCCCGTCCGGCCCCCGACGGGGCTGACGCCGCTCCTGCGCCTCGTTGGTCTGATCGCCTTCGCGATCCTGATCGTCGTGCTGCTCGTCTTCTGGGTCCGCAGCTGCGGCGAGTCGAGCAAGCACTCGAAGTACGAGAACTACATGAAGAAGGTCAGCGAGATCGCGGCGCGCTCACAGCAGATCGGACGTCAGCTGAACGACCTGCTGACGACCCCCGATCTCAGGCAGGCCGATCTCCAGCGCCGGCTTGCCGGCTTCGCCCGGCAGGAGGAGCTCGACGTCGAGGCGGCGCAGAACATCGATCCCCCAGGCCGCCTCCGCAGCGAGCACCAGGCGGTAATCCAGGCACTCCAGTTCAGGGTCAGTGGGCTGACGGGGTTGGCGGATTCGTTCACGCGAACGGCGCGAACCAAGAACTTGAGCGACGCCGGCACCGTTCTCGCGGCGCAGGCGTCACGCCTCCTGGCCGGCGACGTGATCTGGGACGACGCCTTCAAGGATCCGGCCAAGCAAGTGCTCGCCTCGCAAGACGTCGGCGACGTGAAGGTGCCCGACTCGAACTTCCTCCAAAACGTCGAATTCGCGAGCCGGAGCTCGATGGTTGCCGTCCTCCAGCATCTGCGCGGGACGACGCAGGGAGTGCGAACCGGCGGGACGCACGGCACGAACATCGTCTCCGTCAAGGCGCTCCCGCAGGGTCAAGAGCTGAACACGAGCCAGAACACCGTCACCGGCACGAGCAACCTCGCGTTCGAGGTGACGATCAGGGACTCGGGAGAATCCGCCGAGCTGCGGATCCCGGTCACGCTGACGATTCAACAGACTCCCGAGATCAAGCAGACGAAGACGATCGACTTCATCAACGCCGGTGAGGAGAAGACGGTCAGGTTCACGGGGTTCGGCGCCGTCGACTTCGCGAAGCCCACGACGATCAAGGTCGAGGTCAAGGCCGTTCCCAACGAAAAGATCACCACGAACAACACCGCCGAGTACCCGGTCATCTTCTCGCTGCCCGGCTAGATTTCCCGGCCGATGGACTTCTCCAGCTCCGCGGCCGCCTGGATCGCAATCGGCGCTGCGGGCGGCGCGGCGCTCGTATTTGCGATCGCCCTCGGCCTGTGGCTGAAGCTGCGTCGCCTGCGCGACGCCCAGCTCGTTCTGCTCGGCGGCGGCAAAGGCGACCTCATCGACTTCGCCGTCTCCTTGCAGGGGCGAATCGACGATCTCCACCGCGCGGTCGACGAGGTGGCGGCCGGGCTCGTGAGGGTCGACCGTCGCGTAGACGACACGGTCTCGAACACCTCGATCGTCCGCTACGACGCCTACGAAGACACCGGCGGTCACCAGTCGGCCTCGTTTGCCCTGCTCAACTCGGGGCGGACCGGTGTCGTCGTGAGCGCGATCCAGGGGCGGGACTACGCGCGCATCTACGTCAAGGAGCTCGACCGCGGCCGTGCTTCGGTCGCCTTGTCTCCTGAGGAAGAAGAGGCGGTCGAGCGCGCAATGTCCCGCTAGACGGATGCTAATTTTCTGAGTCGTGCAGCAGGTTCTTGTCCTGAACGCCAGCTACGAGCCACTCAACGTGACCACGGTGAGGCGTGCCCACGTGCTCGTGTTCAAGGGCAAGGCGGAGGTGATCGAGGAGCTCGAGCAGCAGCTGCACTCGGCGACGGACACGTATCCATGGCCGCACGTGATCCGTCTGGTCCAGTACGTCCGGGTGCCACGCACGGTCCAGCGGAAGATCTCGCGACGCGCGCTCTTCGCACGTGACGGGTGGCGCTGCGTGTACTGCGGCACGTCGGGCGGCCGCCTCACGCTCGACCACGTGGTGCCTCGGAGTCGAGGCGGTGAATCCATCTGGGAGAACGTGGTCACCTCGTGCGCGCCGTGCAATCTGCGCAAGGGCGATCGTTCGCCGGAGGAGGCATCGATGCAGTTGCGCGCGAAGCCGCGGCCTCCCCAGCCGGTGCTCTTCATCAAGCTCGCCGCCCCGAAGATCCCGCAGGGCTGGCAGCCCTACCTGACGGCCTTCACGGGGTCGACCTCGACCGCGTCGGCGGCCTAGATCTTCCATGGATTTTCACCGGGTCGCCGAGGCGATCCGTGAGATCACGCCGAACCCGCTGACGACCGTCGAGGCCGGGCGGGTGCTGTACGAGTTCGTGCTGCGGGCCGACGTCCACGACGTCCTCGAGTTGGGGTTCGGTCATGGCACATCGGCTTGCTACATCGCCGCGGCTCTGCACGAGAAGGGCGCAGGGCGCGTCACCACGATCGACAGGCCGAGCGCGATGGACAGAAAGCCGACCGTGTTCGACTCGCTGGATCGCACCGGCTTGTCGGGTTTCGTCGACCCGGTCATCGCGGCGAAGTCGTACAACTGGGAGCTGATGAAACTGATCCAGAGACGGACGTCCGCAAACCGGACCGAGCCGTGCTTCGACTTTTGCTTCATCGACGGTGCGCACACGTGGGA
The DNA here is from genome assembly GCA_044870105.1 of Gaiellaceae bacterium. Taxonomy (GTDB): domain Bacteria; phylum Actinomycetota; class Thermoleophilia; order Gaiellales; family Gaiellaceae; genus JBKPFU01. The sequence goes on along the minus strand of JBIOYJ010000169.1, from coordinate 11,224 downwards.
AACGGACGGCCTGGCGTTCTTCCTCGTCGACAAGCTCCTTCGCGGGGGCGGATGGATCCTCTTCGACGATCTCCACTGGACATATGAGTCCAGCCCGACGCTCGGCGAGCGCGCAGATGTACGTGCCATGCCGGAAGACGAACGGACCACTCCGCAGCTCCTGCGGGTCGTCGGCTTGCTCGTCCTGCAGCACCCGTCCTACTCCGATGTAAGGATCGCCGGAAGGTACGCCTGGGCCTACAAGGAACCGCGCGAAGATGAACCGGAGCGAAACCGCGACGCGGTCGAGTTCGTGCTTCAGAAGACAGCGGGCACTGACTAACCGCCCGCGTGCAGGTATTTCGCTTTTTCGATGTCGAGGTATAGTGCGTCGCAGAGGGCGCGGCCGTCTGGGGAGAGTCATGCAACGATTTCGAGTGAATGCACCGCAGGTGATTGCGGAAACAATCGAGGGCGAGACGATTGTCGTGCACCTCTCGACGGGGTGTTACTTCAATCTCGAGGGATCGGCCGTTGAGGTCTGGGAAGGAATCGCCGACACCCTCGAGCTCCCCGTGATCGTCGACATGCTGGCAAGCCGGTACGACGCTTCTCGGGAGGAGATCGAGGCGTCCGTCGAGCGCCTCATCGGCGGGCTGCAGGGCGAGGATCTGATCGTTCCGCTCGACGAGGACGGCGCCGCGTCGGGGAACATCGAATCGAGCGTGCCCGAGCCGCCTGAGCAACGGGCGCCGTTCGTGGAGCCGACCTTCCACAAGTTCACGGATATGCAGGACATCATCCTGCTCGATCCCGTGCACGAGGTGGATGCACGGGGCTGGCCCCACGCCGAGCCGCGCGCGTAGCGCCGAGGGCCAACATCGTGCGTGAGAGCGGGACGGCAGTCACGACCACGCCGGAGGCCTGGGTCGCGGCTGCGGCCGAGAGCTTCGCCGCCGCCGAGGCGGCGCTGCCCGTCTCCGAGCGACGCGTCCGCGTAGCTGGCGAGGTAGTCCTGCTTCGCTCGGCGGGGCCGCTTCCGGGCGAGCGCCTCAGCCGCGCGTTCGCGCATCTCGTAGACCGGTCGGACGGCGAGCCGGCCCTGACAGTAATGCTTTGGGACTCAGCGACCTCAGGCGCACGTGCCCTGTCGCCGTCTCGCCGCGACGAGGATCCGCGCGGGGCCGTCTACTACCTCAAGGGAGATAGCGCACACGCGGCGTTTCAACCCGCGCTCGCGCTCACGAACGTGTACGACGCCGGCGCTCGCCAGGCCTGGTTCTGGTGTGGCGATGCAGCCGAGCTTCCCTACTGGGAGCGCGCGGCGCCGTTGCGACAGATCCTCCATTGGTGGTTGAGCGAGCACCAGGTCCTGCTTCTCCACGGTGCAGCTGTCGGAACCGAATCGGGGGGGGTGCTGCTGGTCGGTCCCGGAGGATCGGGCAAGTCGACGACGGCGCTCTCGTGTCTGCCCTCGGAGCTCCTATACGCGGCGGACGACTACGTCGCCGTGCGGGACGGCGCGGAGCCGGCCGTGATCAGCCTCTACAGCTCCGGCAAGGTCGGACCCGACCAGCTCGAGCTGCTTCCGCACCTCGATGCGGATGAGCTCGGAAGGGACCTCAACGAGGCTGAAAAAGCGGTTCTGTACGTGCACGAGCGCTTCCCGGCGCGGACGACGCAAGGATTTCCGCTGCGTGCGGTGCTCGTCCCGCGCGTGGCCGAGTCCGGGCCGAGGGTGTTGCCGGCCGGTGGCGGAGCCGCCCTGAGGGCGCTTGCGCCGAGCACGCTGCTCCAGCTCCACCCGCCGCAGCCCGACGCTTTTGCGCGGATGAGATCGCTCCTTCGCCGTCTCCCGACGTACACGTTCGAGGTCGGGCCGGACGTAGACTCGATTCCGGGCGCGATTCGCGCAATCCTGGAGCAATCATGAGTGTCGAGCGCCCACTCGTCAGCGTGATTATGGCCGCATACAACGCCGAGGAGTTCGTCGGCCCAGCGCTCGCGAGCGTCGTTGCCCAGGACTGGGAGCCTTTCGAGATCGTTGTCGTCGATGATGGATCCACCGACCGAACCGGCGAGATCGTGCGCTCGTTCGCGGGCGTCAACTACGTCCGTCAGGAGAACTCGGGTCCGGCGGCCGCGCGCAACGCAGCGCTTGCCTTGGCGGACGGCGATCTGGTCGCGAACTTCGACGCGGACGACCTGCTACCGCCCGACCGCTTGAGCGTGCAGGCCGGTTACCTCGTCGACCATCCCGACGTCGGGTGCGTCTTCGGCCGGCAGGAGTGGCTGAACCCTCCGCCCTGGATGGCGCGCGATCCCGTCTACAACGAGCTGGACGGCATCCCACTTTCGTCCGCGATGTTCCGGCGGCGTGTCCTTCTCGAGCTCGGCGGCTACGACGCCTCCTTCGACCGCGGAGAAGACATGGATGTGCTGATCCGGATGCGGGAGCGCGGAATTCGGTTCGAAGTTCTGCCACAGCTCGTCCTCTACCGGCGCTTCCACGAATCGAGCGTCACCGCAGGGCGCGCCGCGGCGGCAGCCCAGCAGCCCCTGCTCCGCTCGTTGCGAGCGAAGCTCGAACGCGAGCGAGGGATGAAGGAGGACAGCTCGTGAATCCGCTCATCAGTGTGATGATCGGCGTATACAACGGCGCGCCCTATCTGCGTGAGGCGATCGAGAGCGTGCGGGCGCAAAGCTACGAGCCGCTCGAGCTGATCGTCGTCGACGATGGATCCGACGACGGCAGCGGTGAGATCGCGAAAGGCTACTCCGAAGTCCGGTACGTCTTCCAGGAACGGGGTGGCAACGGCGCCGCTCGGAACCGGGCCGTCGAACTCGCGAGCGCGGACTACTTCGCCTTCCTCGACGCCGACGACCGCTTCGTCCGCGACAAGCTCGACAAGCAGATGGCGGCATTGCGAGCCGACCCGGACCTCGACATGGTTTTTGGCTATGTGCGGGAGTTCGTCAGCCCCGAGCTGACGACGGAGGAGCGCGCCCAGATTCGGCCGGCTGCCCCCGAGCCACTGCCCTGGACGGCGCCGAACCTCATGCTCATTCACCGCGACTCCTTCGACCGCGTTGGCCCGTTCTCGACCACGCTACGGGTCGGCGTCACCGTCGATTGGTTCGCTCGAGCGTCGGAGGCCGGGCTGAAGAGCCTGATCCTTCCGGACACCGTGCTAGAGCGGCGGCTTCATCTCCAGAACAACGGGCTGCGCGAACGTGACGCCCGCTCGCAGTACCTGCTCGTGCTGAAGGCCGCGATGGATCGCCGGCGCGCGGCCGAGCGCGACGAGGCTTCGTGAGGCGCCGCGGGCTCGTCGGATCTTTCTGGCCGACGAGAAAGCAGGAGCTGCTCCTTCGCGCTGCGATCGCCCAAAAGGACGAAGATGCGCGCCGAGCCTGGCGTGAGCTCCAGCCGCTCGACGTCGAGGCGTTGGAGAGCGGGGCGTTCCCGGTCCTACCATTGCTCTATCGCCGCCTCCGTGACATCGAGCCGGATGATCCGCGGCTTGCGCGGCTACGCGGCACGTACCGAAAGACCTGGTACCGAAACCAGCTCCAGCTTGCGCGCATAGCGGGGGAGGTCGCTGCCGCACGTGAGTCCGACGACCGCCCACTCGTCGTCGGTGACGCAGCGCGGGCGAGCTACTACCCCGAGCTGGGCCTCCGTCCGATCCTCGAGACCGGCGTTCTGCTCGGACCCGAGCACGCACCGGGTTACCTGTTTCCCTCGAATCGGACAGAGGTGGCAGAGGAGGTGTGGCGCCGTGCCCGAGACGTACGTGTGGGCGACTCGGTGCTCCCCGTCCCCGAACCAGCCGATCTGCTCGTCTTCGTAGTCGGGGCCGGGGCTCGAAGGACGCGGCCGGCAGGCGTGCAATGGTTGGTCGACGTGCACGCAATCGTCGTTTCGGGGCCGGCGGTCGATCACGAGCTGATCGAGGTTCTTGCCGCGACCGCGCTCCTCAGTCCTGCGCGTGACGCGTTCGACTACCTGGCAAGGGTCACAGGGCACGAGCGCGTCGCAGCCCTTCGGGACCGGCTTGCCTCCGAGGCGCCGACGCGCCGGGACAGGGTCGCGCACCGGCTGGCGGGCAGCGTGAGCCCGACGCTCGGCCATTACCTCCGCACGACGGCCGCGCAGCCACTCCCTCGGGCAGTCCTGGGCCTGCCGGGGTTCCTTCAGCAGACGTGGGAACTCGAGCGCCCGTCTGACGTCCCGGTCGCCGCGCTCAAACGAGGCCTTGCGCGGCTGCGCCTTTGACAGGCGTCCTTGCGGTCACGCCACCCGTGGCGTCCCGGCGCAGGCGGAGTCCGCCAAGCCTTAGCGAAAGCGTTCGGCGTCGTCCTCCGGGGCGTATCCGATCTCACGCTTTGCATCCTCGATGTCCCAGAACCTCCACGTGTTTTCGGAGACCCCGTAGTAGACGGCGAAGCGGACCTCTTCCGGCGCCGTCAGTGAACTCCGCGTCAGCCGTGCGAGATCGGCGTGCGTGAGCAAGGTCGCGAAGTGGCGGCTTTGGCTCGGCCGGTCGTCTTTGAGCACGGTCCCGATGCGCAGGCAGATCACGGAGAGCCCGAACTCGTCGGCGTAATAGCGGGCCGCCGCTTCGCCCAGCGCCTTCCCGAGCGCGTAAGGGCTGTCAGGACGAATGGGCTCGGAAGCGCCGATCAAGCGGATTGCACTTGGCTCCACGGCGTCGTAGTCACCCGCGACGATCGCCGAGTACGGCAGGTCGCGCTCGTACATCCCGGTCACATGGTTCGAGCTCGCGAACACGACGCGCCGTACGCCCGCCCGGCGCGCGGCCTCGAATGCGTTCAACGTCGCCGGAATGTTGTTCTTCCACACTTGCTGCCACGGGGTTTCGAGCGCAGGCTCACCCGCCAGATCGACCACGTCGTCGACCCCGCGAAACGCGCGCTCGGCTGCCTTGGCACGTGTCAGGTCGACCCGCCGCACGCCCGGGGCACGCCGTCGGTCGACCCCGCGCAGTTGGAACTCGTTCGCGAGCTCGCGCCTGAGGATGCTTCCGATGAGTCCCGCCGCGCCCGTGATCAGCAGTGTCGACACCGCTCGACAGTAACGTGAGGGTCGGGCCGATGTCCGAACCGGCCGCGCCAGCAGCACCGCCTGACGTTCCAGCAGACGACCTTCGCGCCAAGATCGTGAGCGGCGTCGGCTGGAAGCTGGCCTCGCACCTCGTTCTGCAGCTGTCTCGGGTCGGCGTCGGCATCCTGCTGGCTCGCCTGCTCGTGCCGCGCGACTTTGGCATCGCCGCGATGGCACTGGCCTTTACGGGTTTTGCCTCGATCTTCCTCGACCTCTCGCTCGGCCCCGCGCTCATCCAGCGGCGGACGCTGACCGAGGCCGACCGCTCGACCGCCTTCTGGGCGAGTCTCGCGGCCGGTCTCGTCTGCACGGGCGTCGGGATCGCCGCGGCACCGGCCGTCGCCGCCTTCTTCTCGACGTCTCGCGTCACGCCGCTGTTCGCGCTCGTCGCCGTCACGTTCACGCTGTCGGCGCTCTCGGCGACGCAGATCGCGCTGCTGAACCGAGAGATGGCTTTCCGGAGCCTGCAGATTCGGGAGATCGTCGCCACCGTGGTCGGCGCCGCGGCGGCGGTCACTCTCGCGCTGGCCGGCGCCGGCCCATGGGCAATCGTGGCCCAGCCGGTGGCCGCCGAGGCAGTCGGTCTGGTGCTGATCTGGAGCCTCTCGAGCTGGAGGCCCCACTGGACGTTTTCCGTTGCCAGCCTCCGCGACCTGGGGTCGTTCGGCGCGAAGACGCTTGCTGCACGCTTCTTCGGCTACCTCAACCTGAACGCGGACAACCTTCTGATCGGTCGCTATCTCGGCTCTCGCGCTCTCGGCATCTACTCCGTCGCCTACAACGTCATGTTCGCCCCGGTGACGCGCTTCACGACCCCCGTGCAGCAGGTGCTCTTCCCTGCGTTCTCGCGCCTTCAGGACGACCCGGTTCGTCTTGGTCGCGCCTGGCTGCGAGGGAACCGGCTCGCTGCGGCGATCACGCTGCCGGCCTTCCTCGGAATGGCCGTCGTCGCGCCCGACTTCGTGCCCGCCGTTCTCGGGAGCAGGTGGGAAGACTCGGTGCCCGTGCTGCAGTTCCTCTGTCTCGCGGGCGCCGTACTGAGCTTTCAGCCGTTCAACTGGAGCGTCCTCCAGGCGAGAGACCGATCGGGAACGCTGCTCGCGTTCATGGCGATCTCCACGGTCGTCACGGTGGGCGCCTTCGCCATCGGCCTCGAGTGGGGCGTCGTCGGGGTGGCGGGTTTTTACTTGGCGGCCAGAAGCGTGTTGCTGCCGCCGTACACGTGGCTCACCTGCCGGATCGTCGAGCTCTCACCGGCCGACTTCGTCCGCAGCGTCGCGCGAGTCGTCGAGGGCAGTGTCGCCATGGCAGCGGTCGTCTACGCTCTGAGGGCCGTGCTCGTGCACGGGGGATTGCCCAGCGGAGCGAGGCTGGCGGTGCTCGTTCCCGTGGGAATCGGTCTGTACGCCGCACACCTCGGGTTGCGGAGCGGGGACGTGCTGACCGAAGTCCGAAGCCTCAGGCGGCCGGGCGGCTACCGCTTCCAGCCGTAATCCGACTTCGTCATGAACGCATGGCGGATGGCGCGAAGGATCCGGGTGAGCTTGTCGCGCCGTCGCTCGCGGTGCCCACGACCAAAATCCCTGGCGATCTCGGAAAGCGCGCGAGCGGACGCGGCGCGGGGCGGAAGCATCCAGAAGCTCGATACCCAGCGCTCGATGTGGCTCTCGACCACAGTCGCGTCGCGGAGCGTGAGCAAGTGCCGCGCCCACAGCCGCACGGCTGCGGGCGGATTGTCTTCGTCGCCGAACAACCAATCCGCCGCGCTGATCGTGGTTCCCCACAGGCGGCCGATTCCCCAAGCTTCCGCGGTCGTCGCGATCTCTTCGCGATCTGCCTCTTCGGCGAGGATCGCTACGTCTAGCAAGTCCCGCGCAGAGCGCAGAGCTCCGTGTGACCAAGCGTGCACGGCCAGGAGCAGCGCGTGGTGGCGCGGAGCAGGTGCCTGGAGCCCATCGACGGGCACCGCGGCGGGGACTGCCGCTCGGAAGAGCTCATCGGTGGCGGGATACGCGAGCTTCCTCGGCCACTTCGGCTTCGTGTGGAGCTCGAGTTGCAGCGGCAGGCCGGGCAGGACAACGGGCGGAAGGTGGTGATCTCCGCCCTGCCGATCGGCCTCGGCCTCGACGACCAGGAATCCGGCCGCGAGAAGCGTTCTCCTTGCGGCCTCACCGTCAGCGACGAGAAGGTCGAGGTCACCAAAGAACCGTGCAGCACCGGGATAGCGAGCGCCTACCTCCGGCCCCTTGAAGATGAGCATTGGCCCGTCAAAAGCGTTCCGCGCGCGCTCAAGGATGCTCGGTACCACCCGCGAGGCGAGCCGGGCGGCGAGTTCCTCGCGTGCGAGGCTCGGCGGCACCTCTCGACCGATCGACCGCCAGCGGGTAGCCGTGAGCGGGCCGAGGTCGTGCGCTCGAGCCCGTTCTGCATCGACGCGGTCGATGAGCGCGTATACGCGGCTCCAGAAACCGGACCGCCGGGCTAAGGTCGCGGCAGACAACATTCTCATCATGCACAAATCCGCAAAATGCGTTCAATGAGCCGGAAGCTCATGCTGCGGCTTGCTGCTCTCGGGATGCTGCTGGTCGTAGCAGCCGTGGTCAGCGCGTCCATTGCTTCCCGAGAGGATCACTCGGTCAGGCTGCGCGTGGCCGTATCGGGTAGCGGAACGGTGCAGGGTCCGGGTAAGCGTGTTTGCCGAAAACGCTGCAGTTGGTCGTTTCGGCGCGGCTCGGTCGTGCGTGTGCGGGCCAACCCCGCGCGTGGGGGCAGGTTTCTCGGCTGGCGCGGCGCCTGCGCCGGTCGGCGGGGATGCATGGTCAAGCTGACTCGTGAGCGACGGATCGGCGCTCGCTTCAGTTCGCGCGAGATCGGGTCCCTTACTTCATGGAATCCTCATGTGGATTGTGTGCCCACGAAGACCACAATTCCCGAGATCCTTGGGTCTGAGCCGGGGCCGACTGGCGGGGCGACGGAGGCCGGCGGCGCCTTCAAGCCGCACCTCGAAAACGATCCGCAGCGCCATCTCCTGAATCCGCCCTGCGACGTCGAAGGTGAGCCGGCCTTCGTGCAGATCGACGGGGTCGTGGTCTCGGGTGACGTCGATCACCCGCCGGACGGCGACGTGACGACCAATCTGACCGATGCGAGCCGGCCCGACATTCCCAATCGGAACATGAAGACGATCCACGCCGAGATCGACGCGACGTGGTTTTCAGCCAACGTCGCACCTGCGGCGTTTCCGCCGGCAGGCTCGAAGATCGACGTCCAGGGCTTTGTCTTCTGGGATCCGGGCAACGAGGGGCACGACTGGCACAGCTACTCCGGATGGGAGCTCCATCCGGTCAGCGCGTGGTTTCCCTCAAGGCGCTAGCGCCAGGGATTCCTAATCGGAGCTTCGCTCTGCGCGCAGCCGCAGGCCGGACCATTCGCTCCAGGATCCCGGGTAGAGCTTCGCCTCGCGACCGGCCAGCGCGAACCGGTGGACGAGGACGCAGGCCGTGACGCCCGAGCCGCAATAAGCGACTGTTTCTCCGGCAGGTAGATCCGGCACCGGCTCGTTCCAGGGGGAATTGAGCGCACCCGGGATGTGGCCGGGGACGGGATCGATCGGCTCGACATCGCCTCGATAGCGCTCAGGGATGCGGGCGTCGACGAGGACGAGCTCCTCCAGGCGCTCCTGCAGCTCGTCCGCCTCGATCGTGTCGCCGATGCGTGGCCGCGGAGTGAAGCTCGCCGGCTCGATCTCCTCGTCGCCGGAGCGGAGTGGACCGAGCCAGCCCTCGAGCCCGATCACGGCGCAGCCTTCGTGCCCATAGTGGCGCAGGAGCCACCAAAGCCGCTCGGCGCCGCCCATCGAGCCGTAGGCGACGACGAAGACGCCGTCTCCGATGCCGGCGCGGGAGGCCGCCGCCGCGAAGCCGTCCTGGTCGGGTAGCGGATGCCGGCCCCGAGGTCCGGGCGGCGACGAAAGGTCCTGCTCGACGTCGAGGAACGATGCGCCGGGAATGTGTCCGGCGAGGTACTGCTCACGCCCCCAGCCGGGCTTGCCGAGCTCCCAGCGGCAGTCGACAAACTGGTAGCGCACCGGCGTCAGACGTGCGGATAGATCTTCGGGAGTTGCGCGTCCTGACGGTGCTGCCTCTCCTTGATGTCCCGATCGATCTCGCTCTGCCCCGGAACATCCTGCGTCTCGGTTGGTTCGTCCCCGCGAACGGCGGACCAGATGGCCTGGGCGACGCTGAGAAGCGCAAGTGGGACGATCGTTGAGGCCCACGCCCAGGACTGAAGGACGTAGACACTGATCACGGCAGCACCGGCCAGAGCCGCGATGGCAGCGATTGCATACAGCCAGCCACGTCGTCGAGTTCGTCGTTGAGGGCGGTCACGACCGCCTGAATCAAGAACGGCGCGCCGAAGACGACCAAGGCCATGGTCGCCCACGTCCAGTGCTCAGCCAAGGCTGCCCACGTTGCGAAAGCGCCCGGAAGAGCGACCAGGACGAGATCCCAGGCCTCGATTCGGCGCTCGGCGTTCTCGTCCACGGCGGGAATGTAGCGGCGAAAGACCTAGGTCAGGCGGCCGAGCGCACGCTTCCGATACGCAGGCCGATCGGGCGCTTGCAGCGGGCGCAGAAGCTCACAGAAGAGCCCTTCTGCTCCGAGATCTCACGCAGGATCGGCTTGGCGCACGCGCATTTCGAATTCGGATTCATCGTCCCTCCTACGCTGCTTCCGGAATCGGCTCTGACTCTTGCGAAGGCGCCGGACGGTGCCGGTGGGCGTGGCCGAGCAGATGGCTGTGCGCCTCGGTTCCATAGCCGCCCGGCACGGGGATGTAGAACTCGGGGTAGCCCCACATGCCGTGTTCGGACACGTCCAACCCGGCCGTCTCGACGTGCTCCTCGACGCGGATCCCCCACAGCCGCCTCATCGTCCAGAGGCAGCCGAAGGAGGCGGAGAACGTGAACGCGCCCACGGCGACGAGGCCGAGCGCCTGGACGCCAAGCTGGTGGAAGGAGCCGGTGTAGAGGAGCCCGCCGGCACCGGTGTTCAGGTTCGCCGCCAGAGCCGGCACGGCAAAGATCCCGGTCGCGAGAGTGCCCCAGACGCCGGCGAGCCCGTGGACGGCCACGGCGCCGATCGGGTCGTCGATGCCGATGCGCTCGACGAGCGGGACGGCGACGACGGCGATCGCGGCCGCGAGGAAGCCGATCAGCACCGCCGACCACGGTGCGACGAAACCGGAGGCCGCCGTGATCGCGACGAGGGCAGCGATCACCCCGTTCAGCATCATCGAGACGTCCGGCTTGCGCAGGACGAGCCACGCGGTGATGAGGCCGCCGAGCGCACCCGCCGCCGCCGCGACGTTCGTCGTCAGCGCGACGTAGCCGAAGTAGCCGATCTTGTCGCCGGTGACGACGCCGAGCGTCGAGCCCGGATTGAAGCCGAACCAGCCGAACCAGAGGATGATCGTCCCGAGGACGGCGTAGGGCATGTTGTGGCCGGGAATCGGATTCGCGCGTCCGTCGTGGCCGAACTTGCCGATCCTCGGGCCGAGCAGGATCGCGCCGGCCAAAGCCGCGAGCGCGCCCTGGTAGTGGACGACGGTCGAGCCCGCGAAGTCCTGCATGCCGAGCCCGAAGAGCCACCCGCCGGAATGCCAGATCCAGTGCGAGGTGACCGAGTAGATCAGCGTGAAGCCGATGCCGAACGCGAAGTAAACCCAGAGCTTCGCGCGCTCGGCCATCGCGCCCCAGACGATCGCGAGCGAGACCCCCGCGAAGACGACCTCGAACAGGTAGGCGCTGGCGCCGGGGATCGATGTAAAGAAGGTGAACGGGGCCTGTCCGATCCCGAGCATCTCGTCGGTCGACGGAGCGAACCCATGGAGGCCGACGAGGGCGTTCCCGTCGCCGAACGCGATCCCGAAGCCGACCGCCCAGTAGACGAGTGAGCAGACGCCGAAGATCAGGACGTTCTTCCCGGCGATGTGCGCGGCGTTCTTCATCCGCGTCAGTCCCGCTTCGAGGAATGCGAACCCGGCCTGCATGAACATCACGAGCACGGCTGCGACGACGACCCAGATCGTGTTCGCAGCGATGAGGAGATCCGCGCT
>JBIOYJ010000168.1:0-30940 GCA_044870105.1 Gaiellaceae bacterium | reverse complement strand
GTCGTTCGAGGCGCCGGTCGTTATCTCGCCGAACACGATCTCCTCGGCGGCGCGGCCGCCCAGGGTCATGCCCATGGTGTCGGTGAGCTCGGCGCGCGTGGTCAGGAACTTGTCCTCGGTCGGCAGGGAGATCGTGTAGCCGAGCGCCTGGCCGCGGCTGATGATCGAGACCTTGTGCACCGGGTCGGTGTTCGGCAGCACGTGGCCGACGATCGCGTGGCCGAGCTCGTGATAGGCGGTGACCTTCCGCTCCTCCTCGGAGAGCAGGCGCGTCTTCTTCTCGGGGCCGGCGATCACGCGCATGATCCCCTCCTCGAGCTCCTCCATCGTGATCTCGCGCTTCGACGAGCGGGCGGTGAGCAACGCCGCCTCGTTGATCAGGTTGGCGAGATCGGCGCCGGTGAAGCCTGGGGTCTGGCCGGCGAGCGCGTCGAGGTCGATCTGCTTTGCCAAAGGCTTGCCGCGCGTGTGGACCTCGAGGATCTGCTTGCGGCCCTTGCGGTCGGGGCGGTCGACGACGATCTGCCGGTCGAAGCGGCCCGGGCGGAGCAGGGCCGGGTCGAGGATGTCCGGGCGGTTCGTCGCCGCGATGAGGATGATGTTGTCCTTCAGCTCGAACCCGTCCATCTCGACGAGGAGCTGGTTCAGCGTCTGCTCGCGCTCGTCGTGACCGCCACCAAGCCCGGCTCCGCGATGGCGGCCGACGGCGTCGATCTCGTCGATGAAGATGATGCAAGGGCTCGCCTGCTTCGCCTGCTCGAACAGGTCGCGAACGCGTGACGCGCCGACGCCGACGAACATCTCGACGAAGTCGGAGCCGGAGATCGAGAAGAACGGGACGCCCGCCTCGCCGGCCGTGGCCCGCGCGAGGAGCGTCTTACCGGTGCCGGGCGGCCCGTAGAGCAGCACACCCTTCGGGATCCGCGCGCCCAGTGCCTGGAACTTCTTCGGGTTCTCGAGGAACTCCTTGATCTCCTGGAGCTCCTCGACCGCCTCGTCGACGCCCGCCACGTCCTTGAAGCCGATCTTCGGGGAATCCGGCGCCATGCGCTTGGCGCGGCTCTTGCCGAAGCTCATCACCTTGGAGCCGCCGCCCTGCACCTGGTTCATCAGGAAGATCCAGAAGCCGAACAGCAGCACGAACGGGAGCAGCGAGGTCAGGAACGAGACCCACGACCACGAGCCCGTGCCCTTCGAGTCGAACTTCACGTCGTGCCGTTGGAGCAGTTCCTCGAGCGGTGGTACGGACTCGTCGCTCGGGTAGTGGACTGAGAACTTCTTGCCGTCGTCGAGCTTCCCCGAGAGCGAGCGCTTGCCCGGATTGAAGAGCGCGTTCTCGACCTGGTCCTGCGCCACGAAGGCCTTGAACTGGGAGTAGGTGATCTTCTGCTCGTTCTTCCGGTCGGGAATCAGCGTCTGGCTCGCCAGGTACACGAGCAGGACGATCACGAAGAGCGGAAAGAGTGCGCTGCGGAAGAATCGGTTCAACGAAACCTCTTATCGACCAGGGTACCAGCCGACCTGAGCGTTACCTACGCGCCCTCGGGCGCGATCTCGTCGCTCAACGCGGCGACGTACGGGAGGTTTCGGTAGCGCTCGCCGAAGTCGAGCCCGTATCCGATCACGAAGCGGTTGGGAATCTCGAAGCCGACGTAGCGCACGGGAACCTCGATCTCGCGGCGCTCGGGCTTCGTCAGGAGCGCGCAAACCTCGAGCGAGGCGGGCTCACGCGCCTCGAGGTTGCGGATCAGATACGAGAGCGTGAGCCCCGAGTCGATGATGTCCTCGACCACGAGCACGTCGCGTGCCTCGATGTTGATGTCGAGGTCCTTGAGGATCCTCACGACGCCCGACGAGTCCGTCGAGGCGCCATAGCTCGAGATCGCCATGAAGTCGACCTCGCACGGCACAGTCAGGTGACGCATGAAGTCGGCCATGAAGAAGACGGCTCCCTTGAGCACGCCCACGAGCAGCAGGTCGCGGCCTTCGTAGTCGGCGGAGACCTCGGCGCCGAGCTCCGCGACGCGCGTGGCGAGGGTGTCCTCGTCGACGAGAACCTCGCCGACGGCCCGGGCCAGCTCAGTCTGCGACACGCTCGGCTCTCACCTCGGGGTGATCCACGATGCCCGGCACGGCGACGACCTCGTCCCCACGCACGACGAGCGGCCACGCCTCGCGCTCCGATCTCGGGATCTTGGCGTCGACGAACACGTCTTGGATCTTTTTCTTCCGGCCGGCCAGACGGTCGCCGGGCCGCCACCCACGTACCTTAAGGCCTTCGAGCCCGGATTCGATAGCCCAGGGTCCCCACCGCACCCGGCCCTCGAGCGCGACCGGACTCTGCTCGAGCCAGAGCCGGTCGTATTCGCGGACGAGCTGCCGGCCGTTGCCGAGGTCAAGGCGCTTCGAGCCCGGACGCGACTCGAGCAGCTCCGCGAGCGCCGGCGACATCGTGCGCTGCTGACCGAGGCGCCACAGGTTCTGTCGGACGCCCGGATGCAGCCGGTCGAGGAGCGGCAGGATCTGCTCGCGGATCAGCCCGCGCTTGGTGTCTCGGTTCGACGAATCGACGCGCGAGGGCAAGCCCTCGGCACTCAGGTACGCCTCGATCTCGTCGCGCCAGAAGGGCAGCAGCGGCCGCACCACCCCGTCTTCGCGCTTGAGCTTGATGCCGCCGGGGGCCCCGCTCGAGACAACGCGGTAGAGGACCGTCTCGACCTGGTCGTCCGCGGTATGGCCCGTGGCCCGCAGGCGGTCGGTGGCAAAGGAGTAGCGGATCCGGCGCAACTCGTCCTCTGCGGGACCCCGGCGCGCCGGCAAAGCCGCCGCGCCCTCCGTTCCGGCGTCGCGAGCGCCGCCGGGGCCGCCGCGGCCGTCGACGACCTGGGCCTCCATCAGCTTCTGGCAGAAGCGGGCATCGGCTTCGGATTCGTCGCCGCGCAGGCCGTGGTTCACGTGCAGCGCCGAGACGGCGTAGCCGAGCTCGCGCAGCACGTGCCATAGACACGTCGAATCCGGACCACCCGAAACAAGGCAGGTAACGGCACCCCCCTCGGGGATCAAAGCATGCGCGCGGATGAACTCCTCGACGCGGTCACGGAATTGGTGCGGATCCATGCACCTATTGTTGCGAGTCCCGGCCGCGCCGAGGTCAGTCGTCGCGTGGGTACGGCCCGGGCACTAGAGGAGCGGCGCTAAGTCGCAGCCGCGCTTCCGCAGCGCCGGCTGCGCCTCGGTGAGCGTGTCATGCGCGAAGTTGGCCAGGCCGTACGACCGGTACATGTGCTTGCCGCCGTCCTTGTGCTTGGCCTGCAACTGAAGCCCCCTCGCGTACTCGCCGAACATGCCCACCATCAAGCGCCGCGTTCGAGAGAGCGAAGGATCCGTCGGCGAGGTCGCCTCGACGATCTTCGCCGCCTGCTTCGCCTGGCTGACCACCTCGCCGGCCTCCGCTTCGCCGCTCAGGTACTGCTGGCCCCACAGGCCGATCGCGGTCATGTTGGTACTCGCCGTCTCGATGAACTGACGGTCGGTGACCGTGCAGGTATGGGTGACCGAGGGCCGCGCCCGACTCGCTGTCGCAAGCGACAGCGCAATCGTGAACGCGACGATCAGGCCTGCCGCAGTGAGGCCGATCCGCCGCACGAGACGCAGCATCGGCGATCGACGCGCGGCCGTCGTCCCCCGTTCCAGGGGATTCGGGAACTATGTGTCAATCCGCATCATCGGGCTTCAGCAGGCGGTGACCGACATAGGAGGCGAGCTCCATCGCGAGCCAGCGCCCCAGCCAGAGCACGAGCACGGCGGTGGCGATCCGCTTCAGAAAATGAGGCTCCTGTACGTGATCGTCTGTTGCATGCCGATCGCGTCGTAGACGCGTATTGCGGCGACGTTCTCGCGCCGGACGAACAGCGTCACCGTCGGCACGAGCTCGAGCAGGCGCCGGCAGAGGTCGCGCATCCCGCGCTGCGCGTACCCGCGGCCGCGCACCTTCGGATCGACCCAGACCTGGGCGATCTGCACGGCCGCCGGCGTCCACGCCGAAGCCTCTGCCTTGAACAGGATCGTGCCATCCTCGGTCCAGATCCAGGAGCGGCCGTCGTCGATCTGCGCGCGGGTGCGCCACCGAAAGCCGTCGGGGTCGCGCCGCAACGGGTTCACGCCGAGCTCGACCTCGTGCGCCTGGGCGCACGCCGGCAGCAGCAATTCGAAGTCGTCGAGCGTGGCGGCGCGCAGCGCCGTTCCTCCGGGCTCGGGCCGTTGGCGGAGGACGTAGACGGGCTGGCCGGGTCGGTCTTCGCGCGGCTTCCCCATCGCGGGGCGCGCTGCCTCCCAGAGAGCCGAGACCGCCTGCTCCTCGCCGATGATCATGCGGGCGCCTCCCTCGGCGGTGACACGGGCGAACTCATCACAGCCTTCGCCGGAGGGGACGACGTTCGCACCCACGTGGCAGAGCGCCCGCAGGCCGCCGGCCGCCCGCGCCAGCGCCATGAAGCGCCCGAGGCCGCGCCGCGCGACGTCCTCGAGGAAGACGCGCTCCACGGGGTCCTCGGCGCAAAAAGCGAGAACCTGCTCGACCCGCGGCTCCAAGAGCGTGGTCATCACCCGCGGAAACTTTAGGCTCTCCCCCCATGCCGATTCACATCCGCGCCAGCGAGGGCGACTACGCCGAGGGCTGCCTGCTGCCGGGCGACCCCCTCCGCGCCCAGTACATCGCAGAGACCTACCTCGACGGCGCGAAGCAGACGAACGCCGAGCGGGGCATGCTCGGCTACACCGGCCGGTTCGATGGCCTACCAGTGTCCGTGCAGGCGACCGGGATGGGGTGCCCGTCGGCGGCGATCGTGATGGAAGAGCTCGTCCAGCTCGGGGTCAAGCGTTTCGTGCGGGTCGGAACGTGCGGCGGCCTCCAGCCCGATCTCGAGCTCGGCGACGTGATCGTCGCGCTCTCGGCGATCCCGGCCGACTCGACCGCGCGCCACCTCGTCGGCAGCGACGTCCATTGCCCGACTTCCGACTGGGAGCTCGTCCACGCCGCCGTCCATCACGCGAAGGAGATCGGTCAGGCGCTGCGCGTCGGGCCGATCGTCTCGAGCGATCTCTTCTACAACCCCGACGACGGCCAGTACGAGCGCTGGTCGTCGCGAGGCGTGCTCGCGGTCGAGATGGAAGCGGCGGTGCTGTTCACCTTGGGAGCGCTGCGACGCGTCCAGGCGGGTTGCCTGCTCACCGTCAGCGACGTCGTGGTGGAGGGCGAGTTCACGCGCATCTCGGACGAGGAGCTGCGCGCCGCGGTCGATCGGATGACGCGCGTGGCGCTCGCGACTGTGACCGCGGAACCCCATTAAGACGGTCTTCCTCGTCAACCCGGCCGCGGAGAACGGCTCCACCGGCCGGCGGTGGCCCGAGATCGCGCGGCGGGCGGCCGAGGCCGGCCTCGAGGGCGACGCCCTGTTGTCGGAGGGTCCGGGTCAGCTCGGCTCGCTCGCGCGCCGGGCGGTCGAGGACGGAGCGACCCTCCTGGTCGCGGTCGGCGGCGACGGCACCGTGAACGAGATCGCGAACGGCATTGCGGGCGTGGAGGGCGTCGAGCTTGCGGTCGTCCCCCGCGGAACGGGGTGGGACTTCGTGCGGACCTACGGCATCCCGCGGAAGCTCGAGGAGGCTCTGGTGATCGCGCGCGACGGCCGCACGCGGCAGATCGACCTCGGTCGCGTGCGGTACAGGGCCTGGGGAGGTGCAGAGGCCGAGGCCTACTTCGCCAACGTCGCCAGCGCGGGGATGAGCGGCGCGATCGCGCAGCGGGCGAACGAGACGACCAAGGCGTTGGGGGGCAAGGTCTCGTATCTCTGGGCCACGCTCGCCGTGTTCGCCCGCTGGAAAAGCTCCGAGCTCACGGTCGAGGTGGCTGGCGAGACGCGCCGGAGCCGCATGCACGACGTCGTCGTAGCCAATGGACGCTACTTCGGAGGCGGGATGATGATCTGCCCCGATGCCAAGCCGGACGACGGAACCTTCGACGTGCTGCTGATCGGCGACCTGACGAAGTGGGATCTTCTGACGACGCTGCCCAAGACCTACCGGGGCAGGCACCTCCCGCACCCGAAGGCGGAGCTGCTGCGGGGCGCCGAGGTCTCGATCGACGCCCCGGAGCCGCTGCCGATCGAGCTCGACGGCGAGCAGCCCGGAACCACCCCGGCGCACTTCGAGGTCGTGCCCGGCGCTCTTCGGCTACGAGTGCCCTAGGGAGCCGGCGGTCGGCGGCGCCGCGGCGTCTGGCGCGAGCTGGTGCGGCGGGTGCTCGCCGTGCGACGGCCCGCCTCGGCGGTGCCCTCGGCGGCGGAGCCCGTCGTCCGCCGGGTCGTCCGCTTGGCGGCCGTCGTGCGCCTCGTCGTCCCCGCTCTCTTGCCGGAGAGCTTGTCGACCCTGCGCTCGAGCGCGGTCACGCGCCGTTCCAGTGCTCCGAGCTCGCGCATCCGCTTCTGGAGCTCGTCCAGGCGCTTCCCCATCGAGCTGACCGTGTCCAGCAGGTTCTTCGCGCCCGGCAGCTCGACGATGCGCCCGATCACCTCTTCGCCGCGGTCGGCGAGCCGACCGATCAGGTCCTGTTTTCGCTGAGCCATCCTGCGATGTATACCGCTCCGGCGAGGGCCCTAACCATTGAGGCGCACCAGGCGGTACGTGAGGGCGTAGCAGCCGCGCCGATTCACGGCCGGGCACGTCGACCCCGCAGCGAGCGGTCGCAGCGTCCGCGTCCCGAGCTCGCGCGCGCCGCGGAAGCGCCGCACGATCACCCCTGGGATGTCGTCGCCCTCGAACGAGCCGAACTCCGTCGTGTGCGGGCATGGAGCCAGGCGCCGCCTCGCGCCGGAAGCGTTTCCGAGCGAGCCGAAGTCGCACTCCCGTGAAAACACGAACAGGCGCCAGGGCGCGTTCGGCGCCACGTAGAAGTCGACCGGGCGGCGGCCTCGGAAGACGCTGCCGTCGCGCGTGCGCAGAACGCCCGGTGGCCACATCCCCCACACGCCGGCGACGTCCCAGTACACATTCCATTCGCCCGGGGCTGCGGTCACCTGCTCCTTGATCGTCGTCTGCCGCGTGGGACAGCGCGGCCGGCTGCTCGGGCACCCGGGATCCATCGCGCGCCGGATCAGCAGGCGCGGGAAAGTCATCCGTAGGTGGATCGGCCGCGCCCGGGGAGGCGACCAGCCGACGAAGAACTGCTTGGCAAAGACGGTCCGGCGGCCGACCGGACTCTTCAAGGACACATCGACGATCAGGTGCCCTCCGCTCGGCCGGGCGAAGACGTCCGGTATGGGCCGCGTGCGGGACCCGCGGTCGACGATGCGCCAGGTCATGACGGCGCCGGGCGGCCGCGGCGGGGCGGCCACGCTCAACCGGTAGATGCCTGAGACGTCTTGCCAGTCTGGCTCGTGGTCGAGGCAGGCGCGGAATGCGATCCGGTTGCCTCTCGTCTTGTGCGCGCAATCGGCCTCGACGCCGGCATAGGTCTCCTCGCTCGACAGGAAGAGATCGGCCTCGGCCTCGCCGCGCGGGCTGTTCGGCGACGGCCCGCCGGGGTTTCGCTGCAGCCAGAGCCCGCGGTACGAATGGATCTCGGTGCGCTCGCCTCCGTCCGACCAGTGGCCGCAGTCCCAAACCCAATTGCCGAGCAGCGCCACGCGGTCGCCGAGCTCCGGCCATGCGAAGCTCGGCAAGGCGAGCTGCTCCCGCTCGACGTGGATCCGCCTCGACTGCGGCATGCGCCCGGCGAAGTTGCCGACGCCGAGCAGGTAATCGTCGCTCGAGTCCGGCTTGACGTCGAAGTTGAAGTCGTAGGCGTGGTGCACCGTCGGAACGTCCTCCGGCGTCGGATGCACGCCCAGGAACTTCGGGTAGTAGCCGTCGACGACGCCTCGAAGCCAACGCGGTTCGGGCGGCGGCTCCTCGGGCTTCGTGTCGCGATCGTTGACGTACACCCACGTCGGCGACTCTCGACGGATGGTGGCGAGGTAGTCGCGGAAGCAGCCGTCCTGCATCGCCTGGATGTTCGGGTCAGGGCGGCTCGCCGCAAAGACGCTCACCGCGGCGGCAGCCGCGAGCCCGCCTGCGAGCAGCGCGATCCTCACGCCCTGATGACGAGCGGCGTTCCCGGCAGCGAGATCCGAAACAGGCGCTCGAGCACGTCGTTCCGCACGTGCAGGCAGCCGTTGGAGGCCGCGCGCCCGATCGTCCAGGGCTGATTGGTGCCGTGAATCGCCGCCTGCGCGCCGTCCAGCCAGCCCGTGTGGTTGAGCGAGAAGGCCGAGATGCCGAGGATCCCGGACCCGTACGGCCCGGTCGGATCAGCCGGGCGTATGCGCTGGTCGACGTAGTAGCGGCCAACGGGTGTCGGCGTCGTTGCGGCGCCGATGCCGACGGTCGTCCGCAGGATCGAATGACCTCGACGGAAGAGGACGAGCCGGCGCTCGGACAGATCGACCGCGATCCGCGTGCCGACCCGGCCGACGAGGACGTCGCGTGCGCGTACGTAGCCGGTGACGCCGTTCGGCTCCAGCGGCAGCCGCACCCGGTACCAGCGCGAGCAGCCTCGATCGCCGGCCGAGCCGAGGATTCCGAACACGGTTCGAACGCCGTTCGCGTTCAGTCGCCGAAAGCGCGCGAACGGCCGCGCGCCCGGCGCGCGATAGACGACGACGCTCTGTCGAACCGCCGCCGCGTAGGCGATTCGCTCGCTTCCGAGCCGGTGCGGCCCCGCGCAGGGTGAGTTGGCGGCGAGAGCCGCGAGCAGTCCGACCACTCCGAACAACACGCGGTAATTGTCACAACTTCTTCACCCTTTTTTGCGTCGTAGTTTCCGAACGTGTCGTTACCGTTCGACGAGATGAGGAAGCCGACGCTTCGCCCGCAGACACGGCACAAGCACACCGTGGTAGCCACGCACGCGCTGCGCCAGCGCGAGGGCGTGCCGTACGAGGTGGAACGCCGCGTCTGCAGCGAGTGCAGGCAGGTGCTCGACGAGCGCCCGCTGCGCCGCGCCGTGGCCTAGGAGGGTTTGGCGGAACTCCGCTCGTCGCCGGGGTGCGATGGGCGGTGCGAGGCAAGGACGCAGAGAGCGCGCGTATCGACGAGATACGGGCGCGACCGAGGACGCAGCATCGCGCCGTTCCAGCGCGGTCCGGCGGCACAGCGTTGTGTTTCGCCAAGCCCTCCTAGGTCAGCGCCGCCACGACGTCGGAGAGAACCTCTCCGGCGTTCCCGTCGATCTTGAGCGTCGCCTTTCGGTCGTAGGGCGTCGGTCCCTTCGTGACGATCGCCAGGTCTCCGCCGGCGGCGAGCGTCTCGTCGGGCAGGCTCGCCGCGGGATAGACCTCGAGCGCCGAGCCGACGACGAGCATCAGCGCGGCTTCACGCGCGAGCGCGTAGGCCCGGTCGATCGCCTCCTCCGGGAGAAGCTCGCCGAAGAAGACGACGTCCGGCTTGACGATCGCGCCGCATTCGTGGCAGGCAGGCGCGTCCGAGCGCTCGAGCAGCTCGAGCAGCTCCGCGAGCTCGTGCACGGTGCGGCACCGGGGGCATGTGAAGGTCCGGATCGACCCGTGCACCTCGATCACCTCGCGGCTTCCGGCCCGCTCGTGCAGCAGGTCGATGTTCTGCGTGATCACCGCGCGCACGAGCCCGCGCCGCTCGAGCTCGGCGAGAGCGCGATGCGCGTTGTTCGGCCGAGCCTCCGTTAGGATCGAGACCCGGGGTGCGTAAAAGCTCCAAACCTTGGCCGGATCGTCACGGAACGCGCGCAGGGAGGCGTACTCCATCGGGTCAACCTGCGCCCACAGTCCCGTCGGCGAGCGAAAGTCGGGAATGCCGCTCTCGGTCGAGACGCCCGCACCCGTGAGCGCGACGCAGGGCTGACGCTCACGAATCAGCCGCGCGAGGGCCGTAGATTTCACGTATAGATTTTCACTTCTCGACAGAGGTCACCGTTCGTTTCGCCGAGACGGATGCGCAGGGGATCGCGCACCATGCGGTCTACCTCGTCTGGTTCGAGGTGGCGCGGATCGACTACCTCTCACGCTTCGACGGCGGCTACCGGACGCTTCAGGAGCAGGGAATCGAGGCCTTGACGCTCGACGCACAGGTGACCTACCGCGCGCCCGCGCGCTTCGACGACAAGCTCACGATTTACGCACGCTGCGGCGAGCTGCGCGGGGCACGATTTCGCTTCCACTACCGCGTCGAGCGGAACCGCGAGCTGATCGCGGAAGGCTCGACCGGCCACGCCTGCGCGGACGCGCGCACGCTGCGGCCGACTCGCGTGCCGGCGTGGATCGCCGAACAGATCGCTAGAGCCGAGGCGCCCTAGTCGTCGCTGGCGGAGGCGGAGGCGGCGGAGGCTGTGGCTTCTTCTTTTTCTTCTTGGGCGGCTCGGGCTTCGGCTTCGGCTTCGTCCCGACGCGGACGACCTTGGGCTCGGAGCGGTAGGACGACGACCACGTGTCGTCGTAGATCAGCGATTCGGCCGCCGAGTAGACGCGACGCTCGACGCTGGTCGATCGCCCAGGCTCGCCGTAGTCCTCGACGACGGTCTGCCCTTTCGTCATGTCCGGGTCACCCACGTACTTGATCCGCGGCTGGGCGCGGTCGACGAGCGGCGCCGTCTTCGTCTCCACCCGGCGGTGCACGGGCGTCCCGTACAGATTGACCACGAGCGACGACGAGCCGACGAAGGTGCGCAGGAGCAGCCAGTGCGGGGTGTCGTTGACGAACCGCAGATCGGTGTCCGGGTAGTTGACGGTCGCGTCGCGGCCGGTTGGGTAGTGGCTGATGTAGAGCGCGTGGTTCGTCCGGGCGGTGATCTTCAGCCCCGCCTCGTATGCGGCGTTGAATACGGTCGTCGACACCTGGCAGACGCCGCCGCCGAGGCCGGTCTGTAGCTCCCCGTTGATGATCACCGGGGCCTCGCGAAAGCCCTTCTCGGCGGTCCGCGCGCCGGTCGTCGCGTTGAAGGAGAAGGTGGTCCCCGGAGCCACCAGATGCCCGTCGATCAGCCGCGCGACCAGCTGAACATTGTGGATCCGGTTCGCATCGCCTCCGTAGATCGTCTCGTAGCCGCCGACGAGGCCTCTGATCCCCATCGCCCGCGCCTCCGCCGTCGAGCGCCCCGGCCGCTTGGTGACGCGGACGACCCGCGCGACGCGATCGCGGCCGAGCGCCGCCCTGAGCACGTTCCGGGCCGTCTCGGGGACGTCCAGGAGGCGTCCCGTACGCGCCGGCGTCAGGCTGACCGAGCCGTCGCCGGCCACGGAGAACCCCGCGTCCCGGGGAGGCCTGTTCACGGCCGCGGCCAACCGCGCGAAGTACCTGTCCGCGCCGGGACCGCCGATCTTCACCGTGGCGCGACCGCCGGTCGGCAGGCGGAGCATCCGAGCGAGCTCTCTCTCCGGGAGCCACCAGCTCGCGTAGCCCATCGTCATCCGGACCGGCGCGGAGAGCGCGGTGCGCACCTTCGCGGCCGCGGCCTGAATCTCCGTATTCGCGACGTGCGGCCGATCGACGCGAACGGGGAGGGCCACCGGAGCGCGGCGAAAGCCGGCCAGCGCGTCCACGACGACGTGCGCGGCCGTCCCACGGTCGAGCCGGCGGCCGGTTTTGCCGGGCACGACCACCGGGCGGAGGCCGTCGAGACGCAACGACGGCTCGCGGTGCGGCTGTGAGACCGCGCGCGCCATCACGCCCAGCTCGTAGTTCAGCGCCGCTTCGTACACCTGGGTCGGCGGAGTCACGTCAGCGCCGAAGACGCGTACGCCGATCCGCCGGAAGCCGCGAAGTGGCCCGAATCCGTCCCCTTGCCGGCGCGCGAGCTCGACGGCGGCGTCCCAGTCCGTGCGAACGCCGAGCTGGTCCGGCCTGATCCGCCAACGGCGTCCGCCCGCGGTGAAGACGACCGGAAGGTGGGCGACCGACCGCGCCCTGCTCTCGAGCTGTCGCTTCGCCTCGCCCGGCGTCAGCCCGCTGACGTCGAGGCCGGCGATTCGAACGCCTTCGGCCAGGCGTTTCGGCGAGCCGGCGTAGGCGAGCCCGAGCAGCGCGCCGACGACCGACATGGCGATGAGCAGCAGCACGGTCCGCTGCACCAGCAGTCGCTGCCGCCGACGGCGACGCGACGCATAACTACGACCCCGGCTGGCCTGTCGCAAGCGGCGAAGTCTAGCGTTGCGGTCAGAAGGTGAAGAGCTCGATTCCGCCGCTCACGTTGACCTCGACCCCGGTCATGTACGAGGCGAGGTCCGAGCACAGAAACGCAACGACGTTCGCGACCTCCTGCGGCTCGGCCGCGCGCCTGACGGCGGTACGGCCGACGAGGCGCTCTCGGTTCTCCTCCGGCAGCGACCCGAACGCCTCGGTCGCGACGATCCCCGCCACGATCGCGTTCGCCGTGATGCCGTGCCTTGCGCCTTCGAGCGCAAGGGTCTTCGTCAGTCCGACTACCCCTGCCTTCGTGGCGGCGTAGCTCGCCTGCCCGAACCCGCCGAGCGTCCCCGCGACCGAGGCCATGGTCACAACACGGCCCCACCGGCGGTCGACCATCGCGGGCCAGACCGCTTGAGCGCAGTTGAAGACGCCGGTCAGGTTCACGCGCAGGTCGCGCTCCCAAAGCTCGGCCGACTGATCCTCGAACCGGGCGATGTGATCGAGGGCGCCGGCGTTTGCGACCAGGATGTCGATCGGCCCGAGCTCGGCGACCACGGCGTCGACCTGCGCCCGATCGGTCACGTCGCAGTGGAAGACGCCCTCTGCCTCGAGCACGTCGACGACCGCGACCTCGGCGCCTGCACGGCGCAGCGTCTTCGCATGTGCGCGCCCCAGTCCCCGCGCTCCCCCCGTGACGAGTGCGACTCGCCCGGAGAGGTCTATTTCAATCACTGCGCGTGACTAAGGCGTCGCTTGCGATGCCGACCTCAGGACGGGCGGGCTTTGCCTGCCCGTCCGTCCGAGATGACCGGTCGATGCGCTCAGGATTCGGCACGAGGAAGGAAAATCTCGCGAGCGATCACGAGCCGCTGGATCTGCGAGGTCCCCTCGTAGATCTGGAACAGCTTCGCGTCGCGCATCAGCTTCTCGACCGGATACTCCTTGACGTAGCCGTAGCCGCCGAAGATCTGCACCGCGTCGGTGGTGACCTTCATCGCCGTGTCCGCGGCGAACCGCTTCGCAAAGGACGACTGCAGCGTCGCCCGCTTGCCCTGGTCGATCAGCCACGCGGCCTGCCAGGCGAGCAGGCGCGCGGCCTCGATCTCCGCCGCCATGTCGGCGATCGGGAAGTTGACCCCCTGATTCATCGCGATCGGCTGCCCGAACTGGACCCGCTCGCGCGCGTAGGCGACCGCGTACTCAAACGCGGCCCGCGCGACCCCGACGGCGCCGGCCGCGGTTCCCGGGCGCGTGAAATCGAGCGTCTTCATCGCGATCTTGAAGCCGTCGCCCTCTTCCGCCAGTCGATTCGCGGCCGGAACGGTGACGTCCTGAAACGCGATCGCGGAGGTGTCCGTCGCACGCTGGCCCATCTTGTCGAGGTGCTTTTCGATCGTGACCCCGACGGCGTCGGCCGGGATGATGAAGGCCGAGAGCCCCCGGTGGCCCTTGCTTTTGTCGGTGGACGCGAAGACGACGAACCACGACGCATGCCCCGCGTTCGTGATGAACATCTTCGAGCCGTTCAGAACGTAGTCGTCGCCGAGCCGGACGGCCGTCGTCTGGATCCCGGACACGTCCGAGCCGGCGTTCGGCTCGGTCAGCGCGAACGAGCACAGGATCGGCGCCTCGAGCAGCGGCGGAAGCCACTCGCGCTTTTGCTCGTCGGAACCGGCGATCAGCACTGGGAGCGGCCCCAGGATGTTCGCGACGATCGAGGTCGCGATGCCCGCGCAACCCCAGCAGAGCTCCTCGGCGACGAGCATCCCCTCGAAGGCCGAGAGGCCGGGACCGCCGTACTCGTCGGGGATGTGCGGGTTCATCAGCCCGACCTCGTGCGCCTTGGCGATCACGTCGGCGGGGTGCGTGGAGCTCTCGTCGTAGGCGGCCGCCTTCGGCCGAATCTCCTTCTCCGCAAACTCGTGGGCGAGGTCGCGGAGCGCCTTCTGCTCGTCCGACAAGGCGAACGAGACGCCGCTCTGGAGCTGTTCCTCGGTCGTCGCCATCGTGTTGATTGACTAATCAGTCAATGGTATCGCCCCACCGAAACCCGGCTGCCGCGGGCACCGGCTCGAGCGGGCTCGTCGGCAGGCCGGGTCGCGGCTCCCTCTCGTTGTAGGCGATCGGAGCGACGTCGTTGGGCGCTGCGGGATGAAACAGCGACGCCAGGTACTGGATCTGGCCGCGGCCGGGACCGAGCTCGAACATGCCGCCGCCGTAGAGCCCGATCCCGCGCTCCTCGCAGTAGTCGTAGAACGCGAGCAGCTCCCGAAGGAAGCCGAAGCGGGAAGGCTTGACGTTCAGCGTGCGCGGCGGGAACGCCAGCGTCTCGACGTCGGAGACCGAATGGATCGGAGCGTCCCATGTGATCCGGTCGCGATGCGGTTCGAGCACCGGCTCCGTCTCGGCCGTCAGCGCCGGATCCTCGATCCATGCCATGGGGAAGCCGTCTGCGACCCGCCGGTAGAGGGGCACGTCCGCGGGCGGATCGACGGCCGTGTCCCGATAGAAGGCCTTGAGATCGACCGTGTCGACGGCAGCCGTCGCCCCGAGTTCGGCGACGAGCTCGTCCGTCCATCCGCTGGTCGGATCGAGCTTGAAGCGCAGCCCGGGATAGAGCTCGAGCCGGCGCCGAATCGGCTCGACCGACGGCGGATCGCCCAGCCCGGGCGAGACGACGAACGTCACCGGCCGCGGTTCGCGCCCGAGCGCCTCCGCGAGCGAGAGCCCCGCCTGGCGAAGGGCGAGGTCGAACGCGGCGCTCTCATAGGCCCAGCGCCGATGGGGCTCGGGGATGTCGAGGCTCGCCGAGAAGGAATCGATCGTCCAGGAGCCGGCGAGCGGGAGCACCGCTCCGGCGGCCTGCTCGCGGTCGTGCGCCTCCGCGTACCAGGTGACGTCCTCGCCCACTCCCTCCTGGCCCGCCCCGCGCAGCCTGACGAGCGTCGTCACCCGCGTGAAGTCGCGCGTCACGTCCGCCTCGAGCCGCTCGAGCTCGTAGCTCTCGACCTCGAGCGGCAGCTCGGCGAAGCGCTCGTACGTCATGAGCGGAACCTACAGAGCGCGAGAGCCCCGGCCACGCCGGGGCTCTCGAGAATCCTGCGGACGACGTAGCGCTACTTCTTCTTGCCGCCGCGGTTGTTTTCACCGCGGTCGCCGTTCACGCCGCGGCCGTTCCCGTTGCCGCCGCGGTTCCCGTTCTGGTTCTGCTGTCCGCGGCGTGCCTGGGGCTGGGTCTTCTTGGACTTCTTCCCCTTCTTTACGTTTTCCGACCTCCGGGCGTTCTCGGCCCTTCGAACGTTCAGACCTCTTTGAGCGCCGTTGCTCCTCTTGACCTTCTTGATCTTCTTGGCCTTGTTGGCGTTCGGAGCCTTCTGAGCGCTCTGAGTGCGCTGGATCGCCTGAGCCGCGGGCTCGGTCGCCGCGGTCGGGCAGCCTCCCGCCGGTGCCGGAATGATGTCGCCGTGCCGCGCGTGTGCAGCGAGCGCGCGGTTCGACACCGTAATCATCACGTACGGGTTGCTCTGCGAACCGGTGTGGTGGCAGATCGTCGTCTTGCCCTTCGGATACTGCTGCTCCTGCGCCGAGGTGCTCGAATGGGCGAAGACGTCGCGGGCCCCGCTTGCCAGCTTGGCCGGAGCCGCGGCGACGAAGCCGCCGATCGCCGCCCCCCCGATGGACGTACCTACGGCGAGACAGACCACTACGGCGGCGGCAACCACCAGGAATCGTGTACGCCGTTTCGTCCAGAACCGTTTCATGCTGCGATCTCCCTTCGACGTGAGGAGGGTCTACGTGGGAGACGTCACGCCCGGCCCAGTCTTGCGCTGTGCTTTCACTTCGACGTCGCACGCAGCCTGCGAATCTCCGGATCGAGCGGGTTCAGCGCGGCTGCACGCGCGAGCGCGACGCGGCGTGCCGTTCCGTCGCTCACAAGCGCGAGGTCGAGCCAGAGCTCCCAGTCTCGGCTGTCTTTCGCGAGGCCGCGCCGGAAGCTCGAGCGTGCATCGGCGACGTTGCCCTGCTCGAGCTGCGCTTCGCCGCGCAGGCGCCAGGGGACGGGCGACCACGGCGCCCACCATCGCGCCGTGTGCGCGGCCTTCGCGGCGTTATTCGGCTGCGCGCGGTCAAGCGCATCGCTCGCCCGCTCGATAAAGCGGTTGCCAACGAAGCCGGCGATGGCGAGCGACGCGATGAGCGCGCAGCCAGCAGCCCCGAGTAGCCGCGGGAGGCGATGCGTGGAGCGTCGTTCTCCCGGAGCAAGCGCGAGGAGTGCGGCGGCGCAGACGAACGCGGCGACGGTCACGGCCGGGAGCTCCCAGTCCCAGTCCTGGGCCGAATGCACGACGAAGACCGCAAACGCCCCGAGCGCCGCCGGAACCGCGGGATGGCGGCGACGCGACAGCCCCACCGCGGCGGGCACGGCGAGCAGAGCCGCGAGCAGTGCCAGCCCGAGCGGGCCGAGCTCCGCGAGCGTCTCGAGCTCGAGGCTGTGGGCGTCCCGCACCGGCAACGGATCCGGCCGGTGGGCAAGCCAGTAGCGCTGGAACGTGCCCGAACCCGAGCCGAGCCACGGGTCGGAGCGGTAGTCGCGCCACGCCACATGCCAGTACTGGACGCGGCTCGACCCCGAGACGCTCAGCAACCGCTCGCGCTCGCTCGCCTTGACCGTGGGACCAGCCGTGGAAAACGCGTGGTACACCCGTCCGCCGTAGAGGACGGCCGCGCCGGCGACGACGACCGCGAGCAAGACGGCCAGGACGAGCGCGGTGCGCGCGCGAGCGCGAACGAATCCAGCCGCCAGCAGCCCGGCTCCTAGCGCGAGCCAGGCGCCACGGCTGTACGTGAGATAGAGGGTCGGCGCCAGGACGAGCAGCGGGACGGCGGGTATCAGCCCCCGTGCCGTCGCCGCAAGGCCGACCGCGAGCACGATCCCGATCGCGGCGAAGGCGGCGAGCGCGTTCGAGTACCCGAGTGGCTCAGCGAGGCGGCGAGTCGCCCCCGGCGCCGCGGAGGCGACGTCGTACGTGGCGCCGCCGAAGATCCGCGTCCCTAGCGCGTACGCGCAGACCGCCGTGATCGCCGTGAGGGCGCCGTACAGAAGCGGCAGCGGCCGCGCGAGCAACAGGAGCGCGGCCGCGGCGGCGAGATAGACGAGCGCTCGCTGCCCGTCGAGCACGGACTCCGAGAGGTCGCGCGACCAGAGGAGCGAGAGCCAGATCCAGCCGACGAACGCGACGAGCAGCGCGAGAAAGACCATGCTCGCGCGGTTGAGCGGGCGTACGGCGGGCGCGGCGAGGAGCGCCGCAGCGACCGCGGCCGGCGCGACCGTGCTCCAGCCCCAGCTCGTGGGCGCGAAGCCGCCGCCGTCGGCCGCCAGGCCGGCCACGAGCGCAAGGGCGAAAAGCACCGATCCGTAGACTTGCCACGTGGACTTCGAGCTCACCGACGAGCAGCGGCTCACCCAGCAAACGGTACGCGCGTTCGTGGACGAACGCGTCCTTCCGAACGCCATCGAGAACGACATCAATCACCACCTCGACCGTTCCGTGATCGAGGGGATGGCAGAGCTGGGCCTGCTGGGAATCGTGATTCCAGACGAATACGGCGGCGCTGGGCTCGATTTCGTCTCCGAGGCGCTTGTCTGCGAAGAGATCGAGCGCGGCGAGGCTGCCTTCCGCACCCTGATCTCCGTCCACGTCGGACTCAACTCCCTGGCGCTCCTCCGCTACGCGACCGAGGAGCAGAAGGAACAATGGCTCGCGCCGCAGGCTCGCGGCGAGAAGATCGCCTGCTTTGGCCTGACCGAGCCCGCGGCCGGCTCCGACGTGGCCTCGATGAAGACGACCGCCCGCCGCGAGGGCGACACCTACGTCGTGAACGGTTCGAAGAACTGGATCTCTTACGCGACGGTCGCGGACCATGCGCTCGTCTTCGCGAAGACCGATCCGTCGGCGAAGCACAAAGGGATCTCCGCCTTGGTGCTGGAGAAGGGGATGCCCGGCTTCAGCGCAGCGGAGACCGAGCACAAGCTCGGCGTCTGGGCGGGATCGACGGGCGAGCTCTTCTTCCAGAACGTCGAGGTGCCGGCCGACAATCTGATCGGCGAGGAAGGGCAGGGGTTCGAGATCGCCATGTACGGCCTCGATCAGGGCCGCTTCACGGTCGCCGCGGGCGCGTGCGGCGTGATCAGGGCGTGCCTCGAGAAGTCGGTCGAGTACGCGCGCGAGCGGCAGACCTTCGGTCAGCCGATCGGCAAGTACCAGTTCGTCCAGGACATGATCGCCGAGATGGTGCTCGCGTACGAGACCTCGAAGCTGCTCGTCATGCAAGCGGCCTGGATGAAGAACGAGGGCCTGCGGAACACGCGGGAGACCTCGCTCGCCAAGTGGCATGCGACCGAGTCAGCCTTCCGCGCCGCGCATCTCGCGATCCAGGTGCACGGCGCCTACGGCTACTCCGCCGAGTACGGGATCGAGCGCTACTTCCGCAACGCGCGCGCGCCGATCATCTACGAGGGCACGACCCAGATCCACAAGCTCATGCAGGCCGAGCACGCCTTGGGTTACCGGCCGCTGAACGGCCGCGACGGCCAGGTCTCACCGCTGGCCGCGTGGGCTCCGGCGCTCGCGCGCGTACATCGGGAAGCAGCGGCCACGGGCGCTTAGAATCCGCGCATGCCAAACGGATGGCTGAAGATCGGCACGTCGGAGGACCTGCGCGAGCTCCTCGCTGACCCCGACAAGTTCAAGCGCGAGGCCCACAAGCGGGTCGGCGACAGCGACGCGGCCCTGCACGAGGTGTACTTCACGCGCGAGGGGAATCGGGAGGCCTACGTCCTGGCGGGGATCCCGAACTCTGCAGACGTCAACGAGGTCGCCCGGAAGCTCTCGGAGAACTTCGACGGCGCCGACGTCGAGATCCTGCTGACCGCGGAGGAGTTTCCCGCCGAGGGACTGGCTTCGTAACTAGGCGGTGGTGAGCATGGCCTCGGCCCCCACGCCTCGGTAGAAGGCGAGCGCCCGCTCGAGCTCGGCCTCGGCCTCGGCCCGCCTACCGGCGGCCGAGAGACGCTCCGCGGCACGAACGCGAGCGAATGCCTCGTCCGGACGGCTGCCGGCGCGGGCATAGAGCTCCGCGGCTCGGCGCGGATCTTCGTCATAGGCGAGCGCGGCTTCGAGCCAGCGCGTCTCCGCCGACGCACGACGGCCGAGGCCGGCCAGGTCCGCGGTGCGGTCGAGTGCCGCGAGAGCGACGGCGAGGTCGGCGAGCCAGAACGAGGCCGGGGCGGGGTGCGAGTCGAAGGTCGCGAGGAGCTCGTCCACGAGCTGGGTCGCGTCGTCGGCCCGGCCGGCGCCGGCCAGCACGCGGGCGTAGATGGCGAGTGCCGGGTAGAGGCTCTGCGGGTGCCCGGTCGGCCTCGCCGCCCGCAGGCTCTTTTCGGCGTCGTCGAGCGCGCCGTCGACGTCGCCGCGCGCGAGCCTGATGTTGGCGCGGACCTGGCGGCACAGGATCTCTCCGTAGTGGCGAAGACCGGCCTCGGCGGCGCTCACGAAGTCGTCGGCGTGAGACAGCGCCTCGTCCCAGGCCCCGCTCCAGTAGGCGCCGGCGACGCGCTCGGCCTCGAGGAAACGAATCACCGCGGGGCTCCCGAACCTCACCGCCGCGTCCCAGGCCTCCTCGGCCAAGGCGGAGGACCGCGCCAGCTCGCCGCGATGCGCCAGCAGCGAGGAGAGCATGGAGAGAGCGCGGATTCGCTCGTACGACTCCGCCGGCGCGAGCTCAACGGCCTGCTCGAGCTCGTCGATGCCGCCGAAGTCGCCTGAGGTTCCGCGCGCGAAGCCGAGCGTCGTCAACGCGTGCACGCGGAGGTCGTCGGCACCGAACTGCTCCGCCATCGCCAGCGCCTCGCGCGCAAGCACGGCCGCCTGCTCGGACTGATCGTTGGCCAGCACTCCGGCGAGCATCGTGAGCACTTGGGCCTTCGCTCGAGACGCCTCGCCCTCGAGCAGCGCCACCGCCTGCGCCATGTGCTCGAGTGCCGGCTCGGACTGGCCCTCCCTGAACATCAGCACGCCGAGGCGCGCTTCGGCCTCGGCGGCCGAGCCCGTGTCGCCGCGCGCGAGCAGCTCGTCGCGTGCGGCTGCGAGCGTCTCGGCGCCGGAGCCGAGCTCGAACAGCGCCTTGCCGAGGCAGAACCGAACCTCAGCGTGGTCGGGGTCGTCCTCGGGCCAGAGCTTCAGCGCCTCGTCGTACAGGCGGGCGGCGGAGCCGAATGCGTTCAGCGCGAGCGCGCGGTCGCCGGCGTCGCGCACGGCGTGGCGGGCGCGGTCGCCGAGCTCCGCGCTTTCGGCTCCGGCGGCACGGGCGAACTCGAGCGCGCTCAGATAGTGATGGGCTAGGAGCTCGATGTGGTCCTCCCGCTCGAGGCCGAGTCCTTCGAGCCACTCGGCCGCTGCGCGGTGGGCTTCGACGCGCCGCAGGCGTGGGATTTGGGAGTAGGCGACGTCCCGCAGGAGGACGTGGCGGAACGCGTACTGTGTCTCGTCGGCAACCGTCGAGCGAGGCTCGCGGCGCAGGAATTCCTTGCGGTCGAGCGCGCGGAGCCGTTCGTCCAGGACGTAGCGCGGAAGGCCGTTCAGCGCCTCCAGCGCGCCGACCCAGCAGGCGCGGCCGATGACCGCGGCCTCCTGCACGAGCGACTTCTCCTCGCCCGACAGGGCGTCGAGACGGGCGGCGATGATCGCCTGGACCGACTCCGGCACCGGCAGTCGGACGTCCTCCAGCTCCCACCCCTCGGCCGAGCGGCGAAGGAGGCCGCGGTCGACCAGCATGCGCGCGTACTCCTCGGCGTACAGTGGGTTGCCGTCCGCCCGTGACGTCAGCGCCGTCTCGACCTCGTGCGGTATCCCAGCCTGGCCGAGCAGGCCCGCCGCCAGCTGAACGGTCTCGGCGTCCGAGAGCGCGGTCAGCTCGATCAACTCCGCGCGCGCATGGCCTCCACCCCAGCCCGGATGGCGGTCGAGCAGCTCGCGCCGCGCCGTACCGACGACGAGCAGAGGCGTCCCGCCGGCACGAGCGGCGAGCGAATCGACGAACTCGAGCAGCCCTTCGTCCGCCCAGTGCAGGTCCTCGAACACGAGCACGACGAGGCGGTCGGCGGCAAGGCCTTCCAGGAACCGTCGCCAGGCTGCGAACGCCTCACCGCGCCGGTTGCCGCGCAGCCGGGCGGAGGCGGCCAGGCCGACCAGCGGACGCAGGTGCTCGCCGACCCATTCCGCTTCGCCGCGTTCCGGCAGCGAGGCTTCGATCACGCGGCGCAGCTTTTCCTCGGTCGCTTCCGGCGGGTCGTCGCGGAGGATTCCCGCGAGCGTGCGCACCATCTCCGCGAGCGCCCAGAAGGCGGTCTCCTCGCCGTAGGAGAGCGAGCGGCCCTGCAGCCAGAGCGGTTGCGGATCACGCGACGCTGCGGCGTCTGCGAGCTCGGAGACGAGCCTCGTCTTGCCGATCCCGGGAACACCGACGATCGTGACGAGTCCCGGCGCCCGTTCCGACTCGGCCCGCTGCAGCGCCGTCAGCAGTCGCCCGATCTCGGCGCGGCGGCCGACGAACGGCGTCGGCAGGCGTCGGCCCGCGTCCCGGGCCGCGACCACGCGCCAGACCTCGAGCGGCTCTGCCTTGCCCTTCGCCGAGACCGGTTGGACGGCTGCGTACTCGACGCTGTCCCGCGTCGCCCAGTAGGTCGTGTCGTCGACGAGGATGCTCTCGGCCGGTGCTGCCTCGGCTATTCGGAAGGCGGTGTTGACGATGTCACCGGCGGCCATTCCCTCGCCCTCGCGCGGCCTCGCCGTGAGATCGATGACCGCCTCGCCGGTCGCGACGCCGATCCGGAAGCGCAGATCGTCCCCGAGAACACCCGCGGTCTCGTGCACGGCGAGGGCGGCCCGCACCGCGCGCTCGGCATCGTCCTCGCGCGACACGGGCGCGCCGAACAGGGCCATCGCGGCGTCGCCGATGAACTTCTCCACCGTGCCGCCGAAGCGCTCGAGCTCTTCTCGCAGTCGGGCGTGCAGCACGCGCAGGGTGTTGCGGACGTCTTCGGGGTCCTGCTTGTCTCCGCGTTGGGTCGAGTCGACCAGGTCGGCGAAGAGGACGCTGACGACCTTGCGCTCTTCCGCTCCCTCCGGCGCCTCGACCGCGGCGCCGCAGATGGGGCAGAAACGCGCTCCGGGCGGCAGCTCGCTACGGCACGAGCGGCACACGGCCATTTCGGCCAGGATAGGCCGTCGATGGGCCTTCTGGCTACCCCTTTGCTGGCCGCGGCGGCGATCGGGTCGTTTCCGCATGCCGGAGTTCTCGTGGTCGGTCACAGCCTCGGCGGCCTGCGGCTCGGCATGACGCCCGCCCAGGTGACGATGCGCTGGGGGCCGAATCACGGGGTCTGCCAGGGCTGCGCCGACCGCACGTGGTACTGGAACTACGCGCCGTTCACCGAGAAGGGCGCCGGTGTCTCGTTCCGCCGCGGGCGCGTCGCCGCGGTGTTCACGCTCTGGCAGCCGAGCCGCTGGCGGGAACGCGGCGGCCTGCGGATCGGCGAGGATCTGCGGCGGCTGCGGGCGCGTTTCAAACCGCTGCGGCGGACGGCCTGCGAGGGGTACGAGACGCTCGCCTACCGCACGTTCGGCGCCGTAACGGACTTCTACGTGGTCGGCGGGAGGATCTGGGGCTTCGGGCTCA
Source organism: Gaiellaceae bacterium (assembly GCA_044870105.1). Classification (GTDB taxonomy): domain Bacteria; phylum Actinomycetota; class Thermoleophilia; order Gaiellales; family Gaiellaceae; genus JBKPFU01. The sequence continues at coordinate 8,011 of JBIOYJ010000168.1, read as the reverse complement.
GGCGACCGGGAGTTCCGCCGTGCCGGTAGGCCGCTTGGGCTCGATCATGATCAGCCGGGCGAGCAGCGGGATCGCCGCGAGGATCGGCAGCGCGCAGATCGGCCACAACACCTGATACCCCTCCGTCGACTTGAGGTAGGGCGAGGCAAGGTCGATCGCGGCGCCGGCGATGACCGGCCCGACGAGCAGGCCGAGCCCTTTGGTCATGGTCGCCAGCCCCGCGATCGCTCCTCGGTGGCGCGGGGGCATCAGCTTGAACAAGAGCCCCCAGGCGAGCGTCATCACGGTGCCGCCCGCGACCGCCACGGGGAAGATCAGCCCGTAGTACCAATCGTGCCACTGCTGGGCGAAGCCGCCGACGAGCAGTCCGCCCCCGTAGACGAACGAGGCCATGAACATCAGGCGGGCGAGGCCGATCCGGTCGCCGATGGGCCCGGAGCCAATCGCCGCCACCACGTAGCCGGCGGCCACAGTGCCGAGGACGGCCGAGGACACCGACAGCGGTTGGTCGAGCCCTTGGATGATGTAGAGGACGACGAAGGTGCGCGCCGCCGCGAAGGTTCCCTCCCACGCGGCGTTGGCGAGCAGGAAGAGCCGCACCTCCGGCTCTTCGCGCAGAAGGCACATGCTCGTCGAGAGGTAGCTGCGGACGCCCTTGAAGACCCGCTCGTCTCCGCCGGCGCCCTTCTCGCGCACGAAGACGATCGCCGCGCCGCAGGCCGCCGTCGTGACCACGGCCGCGACGAGGAACGGCGCGGCTTCCCAGGCGTGGTAGAGCAGCCCGCCGCCGACCAGCGCCGCTCCGAGAGCGATGCCGCGCAGGATGTGCTGGACGCTCTGAGAACGCCCGTAGACTCTCTCGGGCAGCACATCCGGGTACAGGCCTCGGTACGGCGGCTCGTAGATGTAGTAGGCGAAGAAGAAGGCGAAGACGAGCAGCGCCGTCGTCCAGAAGTTCGGCATAAACGCGACGAGCGACAGGCAGAAGCCGATCGGCCCGAGCGCGACGAGCATGAACGGCCTGCGCCGTCCCAGCGGGGTGTGGAAGGTGTCGCTCCACGGGCCGATCACGAGCGGGAGCGCGATCGCGAAGGCGCCTTCGGCGCCGAGAACGAGCGCGATCAGGGTCCGGGAGTGGGTGAAGTTCCCGAGTAGCGGGGGCAGGTAGGCCGCCGTCGTCGTGATCGAGAAGGCGAGCCCGAACGCGCCAAGCCCCAGGACCCAAAGTTGCGAGCGCCGGAAGGGAGCTAGCGGGACGACCTTTTCGACCGCACGCTGAACGGCCATCGGCAAACCGTACGTGACCGCTTAGGTCTCGCCTAGCCCGAGCGCCGCCGGAAGCGCGCGTAGGTCAGTCAGCTTCTCCTCGACCTCGGGGTAGCGGTTCTCGCGGTCGACGAGGATCCCGCGCATCCCGAGCGCTTGTGCTCCCTCGATGTCGTCCTCGATCGAGTCGCCGACCATGACCGCCTCGGCGGCGGAGATTCGGAGCCGGTCGAGCACGGCCTGGAAGATGGCGGGATGCGGCTTGATCTTGCCGTGCGTCCCTGAGGCGACGAAGGCGTCGACGTCCAGGCCGTGGTGCTTGACGAAGGCGGCCAGGTCCCTGCCCGTGTTCGACACGAGCCCGAGCTTGAGGCCGTGCCGTCGGAGCTCCTCGAGCGTCGGCAGCGTGTCCTCGAACAGGTCGAAGTTCTGCGCGTGCTCCCAGGCGCGGGTCATCTCGACCGCGCACTCGTAGGCCCGGTCGGAGTCGCCGCCCATTCCCCGGATGATCTGCTCGGTGAAGACGACCCAGACCTCCTCGTCGTGGTCGAGCTCCGGATGCTTCTCGAGTGTCTCCACCGCCTGCTTGCGCGCCTCGGCGTAGCGCCGTGGGTCGAGCTCGAGCCCGAAGCGCTCGCCCAGCCGCTGGTAGCCCTCCGGCCCGAGATCCGGTCCCGGCTTGGCGAGGGTGAAGTCGACGTCGAAGAGAACGGCTCGAATGGTCATTTCTTTGCTTGTAGCAGCCAACGTGCTGTTTCGACATGCCTCGCGTTGTACTTGCCTTCCGACCACGCAACCGTCTGCGCGAGAGCCCAGCCGCGGGCGCGCTCTCGGTCGAGGCCGAGCTCGGAGCTCAGGCGATCGAGCCGGTGGACGACGTCGCGAGGAGTGTGGCCGAACTCGAACGAGCGGACGATCGACGCGAGCCCGAACTCGCGCTCTCCGACAAGCGGCTTTGGATCGATCGCGAGCCAGGGCTCCCGCTTTGCCGCGAGCACGTTGTCGCCGTGCAGATCCTGGTGCAGCAAAACCTCCTCACCCTGGGACGGCGCGAGCTTTTCGAGCGCCCCGATCGCGGCCGCACGCAGCTCATCGTCGACCGGCCAATCGTCGCTCGACTCGAGCCACCAGGCCGCCTCCTCTTCGAGCGGCCGGAAGGGCGCTCCGCCGGGCTTCCACAGCCGCGGCAGCAGCTCGATCAGCACTCCGAGCGCCTCCTGCGCGGGCAGCGCCGACAGGAGCGTCCCCGGCTCGCAGCGTTCGAGGAGAAGTGCATGCCTCTGCGGATCGTGCGCGAGCAGCCGCACGGCGCCCTCGCCGTTCCAGAGGGCGAGGGCCTCCGCCTCGTGCTCGGACTCGCGATGCGGGTACTGGATCTTGAGCACGGCGTCTCCTGCCGGGATCACCACGGACACGTTCGCGCCTTCGTACGGCTGCTCCAGCCGTAACCCCCACTCCTCGCGACACTCGGCGACGAGCTCGGGGACGCGCTGCAGCCAGTCGGCGTGCGTCAGGCCGGCGTCGGCCACCGGTAGGCGCCGGGCTGCCGATTCGCGAGCGACGGCAGCTTCTCGCGGATCTCCCGCAGGTGCGTCCGGTCGAGCTCGACCGAGATCACCGTCTCCTCGTCGGGAGCCTCGGCGAGCACGATCCCCCAGGGATCCACGATCAGCGAGCGCCCGTAGCTCGGCCTGCCCGGCCGCGTTTCGCCGATCTGCGCGGCCGCCGCGACGTAGCACTGGTTCTCGATCGCCCGCGCGCGCAGCAGCACGTGCCAGTGGTCCTTGCCCGTATAGAGCGTGAAGTGCGCCGGAACCGTGATCAGCTCCGCCCCTTCGAGAGCGAGGATCCGGTAGAGCTCCGGAAAGCGGACGTCGTAGCAGACCGAGAGCCCGATCGGCCACCCCTCCCCGCGCACGACAGCCGGCTCCTCGCCGGCCTCCTCGGTCTCCGACTCACGGTAGACGAGCCCCCCGACCTCGACGTCGAACATGTGGATCTTGCGGTAGAGGCCGGCGATCTCGCCGTCGGGATCGAAGACGAGGCTGGTGTTCGAGAGCTTGTCCCGGCCCTCGCGCCGCTCCGTGATCGAGCCGCCGACGAGCGTGATCCCGTGCGTCCGCGCCCAGCCGGCCATCGCCTCGACCGACTGGCCGCCTTCGAGCGGCTCGGCGTTGGCGTGCAGCGTCTCGGCGTCGCCGATCGCGTTCCACTTCTCCGGCAGGACGACCACGTCGGCGCCGGTGGCTGCCGCGCGCGCCACGAGCCCGTCCGTTTTCTCGATGTTCGCGGCCTTGTCGTCGCGGCTCGTCAGCTGAACGCAAGCGACCCGTAGGAGGTCGGTCATGCCAGTGAGGATAGCTTTGCGGTGTGGCGGGAATCTCCGAGGCAGCCGGGCGCATCCGCGCCTTCGAGGCTCTTCGCCATCGCGATTTCCGGCTGCTCTGGAGCGGCCAGCTCGTCTCGCTGATCGGCGATGTCGCCTTCCTGACGGCGCTGGGATGGCGAACGTTCACGCTTGCAGGCTCGGGCAAGCTCGGCCTCGTCCTCTCCATCCAGGGTGCAGCCCTGCTCGCCACGCTCCTGATCGGAGGCGCGCTGGCCGACCGCTACGAGCGGCGAACCTTGATGATCGTCTCGGACATCTGGCGCTTCGGGTCCGTGGGCGTTCTCGCCCTGCTCGACGCGACCGGCCACCTCAGCCTGACCTCGCTGATCGTGCTCGCCGCAATCACGGGGCTCGGCGACGGGTTCTTCTATCCGGCAGTGGGGGGGATCGTGCCGCTCGTCGTCGAGCCGGGCAGCTTGCCGTCGGCCAACAGCCTGATGGGCGTGGCCCGCTGGGGCAGCCTCCTGATCGGGCCTTCGCTCGCGGCGTTCATCTACTACGGCGCCGGCTCCGCATGGGTATTCGGCATCGACGCGCTCTCCTTCGTCCTCTCGGCGGCGCTGATGCTGATGGCGAGGCCGCGAGGCGTGGCGGCGATACCCGATGAGGGAACCCTGCGCGGGATCGGAGAAGGCTTCCGTTACGCCAAGCGCATCCCGTGGATCTGGGTCACGATCGCCCTTTTCGCGGTCGTGCTGATGCTCCAGTACGCGCCGCAGCAGGTGTTGCTGCCGCAGCTCGTGCACGAGCACTTCGACCGCGGCGTCGGCGCCTACGGCTTGCTCACGACCCTCGTCGGCGTCGGCACGATCGCCGGCACGCTGCTGTTCGGCCAGCTTCAGCCGCGCAGACGGCGCGGTGTCGTCTCGTATTGGTTCTGGCTCTTGAACAGCCTCGCGATCGCCGGCGTCGCGCTGTCGCCGTGGTATTCCCTGGCGGGGGCATTCGCGGTCTGCCGGGGCTTTTGCATCGGATTCGCCGTCGCGATCTGGGAAACGATGCTGCAGGAGCTGGTGCCGGAGCATCTCCTCGGACGGCTCGTCAGCCTCGACTTCTTCGGGAGCTTCGGCCTCACGCCGATCGGGCTCGCGGTCGCAGGCGCGATCTCCGGGCTCGCCTCGCCCGGAACGATCATCGCCGCCGGCGCGTTGACATCGGCGGCGATGTTCATGCTCGTCCTCACCCGGCCATGGCTGCGAGAAGTGGATTAGTGAGAACGCCGGCGGAAATCCTGCGGGACGCGAAGACGATCGCGCTCGTCGGCGCCTCGCCGAAACCGTCGAAGCCGAGCCACGGCGTCATGGGCTACCTGCTCGAGGCGGGATACCGCGTCATCCCCGTGCGGCCGCTCGACTGCGACGAGGTGCACGGCATCCCGTGCGTGGCCAGCCTGGCCGAGATCGACGAGCCAATCGATCTGGTCGACGTGTTTCGGCGGGCGGAGCACACGCCGGGGCACGCTCGCGAGGCCGTTGCGGCCGGCGCGAAGGCGCTCTGGCTTCAGCTTGGGATCCGCTCCGACGAGGCGCGCCGCATCGCCGAGGACGGTGGCCTCGATTACGTCGAGGATGCGTGCACGGCGGTCGTCCACAGGAGGTACTTGGCCGCTCGTTCCCCGTGAACCGGCTCGTCAAGACCTCGTCTGGTTGGCTCTACGTTTCGGTTAACGAAGAGACGAAGTTCGCGTAGGTCGCGATCGCCCAAGCAGCTCAAGAAGAGGCGGCAGAAGCAGCACGAGTCGCCGCACGAGTCCGCTGGCCGCTCGCGCGGCGGGTGCATCGTGATCGCGACCGCTCTTCTGCTCGGCACCATCGGCATTTGGCTCTTCGGACTCGCAGCTTTGATATGGCTGATCGTCCGTGCCTTTTGAATCCAAGCGATTAATCGCCGAAGCCGGATTCATTCCGGCGGAGGCTCACCGACGCTCTCCGCAGCGACCGCTTGCTGCGCCGGCTCCGGGAGCAAGTGCTGCGCGCAGCCGTCATGAAGGAGGGGGTTCGCGGGGGAACCAGGGGTTCCCCCGCGCCGGATGAGCCCCTTCTACTGGAAGCCGAGCTATCCGACCCGCGGTATGCGCCATCGAGCGTGGGTGAAGCGACAGGCGGCGCGGGAGGAGGCGCTCAAGCGGAGCCGCGGGCCGTCGCTGCTCGAGCGTCTACGACGTCGCTTCAAGCTCGGCTAACCTTTTCTCTCTTCGGGGTGTGGCGCAGCCTGGTAGCGCGCTCCGTTCGGGTCGGAGAGGTCCCCAGTTCAAATCTGGGCACCCCGATTGAAGAATTCGGTGATCGCGTCCGCGCAGGCGTCCGGACGCTCGCCGATCAGCAGATGGCCGCAGTCGGCAATCACGCGCAGGTCGGCGCCGAGCCGACGCGCGTAGTCGAACGCATCGTCGATCGGGAGCTGGCTGTCGCGCGCGCCCCAGAGCAGCAGGCAAGGGCAGCGCAAGTCTTCGAGCTCGGTGCGAGGGTCGTCGAGCACTACCGCCCGCGCCGCGCTCGCGGTGTCGGTATGCAGCAGCGGGCCGGCGAGAAAGCCCTCGACCGCGCTCTCGGAGAGCGCCGGCGGATCGGCCGCGCCCCAGCGCCCGAAGACGAGGTAGCGCAGCCGGTCACTGCGCGCCACCGCTCGCCGGTAACGCGCGGCGTACCTCGCCGGCTTGACGATCGAGAGCACACGCAGGGCGAACCGCGCACGCCGCCTCGTCGAGGAGATTCCCGCGGCTCCTACGAGCACGAGCCCGCGGACGTCGTCGGGGCGCAGCAGCGCCAGCCTGAGCGCCACGAGCCCGCCGAGCGAATGGCCGACGACGCCGCCCGGCAGAAACCCTTCCTCGCGCGCGATCGCGCCGACCCGCTCCGCATAGTCGGTCAGGTCTGCTCCGTCGAGCGGAGCCGAGCGACCGTGGCCGGGCAGCTCGGGGACGAGCAGCGTGAACGAGCTGCTCAACCTCGGCACGAGCTCGACCCAGTTCTCCGCGGAGCCGCCGAGACCGTGGATCAAAAGGAGCGGCGGCCCCTCTCCGCCCACGAAGTACCGCAGCCGGCATCCACCGGCGTCGGCGAATCGCTCCTCGAGCTTTGCGTCCATCACCGAGGGGCTCTATCCTTCGACCAATGAATGAATTGGGAGGGCAGGACCGCTGATTCCTGCCGAAGCCAAAACCGAGGTGACCGACTGACCCGCAGGCGCTGGACGAGCGCGGCGGGTTTTTTGTTGCTCGAGGAAGGAGTGAGATGGCGAACCACCTGACGCCCGAGGAGCTGTCGAAGGAGCTCGGAATCGATCGCGACGAGGTGATCCGGGTCTGCATGCAGGAAGCGGTCCCGATCTACCACGGCAAGATCGACAAGACGCTGTTCCAGGCGCAGCTCCAGGCACTCCAGAAGGAGCAGGCGGCCTAGGAGAAGCCGCCCGTCAGGCTGATTTTCGCGCCGGCTCGCGCCGGCGCCGAGAGCCGCTCTTCGGAGCGGCTTTCGCCTTCTTGGGCGCCTTCTTCTCGCGTCCCTTCGCCTCGGCCACGCTCGCCTTGAGCGCCTCCATCAGGTCGACGACCTGAGGCTCCGGCGCCGCCGGCTCGGGCACCTTGATCTCCTCGCCCGCGAGCTTCGCCTCCAGCATCGCCCGCAGCGCGCTGCGGTACTCGCTTTCGAGCTCGCTCGGCTCGAACTCGCCGACCAGGCTCGCGATCACCTGCCGCGCAAGCTCGAGCTCGGGCTCCTTGACCTCGACTTCCTCGACCGCCTCCTCGATCTCGCGCTCGGAACGCACGTCCTCGGAAAGGAAGAGCGTCTCGAGCACGAGCGCGTCCCCCTTCGGGCGCAGCAGGGCAAAGTGCTCTGCGCCCTGGCGGACGAAGCGCCCCACGGCCGCCATCCCGGTTTCCTTCATCGCTTCGAGCAGCAGCACGTACGGTCGGCGGGCGGCCGTGCCGTCCGCCGGGGTCAGGAAGTAGGTGCGGTCGAAGTAGATCGGGTCGACCTGGCCGAGCTCGACGAAACGGGTGATCTCGATCGAGCGCGAGTCGTCGGCCGTCGAGAGCGCCTCCAGATCGGCCTCATCGACCATGACGAACTGACCCTTTGCGGCCTCCCAGCCCTTCACGATCTCGTCGTTCGTGACCTCACGGTCGTGCGTCGGGCACCAGCGCTTGTTCTTGATCGGCGTTCCGCATTCCCGGTGGAGCATGCGGAAGGAGACGTCGGACTCCCGCGCCGCGGGTTTGGTGGCCAGGGCCATCCCCACCGGGATGTTGACCAGGCCAAACGTGATTGATCCGTTCCAGACAGTGCGCATAGGGGCCGCCTTGAAATTGTAGAGGGACAAGGGCTTTTCGCCGCGCGCAGGGCCTTCCCTCCC
>JBIOYJ010000167.1:0-2682 GCA_044870105.1 Gaiellaceae bacterium | reverse complement strand
AGGCCCAGAAACCCTGGATCCGCACACCGCCGAAGATCGCATCGGAAAGCCAGAGCGCGGCGACGTTGATTCCCCAGGCGATCGCCAGGCGGATCAGCAAATACATGCGCCAAAGTCTACGAGCCTGGGGCCACCTGGGCGCCGGCGACTAGACTGCCCGTGCCCGGTATCCATTTCGGAGCTGGAGCTTCGATTTTGTTCAACTCAGTCAACGTCATCGGCCGCGGACGCGTCGGCTCGGCCGTCGCCGCCCGCCTCGAGGAGCGCGGCGTCGAACTGCGCGAGAACGGGGAGCTCACGCTGCTCTGCGTGCCGGACACGGCGATTGCGGACGTGGCCCGGGGTCTGACCCCTGGACCTGGCTGGATCGCGCACGTCAGCGGCGCCACCCCCTTGTCGGCGCTCGACCCTCACGAGCGGCGGTTCAGCGTCCATCCGCTCCAGACGTTCACGCTCGCGCGCGGACCAGAGCAGCTCGACGGAGCCCACGCCGCCGTCAGCGGCGAGAGCGACGAGGCCGTCGCACACGGGTTCGAGCTCGCGAGGCTGCTCGCTCTGGAGCCGTTCGAGCTCGACGATTCCAGACGCCCGCTCTACCACGCCGGCGCGGCAGTCGCCTCGAACTACCTCGTCACCCTGTACAGGGCGGCGGCCTCGCTTGTCGACGCCGCAGGCGCGCCTCCGGAGGCGCTGGTCCCGCTGATGCGACGGACGATCGAGAACGGCTTCGAGCTGACGGGGCCGATCGAGCGCGGCGACTGGGAGACTGTCGAGGCGCACCGCAGGGCGATCCGCGAGGTGCGCCCCGACCTCGAGCCGCTCTACGACGTGCTGGCGGAAGCGACCGCGACGTGAAGACCCTTCGGACGATCCGCGAGCTGCGCGAAGCGCTCGGCCGCACCGAGGGGACGATCGGCCTCGTGCCCACGATGGGCGCCTACCACGAGGGGCATCTGTCACTCATTCGCGCGGCCCGCGAAGAGTGCGACGTCGCCGTCGTCTCGCTGTTCGTCAATCCCGCCCAGTTCGGCGAGGCGGAGGACCTCGACCGCTACCCGCGGGACGAGGAACGCGACGCCCTGCTGGCCGAGGACGCCGGTGTCGACCTTCTTTTCGTGCCGGACGTGGACGAGATCTATCCACCCGGATTCCAGACCTGGGTCGAGGTCGAGGAGGTGTCGCGCCCGCTCGAAGGCCAGTTCCGGCCGGGGCACTTCCGCGGCGTCGCAACTGTGTGCCTGAAGCTCTTCGGCATCGTGCGCCCCGATCGGGCCTACTTCGGCCAGAAGGACGCACAACAAGCCGCCGTGATCAAGCAGATGGTTCGCGACCTTGCCCTCGGCCTGGATGTCCGCGTACTGCCGACCGTCCGCGACGCCGACGGCCTGGCGCTCTCGTCGCGTAATGCGCTGCTCTCGCCGGAGGAGCGCGAGCGCGCGCTGACGCTTCCGCGAGCGCTGCAGACGAAGGACCCCGCCAAGGCGCGGGCCTTGCTCGACGGGCTCGAGGTCGACTACGTCGAGGTCGCCGACTTCGGGCCGCGCGTGCTCGCGGCAGCGGTCCGCGTCGGCGACACCCGCCTAATCGACAACGTCGTCCTGGAAGGAGAAGCTCGATGACCGTCCCCGCCGGCAAGCTGCCGCTGCCCGAGCTCGCAGAGATGAAGCGGCGCGGCGACAAGATCGTGATGGTCACGGCCTACGACGCGCCGGGTGCGCGCTTCGCCGAGGACGCGGGAATCGACGTGATCCTCGTCGGCGACACGGCTGCCATGGTCGTGCTCGGGCACGAGGGAACGACGGTGCCCGTGACGATGGACGAGATGTTGTTTCTCACCCGGACCGTCGCGCGGGCGGCGCGGCGTCCGATCGTGATCGGGGACATGCCGTTCGGGTCGTTTCAGGTCTCGGACGAGAAGGCGGTCGAAAACGCGGTCCGCTTTCTCAAGGAGGGCGGTGCCGATGCCGTCAAGCTCGAGGGGGCGGGGCCGTCGCTGTCGCGGGTGAGAGCAATCGTCGGCGCCGGCATCCCCGTGATGGGGCATGTGGGGTTGACCCCGCAGTCGGCCACGATGCTCGGCGGCTTCAAGACTCAGGGTAAGACGGCGGAGAAGGCCCGACAGCTTGTCGACGACGCGCTGGCGCTGCAGGGCGCCGGAGCATTTGCGGTCGTGCTCGAAGCGATCCCGGCGCCAGTCGCAGAAGAGATCACGCGACGCCTCTCAGTGCCCACGATCGGGATCGGAGCGGGACGCGGATGCGACGGGCAGGTGCTCGTCTACCACGACCTGCTCGGGCTTACCGAAGGTCACCTTCCGAGATTCGTCAAGCGCTACGCCGGCCTGTCACGGGAGATCCGCGACGCGCTCGAGGCCTACGCCGAAGAGGTCCGCTCCGGGGTTTTCCCCGAGGAGCAGCACACCTACTCGATCCCCGAGGACGAGCTGGCCGACTTCGAGGCCGCACTGGCTGACGAGGTCCGCGAACGGTAGACGAGGCGCACGCCGAGCGCGAGCAGACCGAGCGACCAGGCAACGAAGGCGAGCTCGAGCGCGCCGAAGACGGCGTCGCCGTTTCCCCGGTCCGCTCCCCCGCTCCTGAACAGATCGCCGCCGTAGACGGCCAGCTGCGCCGGCCAGACGACGAAGAGCGAGAGCGCGATCGGGGCCGCCGCGAAGGCGAC
>JBIOYJ010000166.1:0-11234 GCA_044870105.1 Gaiellaceae bacterium | reverse complement strand
CCTGCGCCGTAGGCGTCCACGGCCGGGCCTGGGAGCGGTGCCGCGGCCCAGTGGCTCGTTTCTCCATCGGCCGCGACGAGCGTTCCGCCCCTTGCGCCCTCTGTTCGGGCGACGAGCAATGGCTCGGGGTCCAGCTCCCCCGCCTTGTAGCGCTCACCCTTGTCCTTCGCGCTCGAGACGAGCAGATCGAGCTGGATCCCTACCTCCGCCAACGGGTCGATTCCTCTGACCGACGCAACCAGCTTGCCCGCGGTCCGTGCCGCCCGGACGGCCGCGGCATCTCCGGCCGTGAAATAGACCGCGTCGACAGTCGCGAGTTCGTGCCACGGCAGGTCGTCGGCGCCGCGTGGACCAAGTCGCTCGCCGATGACCGTGATCGTGCGTTCAGCGTTCGCATCGACGTGAACGAACGCCCGTCGCTGAGGTTCGCGGCGCCAGGCGTTCACGACCTCGACGCCGAGCGCCTCGAGCTCCTGCTTTGCTCGCCGGCCGAGCGAATCGTCTCCGAGCGCGGTGAAGAAGAGGCACTCCCCGGCGAGGCGGGCCAGCTGCACCGCGGCGACCGCCCCGCCTCCCCCAGGCTCCTCCCACGCGTCGAGCGCGTGCACGATGGCGCCGGGCGACGGCAGACGTTCGACGCGCGCGAACTCGATCCACTCGACGTGCCCAACGACGGCGACCCGCATCGGGCGGCCGAGGATATCGATCACGCCGCCAGGTTCCGGCCTGCGATGCATCTTCTACAGCGCGTGCCACAACGCAAAAACCTCGAAGGAGGGAACATGAGCATGCGACGCCGCTGGCTGCGGACTGCGGTTCTTCTCCTTGGCTCCTCGGCATTGACGATCGCCGTCGGTCTCTCGACTGCCGGCGCGATGCCGACCGACCAGTCCCACGGCCTACGGGCGAATTCCGGAGGTCTCGGCCCGAACTGCCCGCACCCGAACGTGATCCACGGGACGAACGGGCCTGACGTGCTCGTCGGGACTCCGGGCAACGACCTGATCATCGGGGGCGGCGGCAACGACAACCTCGACGGACGGGGAGGCGACGACTGCGTTCTCGGCGGCGCAGGGGACGACGTCGTCCAAGGCGGAGTGGACGACGACAAGGTCCTCGGCGATGCGGGGAACGACGTGCTCGACGGCGGCAATTTCGGTTGCTGCCAGACCGGGAACGACGAGGTCTACGGAGGACCCGGAAACGACACCGTCTTCGGAGGCGACTTCGACGTCCAGCTGCTGGACGGCGGACCCGGAAACGACTTCGTCCAGGGCTTCCAGGGCACGGACACCGTGTTCGGGGGCGAAGGTAACGACCAGGTCTTCGCCTTCACCAACAACGACTTCCTCTCAGGTGGCCAGGGCAACGACACCGTCGGCAAAGCAGACGACGCCGGCAACGACGTGATGTTCGGCGACCAAGGCGAGGACGCCATTGACGGCGGGCCGGGGGTCGACACGATCGACGGCGGCCCGCAGCGCGACACCTGCATCAACGGCGAGGTTGTCCGTAGGTGCCCGTAGCTCGACCTCGGCTCCAACGAAGGAGGGCCCGCGCCGGCGGGCCCTCCTCACGAGGGAGCCATCTGGCCTGCGATCGCCACAAACGTTGCTAACAGGGCTGCGAAGCAGCAGAATGAATAACGCAAGCGCGTTGTCCAGTTCTCGAAATTCGTGGAGGAACCCCCTGTGGCCAAGAAGTTCCTGAAGCCCCCTGCGACCAAGACGAGACAGACGCGAGCTTCCGGAAAAGACGGCGCCGCAACCGCGGCCCGGACCGACGGCGCCGCCGCCCGCGGCGCCGCACTCGCGGCGGACATCATCATCGCGAACGCACCCGACCCGGTCTTCGTCTCCGACCTCGAGGGCAAGATCCTCCAGGCGAACGACGCCGTCTCGGAGCTGCTCGGCTTCCGCCGCGACGAGGTGCTCGAGCAGTCGCTTTCGCGCTTCATCAGCGAGGAGGAGACGCGCGAGTTCACCGCCGCGCTGAGAGAAGTCGTCGAGCACGGCGTCACCCGCGACGCCGTTCTCAATCCGCGCAGCGCCTCCGGCGAGGTGATTCCCACGAGCCTGAACGCCTCGGCTCTGCGCGATGCGGACGGGAACGTGATCGGCGCGATCGGCGTCCTCCGCGACATGCGCGAGCTGGACAAGGCCCGCGCGTACGCCGAGAGCCTGATCAGGAATGCCCCCGACCCGGTATTCGTCTCCGACCTCGAGGGCAAGATCCTCGAGGCGAACGACGCCGTCTCGGAGCTGCTCGGCTTCCGCCGCGACGAGGTCGTCGAGCAGTCGCTCTCGCGCTTCATCAGCGAGGAGGAGACGCGTGAGTTCACGGCTGCGCTGAAGGAGGTCGTCGAGCGGGGCGTCACCCGCGACGCCGTGCTCAATCCGCGCAGCGCCTCCGGCGAGATGATCCCGACGAGCCTCAACGCCTCCGCCCTGCGTGATTCCGAGGGCAACGTGATCGGCGCGATCGGCGTCCTCCGCGACATGCGCGAGCTGGACAAGGCCCGCGCCTACGCCGAGAGCCTGATCAGGAATGCTCCCGACCCGGTGTTCGTCTCCGACCTCGAGGGCAAGATCCTCGAGGCGAACGACGCGGTCTCCGAGCTGCTTGGCTTCCGCCGCGACGAGGTGCTCGAGCAGTCGCTTTCGCGCTTCATCAGCGAGGAGGAGACGCGCGAGTTCACCGCCGCCCTCAGCGAGGTGGTCGAGCGCGGCGTGACTCGAAACGCGCGCCTCAACCCGCGCAGCGCCTCCGGCGAGGTGATCCCCACCACGCTGAACGCGTCCGCCCTCAGGAACGCCGACGGCAATGTGATCGGCGCCATCGGCGTCCTGCGCGACATGCGCGAGCTGGACAAGGCCCGCGCGTACGCCGAGAGCCTGATCGAGAACGCCCCCGACCCCGTGTTCGTCTCCGACCTCGAGGGCAAGATCCTCCAGACGAACGAGGCGGTCTCCGAGCTGCTCGGCTTCCGCAAGGACGAGGTCGTCGAGCAGTCGGTCTCGCGGTTCATCAGCCCGGAGGAGACGCGCGAGTTCACCGCCGCCCTCCGCGAGGTCGTGGAGCGAGGGGTGACGCGAAACGCGCGCCTCAACCCCCGCAGCGCCTCAGGCGAGGTGATCCCGACCACGCTGAACGCCTCTGCGCTCCGCGACTCGGACGGAAAGGTAATCGGCGCGATCGGCGTCCTTCGAGACATGCGCGAGTACGAGCAGATCGTGCGCGACCTCGAGGAGTCGAAGACGGAGCTGCAGGAGAAGATCCTCGACCTCGAGAAGTTCGAGGAGGTCGTCGTCGGGCGCGAGCTGAAGATGATCGCGCTCGAGAAGGAGCGCGAGAACCTCCAGCAGGAGATCGAGAAGCTCAGGGCGGAGCGCGCCGCGGGCTGATGGCGACTCAACCGGACGCGCTCCCGCCGAAGGGGGACGGCGAGGCCGTTCCGCTCGACGCAGAAGCGCTCAGAAGACAGGTCGAGCAGCTCGAGCTGCGCGTGCTCGAGGCGGAGGAACGCCGCCGTGCGCTCCTGCATTTGATGGACGACCTCAACGAATCCAACCGCAAGCTGGCCGATCAGCGGAAGGCGATGCTGCACATCCTCGGAGACTACGAGGACGACCGCAGCCGCCTCGCGCGGCAGACGGAACGCCTCGACAACTCACGCCGAGCGCTCCTCCACATCCTCAAGGACTCGCACCAGTCCAACATCAGGCTCGGCGACAGCCGCAAGGCGATGATCCACATCATGGGCGACCTGCGTGAGACCACGCAGGAGATGGAGCGCCGTGAGCACGAGCTGCGCGACAAGCAGGAGCAGCTCGTCCAGGCAGGCAAGCTCGCGACGCTCGGCGAGCTCACGACCGGAGTCGCGCACGAGCTCAACAACCCGCTTAACAACATCGGGCTCTTCGTCGGCAATGTGATCGACCAGGTCCGGCTCGGCGAGGTCGAGACGGAGCGGATCCTGCACGACCTCGAGCGGGCGATGGAGCAGGTGCGAAAGGCGACCGCGATCATCTCCCACCTGCGCACGTTCGGCCGCGGCGCGCCGGTGGCGGTCGAGCAGGTCGACGTCGACGACGTGATCGAGCGCTCGCTGTCGCTGATGCACGAGCAGCTGCGCGTGCGCGGGATCGAGGTCGAGTTCGAGCTTTGCCCCGACGAGCTGGTCGTGCTCGGCAATCCGATTCAGCTCGAGCAGGTCTTCATCAACCTGCTCACGAACGCGCGCGATGCTTTGACCGACGCGCCGCGGAAGAAGATCCGCATCGTCTCGAGCCGAGACGACGAGTGGATCAGGATCAGCTTCACCGATACGGGCTCGGGGATTCCCGAAGAGTTCGAGCAACGCATCTTCGATCCGTTCTTCACGACGAAGGAAGTCGGTACCGGAACGGGACTCGGTCTCTCGATCACCTACAGCATCCTCAAGGAGTACGGCGGCGACATCTCGGTCACCAGCCGTCGCGGGAAGGGCGCCACGTTCGTGATCGAGCTTCCCGTCGCGGGTGACGAGCCGATCACGGAGCCCTTGCTGGCATGAGCCCGTCGGATCCGCGCATCCTGCTCGTCGACGACGATGCCGCGCTGCTCGAGGCGCTGCCGCGCGCCCTGAAGCTGCGCATGGACGGGATCAAGATCGACACGGCGGACACGGCCGCCGACGCGCTCGAGCGAATCCACGCCGTCGACTACGACGCGATCGTCAGCGACATCAAGATGCCCGGGATGGACGGCCTCGCGCTGCTCGAGAAGATTCACGACGCGCGGCCGAAGACCCCGACGCTCCTGATCACGGGGCACGGCGAGCACGATCTCGCCGTCCAGGCTCTGCGGGGAGGGGCGTACGACTTCGTCCAGAAGCCGATCGATCGCGACTACTTCGTCGCCTCGCTGGAGCGGGCGATCCAGATGCGACGGCTCGACCGCCAGGTCGAGGAGCAGCGGATCGCGCTGGAGCGCCACGCACGCGTGTTGGAGCACGTCGACGACGGCGTCTTCCTCGTCGACGACGAGGGCCGGATCCGGCACTGGAACCCGGCAGCCCAGGCGATCACCGGCCTCCCCGCGCATACGGTGCTCGGGCTGCGCGCAGACGACGCGCTCGTGGGCTGGAACGCCGTCGCCGCGGCGGTGCCCGTGGCGCAGGTCCCCGGTCCCGGGAGCCACGAGGCAAAGACGCTGCCGCTCGAGATCGACGGCCGCGAGCTCTGGCTCTCGATCTCCGGCGTCCAGTCCGGGGAGGGCATCGTCTACGCCTTCCGCAACCTGACCGAGGAACGCGCGCTCGACGAGCTGAAGAGCGAATTCGTGGCGACCATCTCGCACGAGCTGCGAACGCCGCTCGCCGCCATTTACGGAGCCGCACAAACGCTCCGCCGGGCGGACATCCAGTTGGATTCCGTGCAGCAACGACGGCTGCTCGAGGTGATCGCCGACGAGTCGGAGCGGCTCACTCGCATCGCCGGCGACATCCTGCTCGCGAACAACCTCGACTCCGGCCGGCTGCGGATCGAGCGGCAGCGGGTCGACGTCCTCGACCTCGCTCGCAATGTCTTCAACGAGATGCGCTCTCTCTACGCGACCCGGGAGGACATCTCGCTCGCGCTGACGGTGCCCGATTCGATCGCGGCGATTCCCGGCGACGGCGACCGCCTCCACCAGGTCCTGATCAACCTGATCGACAATGCGGTCAAGTACTCGCCGGACGGCGGTCGCGTCGAGATCCGCGTCGAGGAGCTCGAGAACCGGCTGCGGCTGTCGGTCTCCGACGAAGGTCTCGGGATCCCGCACGGCGAGCAGCAGCGGATCTTCGGCAAGTTCTATCGCGTCGACCCGAACCTGACCCGCGGCGTCGGCGGAACGGGGCTCGGGCTCTACATCTGCCGCGAGCTCGTCAGGCGGATGGAGGGTCGCATCTCCGTCAGCTCGGAGGAAGGACACGGCTCGACGTTCTCCGTCGATCTGCCGCTCGCGCCCCAGCGGCCCGGCGAGGAGAGCGCGCCGGTCGCTCGAAACCGCGTCGGCGCAGGAATGTCGCGTCGTCCGGCGAACGAGCGCGCATGATCGGACTACGCGGACTACTGCTGATCGTCTCGGTCGTGCTCTTCGTCATCGCTGCGGTGGCGGACGTGACCGACCAGGGCGATTGGCTCTCGTGGGGCCTCGCCGTGATGGCGGGGGCCTTTGTCGTCGGCGAGATGGGCATCGGCCCGCGCTTCGGCTCGCGCCGCACCTGACGTCGACGACCTAAAGACGAAGTAAAGACCGCTTGACGACCGGCAGGCCCCCGGCTAGAAGAAACGAGATGAGGCGCAGGGGTCTGCTGGTCGCGCTCGCGAGCGCGTTCTTTTGGGCGGGTCAGGCCCAGGCGGCGACATTCACCGTTACCCGGACCGACGATCCGGCGCCGGGCGCGTGCGATTCCGACTGCTCGCTACGCGAGGCCGTGCGCGCCGCGAACGCGGGCTCGGGCGGCGACGCGATCGTCATTCCGCCCGGTCACTACCGGCTGACGCGTGCCGGCGCCGGCGAGAACGCCGCGCTGACTGGCGATCTCGACGTGACGAAGGATGTCACGATCAACGGAGCCGGCGCGCGCTCGACGGCGATCGACGCGGTGGGCGGCGACCGGGTCTTCGACATCGGCGCCGTGGCGGTCGAGATCTTCCGCGTGACGATCACCGGCGGGCTCGTCGACGGGAACGGCGGCGGGATCGCGAACGCGGGGACGCTGCGATTGGTCGAGGACACGATCTCCGGCAACCACGCGGTCTACGTGAACAACCAAAGCGGCGGCGGCATCGACTCGACGGGGTCGCTCGTCGTGGAAGCGACGACGATCTCTGGCAACCGGGCCTACAACGGCGGCGGGATCAACTTCTCCGGCGCGCTCACGGTTACCAACTCGACCATCAGCGGCAACCTGGCCGGCGGCTGGATGTCGAACGGCGACGGCGGCGGGATCGAAGGAAGCGCGGGCGCGACGGTGAGCGTCTCGGACTCGACGATCGCCGGCAACCAGTCCTTCAACGGCCCCTTCTCGGGCGGCGGGATCAGCTCGTCGTCGGCAACGGTGAAGGGCTCGATCATCGCCGGCAACGTGGCGCACGACCCGGCGCTGACGACGACTGCGATCGACAACTGCAGCGCGCCGGTCACCTCACAGGGGCACAACCTCTCCGACGGGGCCGGCTGCGGCCTCACCGGCACGGGCGACCACCAGAACGTGGACGTCAAGCTCGGACCGCTCGCCGCGAACGGCGGCCCGACGGATACGCACATGCCGCTCCCCGGGAGCCCGGCGATCGAGGGCGGCGACAACGCCGCCTGCCCGGCGAGCGACCAGCGCGGCGCAGCGCGGCCCCGGGGCACCTGCGATATCGGCGCCTACGAGCTCTCACCGCCGATCGCGACCACGACGCCCGCCGTCAGCGTGACCGCGACGGGCGCGACGTTGTCGGCGACGATCGTCTCCGGGATCCGCGAGACGACGTTCCACTTCGAGTACGGCACGACCACGGCCTACGGAACCTCCACGCCTGAACGAGCGGTCGGCGAAGGCAACTCCGTCGTCAGGGTCACTGCGCCGATCAAGTTCCCGGCCACTGGCAGCTCCTTCCACTTCCGCGTCGTGGCGACGAACGGCGACGGCACGAGCGCGGGCGCCGATCGCGCGCTGCCGGTCCTTTCCTCGCTCAGGGTCCGCCCCGCGGCCTTCCGCCGCCTCGCCGTGGTCAGCTTCACACTCTCCGAGACCGCGGACACCACCTTCCGCGTCGAGCGCTGCGTGCGCCGGCGCGGGCGGGCGTGCGCAGCCTACGGGCTCCTGCGCGGCAGCTTCGTCCGCGGTGGGCTCGGGGGCAGGAACAGCTTCTACTTCCGCGGCCGCATCGGTGGGCGCAAGCTCGCCCGCGGCAGCTACCGCCTCGTGGCGACGGCCAAGGATCCGACGGGGAACATGGGACGTCCCAAGCGGGCCGCCTTCCGGATCCGCTAGCTCGTCTCTGGCGCGTCGCTGGGCGTGCACATCGAGCGGGCACAGTGCAAGGAGCACGGGCCCGCGAGTGGAGTGCGGCCAGCGGCGTGAGCCGCCTCCGGAGGCCGGCTCCGCCGGCCGGGAGTCGCGCCGGCGTCTTTGTCGGATAGGCGCAGATGTAGCCCGATCGGCCGTTCGCGTCCCTCGACTCGGCCCTCCTACGAGGGATGGCGCGTACCATCACCTCGTGGCCGCTTCGATCCGTGTCGGCACGTGCTCGTGGGCCGACGAGTCGCTGACCAAGTTCTGGTATCCGAAGTCGGTCAAGACCGGCGAGGACCGCCTGCGCTACTACGCGGAGCGCTTCGACACGGTCGAGGCGAACTCGACCTACTACCGTTTGCCCGATCAGCACATGGCGGAGCTCTGGGCCGAGCGGACGCCGCCCGGGTTCACGATGCATGTCAAGGCGTTCGGCGTGATGACGCGCCACCCCGTCAAGGTCGAGCAGCTGCCTACCGACCTCCGCGACGTTCCGGCCGACGCGCGCGGCCGGGTCGACCGGCCGCCGCGCGACTTCCGCGCCGAGGTCTTCAAGCGCTTCCGCGAGGCGCTGGAGCCGCTTCGCTCCGCGGACAAGCTCGGCGGAATCCTGATGCAGTTCCCTCCCTACGTCGTCTACAAGCCGCACTCGCTCGAGTACATCGAGTGGGCGCAGGAGCAACTGGGCGGCGACGAGATGCTGGTCGAGTTCCGCCACGCGAGCTGGCTGGACGAGGAGAACCGTGCGGCGACGCTCTCGTTTCTCGAGGAGCGGGGGTTGTCGTACGTGATCGTGGACGCGCCGCCGGTGGAGGGCCGCAACGCGCTGCCGACCGTCGCGGCCGCGACCAGCCCAACGGCGTACGTCCGCTTCCACGGGCGCAACGTCTCGACCTGGAACAAGCGGGGCGGCAGCGCCGCCGAGCGCTTCGATTACCTGTACTCCGAGGAGGAGCTGGCCGACTGGGCGCCGACGCTCGGCGAGCTCGCCGAGAAGGCGGAGAACGTGTACGCGATGTTCAACAACAACAACCGCTCGCCGATGCCCAGCGTCGCGAAGCTCGATTCGAGCGTCGTCGAGGCGAAGGAGGGCGAGCTCGTCGCGCAGGCGCCGGTCAACGCGGCGATGGTGAGGGCGCTGCTCCGCGAGGCCGGCCTGCCGGTCTCGGCGCCGACGGCGCAACCCGCCTGACATAACGGCCTTTCCGGGAGCTATGGTGCGACCGTGGCGACCGGGGCGCCCAAACCGAAGCTCGTCTTCTTTCTGTCGGAGTCGTCGGGCCGCTGCCGCCGAGTGGAGGCCTTCTTGGCGCAGGTCTTGCAGCGCCGCGGCAACCACGAGACGTTCAGCATGTACCGGGTGGACGTGGAGGCGGAGCCGGATCTCGCCTCGCGGTTCGGCGTCAAGAGCGTGCCGGCTCTCGCGGTCGTCGAGGGGAAGAAGGTGAAGTCGACGCTCGAGTCGCCGGAAGGCTGTCGCGACATCGAGCTGTTTCTCGCGCCCTGGCTGAAGTAGAAACCCAGCGCCTGTCCGGGCCGTGGGCGCCGGACTTCGCAGGGCGCTTCGAGGAGCACGCGTTCGAGAGCGAGGCGCTTCGAGGCAATCCGCTCGGCGACCCGCGCGTACGCCCGCTGTGGGTCTACCTGCCTCCCGGCTACGACGAGGATGCCGACCGCCGGTATCCGTCGATCTACGTCATCCAGGGTCTCACCGGCCAGATCGACATGTGGCGGAACCGGAACGCGTTCAGGCGCAACTTTCCCGAGCTGGCCGACGCCATGTTCGGCCGGGGAGAGTCGCCGCCCGCGATCCTGGTCTGGCTCGACGCCTGGACCTCGTACGGCGGAAGCCAGTACCTCGACTCCCCGGGCACCGGCAAGTACCACACCTACCTCTGCGAGGAGATCGTCCCGTTCGTCGACGAGCGCTACCGGACCGTTGCCGGGCGCGAAAATCGCGGGATCGCCGGGAAGTCGAGCGGGGGTTACGGCGCAATGGTCACCGCGATGCTGCGCCCGGATCTGTTCGGGGGCTTCGCCACCCACGCCGGAGACGCACTGTTCGAGATGTGCTATCTGCCCGACTTCCGCGTTTCCGTTCGGGCCCTGCGCGACCACTACGACGGCTCGTTCGAGAGGTTCTGGGAGGACTTCCGCTCCCGCCAGCCGTTTTCGAAGAAGGCCGACCACGTCCTGCTGAACGACTGGTGCATGGCTGCCTGCTACTCGACCGACGAGGACGGAACCGTGCACTTGCCGTACGACACGGTGACGGGCGAGCTGATTCCCGAGGTTTGGGCCCGCTGGCTCGAGTGGGATCCGGTGCGAATGGTCCCCCGCTACGCGGACGCCCTGCGCTCGATGACGGCGATCTACATCGACGCCGGCGACAAGGACGACGCCTACCTCGATCTCGGCGCGGAGGCCTTCCGCCGCGCGCTCGAGCAGATCGGCGTCACCGATTACTTCTTCGAGCTCTTCGACGGCACCCATATGAACATCGAGTACCGCTATCCGCTCGCGGTGAAATACCTGGCGGAGCGTCTTACGTCCTGATCTCGATCGCGCCCCCTCCGCCCTTGATCTGTCTCGACCCGGGCCACGGGACGCCGCCGGCGATCGGGCGGCAGCGCGAGCCGATCGGACCCGGATCGCGACGGTTGAAGATCAAGGATCCAGGAGGCGCGGCGGGCGAGGCCGCGGTGGCGCTCGCGATCGCCCAGAGGACTCGGACGCTGATGCTGCGCCGCGGCTACCGCGTCGCGATGACCCGCACCGGGCCGACGTTCCGCTACGGGAACGGCGGCAATATCGCGCGCGCGGACTTCTGCAATCGTCGGCACGCGGCGCTCATGCTTCGCATCCACGCCGACGGCTCGACCGACCGGACGCGCCGCGGAGTCCTCACGCTCTATCCGGCCTGGCACCGGGGCTGGACCGACGACATCTACGCGGCGAGCCTGCGCGCGGCCCGGTTCGTCGAACGTGGGGTCGTGCGCGCCAGCCGCGCGCGGAACCTCGGGCTTCTCCCTCGGGGCGATCTGACCGGGTTCAACTGGGCGGACGTCCCCGCGATCCTGGTCGAGACCGGCTTTCTCTCCAACCCGACAGAGCGGCGGCTGTTGCAGTCGAGCTCCTATCAGTGGCGTGTGGCCCGAGGCCTGACCGACGGCACGGAAGCGTTTCTGTCAGTCCGCTAGCG
>JBIOYJ010000165.1:0-25337 GCA_044870105.1 Gaiellaceae bacterium | reverse complement strand
GACTGGAACGAAAGCGTGCCGATTTGTCCCCAGGCGTGGCTGACGCGGCCCCGGCTCATCCGGCTGCCTCTCGGTACACCGCGACGGTCGCCCGCGCGGCCTCGCGCCAGTCGAAAGCGCGCGCCCGCTGGAGGCCGAGCGTGCGCAGCTCGTCGCGGCGATCGACTGCCTCGGCGATCCCGGCGGCAATCGCGTCGGGGTCGAGCGGGTCAACGAGCACGGCTGCGCTGCCCGCCACCTCAACCGCCGCCTCGTTTCGCGCCGCGACCACGGGAGCTCCGCAGGCCATCGCCTCCAGCACCGGCAGCCCGAATCCTTCGTAGAGCGAGACATAGGCGACGGCCCGCGCGCCGCGATAGAGCCGCGCGAGCTCCTCGTCCTGCACTTCGCCGAGCCAGCGGATCCCGTTTCCCTCCACGCGCACCCCGCCCCAGCCGGGTGCGCCCGCGACCAAAAGCCGCAGGCCCTTCAGCCGCGCCCGCTCGAAGCCGTCCACGAGGCGGGTCAGGTTCTTGCGCGGCTCCAGTGTCCCCACAGCCAGCACGTATTCTCCAGCGGCCGCCTCCCCGCGCTCCTGGAACGGCGGCCCGACGGCGTTCGGGATCACATCGACCTTCTCCGCGGGAACGTCGAGCAGCTCGAGCAGCTCGCGCCGTGTGAACTCGGAGACGGCGATCACTCGCCTCGCGGCCCGGGCGACCCGCGGCAGCGCAAGCCGGCTGTAGGTGCGGGTCCAGGGCTTGAACGTCGCCGGGTGCCGCAGCACGGCGAGGTCGTGGAAGGTGACGACGAGCGGCACCGACGAGCGCACCGGCGCGCGGTGCGTCGGGCAGTGGAGGACGTCGAGGCGGTCCCGCCGGGCGCGAGCCGGAAGCGCCGCGAGGTACCAGCCCACGTCGCGCACCGGCACAAACGCCCTGCTCGGGCCACCGAGCCGGTAGCGACGCACCTCGAGCTCTGGCTCGTCCTTCAGCGCGGCGAGCAACGAGCGGATGTGGCGCGCCGTGCCCGCCCGCGTGAGCGCGAGCGGCGAGACGTCGATGCCGACGCGCAGCGGAGCCATCTAAGGCGCCGCCTGCGCCGTCGTCAGGACGGACGGGCTTTGCCCGTGCGTCCGTCTGAAATGACCGGTCGATCCGCTGGCTCGCATACCTGTCGCGCTAGCGCGCCCCCGGGAGCTGCTTGCCCACGAAGCAGCCCGGCGGGAACTCCTCGTTCGACGGCGCCGGCGGCTGCGGCGCCGACTTGCCCGTGACCATCAAGATCACATTGCGGTTCTCCTCGCTCGGCTGGATGTACTGGCCGTCCCAATCGCCTCCGAGCCGGCAGTGGAGTACGCGGTGGGCACGGAGCTTGATCCAGCCGATCTGAAGCAGCTGGTTCGGCGACAGGTCGGTCGCGAGCGGCTTCATCAGGTCGCCGCCCACGAACGGCAGCTTGAAGAAGGTCGACGCGCTCGTCAGCTTTCCGATGATCGCCTCCACGACGGCCTGCTGGCGCGCCGACCGCGTGACGTCGTTGTCGCCCGCGTTCAGCTCGTTGTGCCGGACGCGCGTGTACATGAGGGCGCGCCGGCCGTCCAGGTGTTGCTTGCCCTTCGCGAAGCGCCACCCCGGCCAGCGTGCGCAGCGCTCGGCCGTCCCGTACGGACAGTCGAACTTGGAGCGAATCGGATAGGGCACGTAGACGTCGACGCCGCCCAGCTCGTCGATCAGCTCCTTGAAGCTCGCGAACTCGACCACGATCAGGTGATTGATCGGGAGTCCGGTAGCCGCGCGCACGGTCGCCGCCGCGAGTCGGGGCCCTCCGCTCTGGAAGGCGTAGTTGATCTTGTCGAACCCGTGATCCGGGATGTTCACGCGGAGGTCGCGCGGGATCGACAGGTACGCGAGCCGGTGATGGTCCGGGTCGGTGCGGATGAGCATGATCGAATCGGAGTGCCGGTCGCCGGCGCGCGAGGCCGCGGCCGAATGGTCCGTGCCGAGCAGGAGGACGTCCGTCGAGTGGTTGAGCAGGAGGCCGTCCTGGTTCGTGAGCGCCCGGCGCGCGGCGTCCGGAAGCCGGTCGTTCGCCTTCGCCACCCCGCCGCGGAACGACAGGTATGCGGCGAGCAGCCAGACGAACACGAACAAGGAGAGGATCAGCGCGCCGAGCGCGATGCGCCGGCGCCAGCTCCAGCCCTCGCGCGTCGGCTTCGGGCCGGGTCCCGTGTAGCGGACGCGACCGCGGCCGTCGGTCTCGGGTTTCTTCCGCTCGGGCTTCGGAAGGGTGGGAACCTTTCCCTTGACGCGGCCGCCACGGTAAACGGTGTACGGCTTGTCTCCGCGGGGCGGCGGCATCCGGCGGGTTATGGTAGCCGTCGGGTTTGACTGCCAAACCGGTCATCGGCGTCGACGTCGGCGGCACGAAGATCCTGGCCGGCTTGGTCGCCGCCGACGGCACCGTCGAGCACCGGCGCGAGCGGCCTACGCCGGTCGGCTCGCAGGACGAGCTCGTCAGCTCGCTCGACGCCGCAGTGAGCGAGTTCCTAGGCGAGGGGCCGGCGGCGATCGGCTTCGGCCTCCCGTCCACGATCGATTACCGAACGGGGCGGATCGAGAGCTCGGTCAACATCCCGCTCGAGCAGATCGACCTCGCGGCGACGATGCGCGAGCGCTTCGGCGTCCCGGTCACGGTCGAGAACGACGCGAACGCGGCCGCGCTCGCCGAGGCGCGGGCCGGGGCGGGTCGGGAAGCGCGGACGATGGTGATGCTGACGCTCGGAACCGGCTGCGGCGGCGGGGTCGTGATCGAGGACAGGTTGTTCCGCGGTTGGGCCGAGTTCGGCCACATGGTGATCGAGTTCGACGGGATTCCCTGCCAGGGCGATTGCACGGGGCGCGGCCATCTGGAGCCGTTCGTGACGGGGCTGGCGGCGACGAAGCTGGCGCAAGAGCAGTTCGGCCCCGCGGCGGACGCCCACCGGCTCGTGCGGCTGGCCAACGAAGGAGACGGCGCCGCGCTCTCGATCCTCGACGGGATCGGACGGCGGCTGGGGGCGGGGATCGGAAGCCTCGTCAACCTGTTCGATCCGGACGTGATCGTGATCGGCGGCGGCTTCGGAACCGCGGCGGCGGAGCACCTGTTCGGGCCTGCCCTCGACGTTGCGCGGCGCGAGGCTCTGCCGCCCGCGAAGCAGCGGTTCCGGATCCTCCGTGCGGAGCTCGGCACCGCGGCCGGCGTCATCGGCGCCGGGCTCGTCGCGCACGAGGCCGCCTAGCCCGCCGTGCCGCTCGCCGTCTGCGCGACGCCGATCGGGAATCTCGACGACGTCACCCTGCGGGTCCTGGACGAGCTTCGCGAGGCCGACGTCGTGCTCTGCGAGGACACGCGACGCACGCGGGGACTGCTCGAGCGGCATCACGTCTCGGCGAAGCTCGTCTCGTACCACCAGCACAACGAGGCGCGGCGCGTCTCCGAGATCCTGCCGCGGCTGAAATCCGGCGAGCGCGTGGCGCTGACCAGCGACGCCGGTCTTCCGGGCATCAGCGATCCGGGCGCGCGGCTCGTCGCCGCCGCTTTGGAGGCAGGCGTGCCCGTCACCGTGCTGCCCGGCGCCTCCGCAGTCGAGACCGCGCTCGTCGCGAGCGGCTTCGACGCCGAGCGCTACCAGTTTCTCGGCTATCTGCCTCGGGGTGAGCGTGCCTTGTCGGGGCTGTGGGAGGAGGTCGGCCGCTGGCCGCACGCGGCCGTCGCCTTCGAGTCGCCGCAGCGGCTGCCGACCTCGCTGCGGTTGCTGGCCGAGGCGATGCCGGAACGGCTCGTCGCCGTCTGTCGGGAGCTGACGAAAGTGTTCGAGGAGGTCACGCGCGGGCCGGCCGGCGAGGTTGCCCAGCGCTACCGCGAGGCACCCAAGGGCGAGATCACGCTCGTGGTCGGGCCCGCCGTTCCGGCGGCGCCGGACGAGCGCGAGGCGCTGGACGCCGTCGCGGAGCTCGTCGCCGCCGGGATCGGGCGCCGCCCTGCCGCCGATCTTGTCGCGCGGCTGACCGGAATTCCGCGGAACCGGCTCTACCGAACCTCCTTGTAGCCTCGATTGACAACGTCCGGCGCTGTTGCTAGCTTAAGCGTCGTTGACGAAACTGACAACAGGAGGAACGATGCGCAGTTTGCTCTGGGCAGCAGTCGCCGCTGCGGCGTTGGTGTCCGCACCGTCGGCTTCGGCCTGGACTTGGCCCGTGGACGGACCTGTCCTACGGGCGTTCGACTTCGACCGCGACCACCCGTATTCGGGCGGGCAGCATCGGGGAATCGACATGGGCGCTCCGGCCGGCGCCGAGGTGCGGGCTCCCGCCGCGGGGACGATCTCGTTCGCGGGGACGGTGCCGGATGGTGGCAAGACCGTGACGATTCAGACCCGAGACGGTTACGCGGTCACGCTCCTGCACCTCGGTGCCTACGTCGTCAAGAAGGGAGCTGACGTGCAAGAGGGGGCAGTCGTCGCAAGCGTCGGATCGAGCGGCGAGCCGGAGCGCGCGCAGCCCTACGTCTACCTCGGAATCCGGGAGGCGGCCGATCCTCAGGGATACCTCGATCCGCTCCTATTCCTTCCACCGCGGGCGAGCGCACCGCCTCCCGAGCCGGCCGAGCCCGTCCCCGAACCCGCCCGGCCCGCTCCGGCAGAGCCGGCCATTCCAGAACCGGCGCTGCCTGACGAGCGGACAGCGCCGCACGGCGATTCGGCGGCGCTTGGGGAAGCTCCCGCGGCGGCACCGAAGGCGAGCGTGGCTGCACACGCCGAACCGACCGGGCTTGCTCCGCGCAGGTCGACGGCGCGCGCCGCGACTGCCGCGGCCGTGACCGGGCCGCCCGCGCTTCCGGTCCGCACCGGCCACCGCGTCCGCGCACGGAGCCGGCCGCTCCCGATCGGGACGCCGGCGGCCCCCGGGGCCAAAAGGATCCCCTGGCAGGATGCGCCGGTTCTCGTCGCGCCCAGGGCGCGCGGCCGAATGCCTGCCTTTCTGTGGCCGTCGCTCTCGCTCGCGGCGCTCCTCGTCGTCGGTCTTCTCCTCGCCGGACGCCGAGTGCTTGCGAAACCGGCTCGTATCATGTCGGAGGCTTTCGTGAGGGAGCCAGATCTCGACAATGGCGAACCGCGAGCACATCCTCGTCGCGCCCGCTTGGCCGTATGCGAGCGGCCCGCGGCATCTCGGCCACGTGGTCGGGTTCGGCGTGCCGGCGGACATCTTCGCCCGCTATCACCGCTTGAGGGGCAGCGCTGTTCTGATGGTCAGTGGGACGGACGAGCACGGGACGCCGGTGATGGTCGCCGCCGACAAGGAAGGAAACTCGCCGCGTGACGTCGCCGACCGTTACAACGACGTCATCCGCGAGGACCTGCGGAACCTCGGGCTCACCTACGACTGCTTCACGCGCACGACCACCGCCAACCACTACAGCGTCGTGCAGGACGTCTTTCGCACCATCTACGACAAGAGGTACATATTCGAGCGCGAGCAGATGGGGGCGTTCTCCGCGACCACCGGCAAGACGCTGCCCGATCGGTACGTCGAAGGCACGTGCCCGATCTGCGGCTACGAGGGAGCGCGCGGCGACCAGTGCGAGAACTGCGGCAACCAGCTCGACGCGGTCGACCTGATCGATCCGCGCTCGCGCATCGACGGCGAGCCCCCGGTCTTCCGCAAGACGAAGCACCTGTTCCTCGACCTGCCGCAGTTCGCCGAGCAGCTCGCGGAATGGATCGACCGCCAGAAACAGTGGCGGCCCAACGTGCGCAACTTCGCGCTCGGGTTCGTCGGTGACCTCAAGCCGCGGCCGATCACACGCGACCTGGACTGGGGAGTTCCGGTCCCGGTCGACGGCTACCCGGAGCAGGAGAAACGGATCTACGTCTGGTTCGACGCCGTCATCGGCTACCTGTCGGCGGCGATCGAATGGGCACACAATCGCGGCGAGCCCGACGCGTGGCGTGAGTGGTGGCAGAACCCGGCGTCCCGCCACTACTACTTCATGGGCAAGGACAACATCGTCTTCCACACGGTGATCTGGCCTGCGGTGCTGCTCGGGTACGGGTCAGGGGGCGAGTACGGTGCCGGCAAGGGCGAGCTCCAGCTTCCGTACAACGTCGTCGCGAGCGAGTTCCTGACGATGGAGGGGAAGAAGTTCGCGGCCAGCCGCAGTATCGGCATCCTGGTCGGCGACTTCCTCAGCCGTTACGAGCCCGATCCCCTGCGTTACTTCCTGATCGCGGCCGGGCCCGAGACGCAGGACACCGACTTCACGTGGTCCGAGTTCGTGCGCCGGAACAACGACGAGCTGCTCGCCAACTGGGGCAACCTCGTCAATCGCACGCTGAAGATCGCCTACGAGAACTTCGGCGGTGTGCCGGAGCCGGGCGAGCTGAGCGACGACGACCGCGCTCTGATCGCGGACGTCGAAGGCGGGTTCTCGGCCGTCGGCGAGCACATCGAGGCCGCCCGCTTCAAGGCCGCGCTGGGCGAGGCTATGCGACTGTCGACGCTCGCGAATCAGTACGTCAGCGAGCAGGCCCCCTGGGCTCTCGTGAAAGCGGACAAGGAGCGAGCGGCGACGGTCCTCTACGTCGCGCTGCGCTCGATCGACTCGCTGAAGACGCTGTTCGCACCGTTCATCCCCTTCAGCTCACAGGGGGTGCACGAGCTTCTCGGATATGAGGGCGTCTTGTCGGGTGCGCCGGAGTCCAGGACGGTCACCGACGAGAGTGGCCGGCACGAGGTGCTGACGGGCGAATACGAGAGCGCGGTCGGCTCGTGGGCCCCCAGCGAGCTCGAGCCGGGACAGCGCCTGGGCGAGCCGAAGCCGCCTTTCCGCAAGCTCGATCCGGACCAGGTCGTCGCCGACGAGCTGGCCCGGATGGAGCAGGCCGCCGCTTGAGGCCTTGATCGACGCGCACGCGCATCTCGATGCGCTCGTGGAACCGGCGGAGTCGGTGCTCGGGCGCGCGCGCGAGGCGGGCGTCGAGCGATTCGTCGCCGTCGGCTCGGGGATCGACTCCTGCCGCGCGACCCTGGAGATCGCCGCCCGCGAGCACGGCGTCTACGCCGCGCTCGGCATCCACCCCCATCAGGCGGGCGGCGTCGAGGCAGAGCGACTCGGTGAGCTGCGCTGGCTCCTCTCCCACGACCGCGCCGTAGCCGTCGGCGAGACGGGGCTCGACTTCTACCGCGACTACGCACCGCGGGAGCAGCAGCGGCGAGTTTTCGGCGAGCAGCTGGACCTCGCCGCCGAGCTCGGAAAGGCGGTCGTCGTCCACACCAGGAACGCGGAGCGCGAAACGGCGGCCGCGCTCGCCCGTTTCGGGGGCACGGTCGTCCTGCACTGCTTCTCGGCGCCGGAGCTGCTCCCGGCTGCGCTCGATCGCGGCTACTACGTCTCGTTCGCCGGCAACGTCACCTACCCGAAGGCCGAAGACTTGCGCGAGGCGGCCCGTCGTGTCCCGCGAGACCGACTCCTGGTCGAGACGGACAGCCCCTACCTCGCGCCGCAACCGCGGCGGGGTCGGCCGAACGAGCCCGCGAACGTCGTGCACACCCTCGCGGCGCTTGCCGAAGCGCGCGGCGAGGACGCAGAGGACCTGGCCGCGCAGATCGACGCCAACGCGGACGCGGCGTTCCGTTTGTGAGCGCCTCGGCGAAAAAGGAGCTGGGACAGCACTTCCTGGTCGACGAGAACATCCTCGGCGTGATCGAGCGGTTGGCGAACCCGGATCGCGACGACGTCGTGCTGGAGGTCGGCCCCGGGCTCGGCGTTCTCACCGTCTTCCTCGCCGACCGCGTCCGGCTCGTGCACGCGATCGAGCTCGACCGCACGCTTGAGCCCCGCCTCCGCGAGCGCCTGGGTGCGGCAAACAACGTGGAGGTCGTCTTCGGCGATGCGCTCGAGGTGGAGCTGGCGGCGCTCGACCCTCCGCCGTCGAAGCTCGTCGCCAACCTGCCCTACAACATCGCCACGCCGCTCGTGGTCGAGTCGCTCGACGGCGTCCCCTCGCTCGAGCTCTGGTGCGTGATGGTTCAGCGCGAGGTCGCCGACCGCTTCTTCGCCGCCCCGGGAACGAAGGCATACGGCGCGGTGTCCGTGCTCGTGCAGCTCTCCGCCGAGCGCACGGGCTTTCACTCGGTCTCGCGGACGGTCTTCCGTCCGCAGCCGAACGTCGATTCCGCGCTGGTCGCCTTCCGGCGGACGGGCCTTCCCAGAGACTTCTCGGCCGTCAAGGCGCTGGTCTCGGCGGCGTTCGCGCACCGTCGGAAGATGCTGGTGAACTCCCTCGAGCTGGCCGGCTATGCAACCCGCGCCGAGGCGGCCGCCGCGCTGGAGCGCCTGGGCAAGCCGGCGTCGATCCGCGCCGAGGCGCTGGCCCCCGCCGAGTTCGTCGCGCTGGCCGAGTCCTTGGCGTGAACCGCGCTCCCGCGACGGCCAAGATCAACCTCGCGCTCGCCGTCGGCCCCCGCCGCGACGACGGACTCCACAAGCTGACCACGGTCTACCAACGGATCGACCTGTGTGACCGCATCTCGGTCACGCCCGCCGCCGGCCTGAGCGTCAGCGGCTTTGCGCAGGACACGCTCGTCCGGAAGGCGCTGGAGCTGGTTGCCGAAGCCGCCGAGGTCGAGCCGCGCTGGGAGGCGCGGATCTGGAAGCGGATCCCCGCGGCGGCAGGCCTCGGCGGCGGTAGCTCGGACGCGGCGACCGCGCTTCGGCTCGCAAACGAGACGCTCGAGGAGCCGCTCGAGCATTCGCTTCTCCGCGACCTGGCGCACGAGCTCGGCGCCGACGTCCCATACTTCCTGACCTCCGGGCCGCAGCTCGGCGAGGGAGCCGGCGAGCGTCTCTCGGCGCTGCGGTTGCCGCAGGACTACTTCGTGGTGCTCGCGCTTCCCCGCGGTGCACGCAAGGCCTCGACGGGCGGCGTGTACCGCTCGTTCGACGAGCGGGAGGGATCGAATGGCTACGAGTCCAGACGTCAGGCGCTCCTGACAGCTCTCGCCGAGGTTCGGCGCCCGCGCGACCTCGCGTCTTTGCCTTTGAACGATCTCGCTTCGTCGCCGCTCGCCGCCGAGCTCCGCGAGCTCGGCGCCTTCCGGGCCGACGTGACCGGGGCCGGACCCGCCGTGTACGGCCTCTTCCAGCACCGCACCCGGGCCCGAGCCGCGGCGCGCGCGCTCGGGCAGCGTGCCCGCACCTGGGTCACAGTTCCTGCTTGGTACGGTTGACACGATGCTCGGCGGCGAGGTGATCGACCATCGCACGAGCCGGGCAGGCCGCTGGCTGCGGGCCCGCCGGGTTCGCTTTGCCCTCTGGATCGCGGTTGTCGAAGGGCTGCTCGTCGCTCTGCACGCGATCTCCTGGTGGGCGGCGATAGCGATCGCGCTCATCCTCGTCACGTTCTACTTCGTCGCCGGAAGTCGATTCCGCTCCGACGTCGCCCGGCAGGTCAGCTGGATCGCCGCCGTATCGCAGGCACTCGTCGCGCTCGTGCCGATCCTGGTGATCGTCATCGGCACGCTGGCCGTGATCGCGGTAGGCGTTCTCGCGGTGATCGCCCTGATCGCCCTCTTCTCCGAGCGCGGATAACATTTCTTCGTGGGGCGTAGCCAAGTGCCGAGGCGTCGCTTGCGACGCCGATTAGAGGCCGTGCGGGCTTCGCCCGTGCGGCCGTCTGACGCACAATCTTGGGTAGTAAGACGTTTGGTGGGGCGTAGCCAAGTGGTAAGGCAGCGGGTTTTGGTCCCGCGATCCCAGGTTCGAATCCTGGCGCCCCAGCCATACCTCGATCCGTGACGACGACTCCACTCGCAGCCGTCGTGATGGCCGCTGGCCTCGGCACCCGCATGCGCTCGGCAACCCAGAAGCATCTGCATCCGCTGCTCGGGCGCCGCATGGTCGACTGGGTGCTCGATGCCGTGCGGCCGCTGCAGCCGCAGCGTCTCGTGCTCGTCTCCTCGCCCGAGTCGACGAGCGCCTTCGACGGCATCGACGTCGCCGTGCAGGCGGAGCCGCTCGGGACCGGCGACGCCGTCGCGACAGCGCGCGGCTCGCTCGACGGCTTCGAGGGCGACGTGCTCGTCGTCTCGGGCGACAGCCCGTTGCTTACCGTCGAGGTCTTACAGGAACTGGTCGAGGAGCACCGCCGGGGAGGCGCGGCGGCGACCGTGCTCACCTTCGAGCCGGGCCGGGCGCTGCCGTACGGGCACGTCCTCCGCAACGAAAACGGCGGCGTGGCTGCCATCGTCGAAGACGCCGAGGCGACCCCTGAGCAGCGCGCAGTTGGCGAGCTGAGCACCTCTACTTACGTCTTCTCCGTGCCGGCGCTCTGGGACGCGCTCGAGCGCCTGCGTCCCGAGAACACGAAAGGCGAGCTGTACCTGACCGACGCGATCGAGGAGCTCGTCCGCGAGGGACATTCCGTCGCCGCCCACCGCACCGACGACCGAGCGGCTCCACTCGGCGTGAACACGCGCGCGGAGTTGGCGGCCGCGGCTGCCGTTCTTCGCGACCGCGTCAACGAGGAGCACATGCTGGCCGGCGTGACGATCGTCGATCCGTCCACGACCTGGATCGAGGCGGGTGTCGAGCTCGCGCCCGAGGCGGTGCTGCACCCGTTCACGATCCTGCGCGGTGATACGCGGATCGGCGCCCACGCGGAGATCGGGCCGCACGTCGTCGCGGCCGACGCCGAGATCGGCGAGCACTGCGTGGTCGGCCCGTTCTGCTACTTGCGTCCCGGGACCGTGCTGGCGGAGCGCGTCAAGGCCGGGGCCTTCGTCGAGATCAAGAATTCGAAGATCGGGGAGGGAACCAAGGTTCCTCACCTCTCTTACCTGGGCGACGCGGAGGTCGGTGAGCTAACGAACATCGGCGCCGGCGGAATCACCGTCAACTACCCGCACGAGCCCGATCGGCCGAAGGGACGGACGAAGATCGGCAAGAACGTCAGGACCGGAGTGCAAAATGCCTTCGTTGCTCCGGTCGAGATTGGCGACGATGCTTGGATTGCGGCGGGATCGGTCATCACAGATGATGTCCCCCCGGGATCCCTCGCCGGGTTCCCGCCGCGCCAGGTCACCAAGGAAGGCTACGTCCACCGTAAGCGAAAGCGAGACGATGACTGAAGCCGCGACTCTGCCCGGCCTCGAGGTGGCGGGCACCAGCGCCCTCCCGAGCCCCGAACGCGTCATCGAGCGCCCGCCGGGCAAACGCCTGATGCTCTTCTCGGGACGGTCGAACCGCCCGCTCGCCGAGGACATCGCCGCGCAGCTCGGCATAGAGCTCGGCGAGGTCCTGCTGAAGACGTTTGCCAACGGCGAGACCTACTGCCGCTACGTCGAGTCGATCCGCGGCTGTGACGTCTTCATCGTCCAGTCCGGCAACCCGCCCGTGAACGACCACCTGGTCGAGCTCCTGATCATGATCCAGGCGGCGAAGCTCGCGTCCGCAAAACGGATCACGGCCGTCATCCCGTGGTTCCCCTACTCACGGCAGGACAAGAAGTCGGCCCCGCGCGAGCCGATCACCGCCAAGCTCGTCGCAGACGCGCTCGAGGTGGCAGGTGTCGATCGCGTCGTCGCGATGGATCTGCACGCCGGCCAGATCCAGGGTTTCTTCACCGTTCCGGTCGATCACATGACCGCGCTGCAGCTGTTCGCCCAGTACTACCGCGACAAGGGTCTGCACGGCCAAGGCGTCGTCGCCGTCTCACCCGACCCCGGGCGGGCGAAGATGGCGCGCAGGTTCGGTCAGATGCTCGAGTCCGACCTGGCGATCCTGAGCAAGACGCGGCCCGACCACGACACCGCCGAGGTGACGGAGGTGATCGGCGACGTGCGCGGCAAGATCGCGATCATGAGCGACGACATCATCGTCACGGGCGGCACGCTGCTCGCAGGCGCCAAGGCCCTCCTGAAGGCCGGTGCGACGGGCGTGTACGCGTGCGCCACTCACGGGCTCTTCCCCGGCAACGCGTTCGAGAAGATCGCGGCGAGCGACCTGACCCAGGTGACCGTCACCGACACGGTGCCGATCGACCCGGTCAACCGGCCGGACAAGATCGACGTGCTACCGGTCTCGCGGCTGCTCGCCGAGACGATCATGAACGTCTTCGGCGACGAGTCTGTCTCGGCGATCTTCGCCGGCGAGAACCAGCTTTTCTAGCGCCTCGCGCTCCGGGCTCGCTCGGCGGCGCAAGGATCCATGCCTCGGCTCAGTCGAAGGCGGCGCCGCCGAGCACAGGCCGGCTTCCGCGATCAGCCAGCTGCTCCCGGAGCCGCTCAAGCGCGCCGCGAATGAGACGCGACACGTGCACCTGCGAAATGCCGAGGACGTCGGCGATCTCCATCTGTGTGAGCTCGCGCGTGAACCGGAGATGCAGTACGCACCGCTCCCGATGGGTCAGCGCGCGCAAGCTTTCGTGTAGGACCAGCCGGTTCTCGACCGACTCGTAGACATCGACCGCGGGATCATCGGCAAGAGCCTGTGTGTCCGAGGCTTCCGCATCCACGATTGAAAGCGGAACCGGAGAGCAGCCTGCTGAGATGGTCTCGCGAATGTCGCGTTCGGAAACGCCCATGTCTGCGGCGACCTCCGAGAGCGTCGGCGGACGGTCGAGGCGAGCCGAGAGCTCGAGCTCATGCCGTCGGACCGACGGCATGAGCTCATGCACACGGCGCGGGAGCCGAACAGTCGAGGTTCGATCCCGAAGGTGCCTCTTGATCTCGCCGACGATGGTGGGAACTGCGAATGTCGTGAAGCCAACGTTGCGGCTCCGGTCGAAGCGATCGATCGCGGCGATCAGCCCCAACGTCCCGACCTGGACGAGATCCTCAAGGTGCTCGCCTCGGTTTGCGAATCGACGCGCGAGCATCCTCACCAGCGGGAGATAGCCCTCGATCAGACGCTCACGCGCCGTCGCGTCGGCGCCGCGTGCGAAGGCCCTCATCAACGCGCGGGCTTCCGATTCGCTTAGCCAACGCGGTGGCCTGTTCGAACACTCAGCAGCCGCGGCGCTAATTATTTCCTCCCGCTTAGCGACTCATAAAAACCGCAACTGATCTTACGTTTAGTCACTTCTGAAAAGCAACAACGAACTCTCTTTGTCTAAATCTCGATTGTCTCGGGTAAATAAACCCTAGATGCGTTCGCGTTTCTATTCTTGTGCCACCGGAGGGATCCGGTGCACGAGCGGTCATTCGACGGCGAGCGGTCTTTTACGCGCGGAGGGGCGCCCAAGGGCAGCGGCCGTTTTCGCCGTAGCAACATCGCTCGCGCTTCTTGTCGTTGCGGCGCCGGCAACCGGGGCATTGCGTGACGCGTCAATGCGGGACTCGAGGGCGCTGTGGGACGACCGCGCCCTCGCGGCCGACCTGGAAGGGCTGCCGACGACGGGGGCGGTCGCACCCGTCCAAGCGCCCGCGATGCCCGCGTTGCAGGCAAATGGCAACAGCACAGGCGCCGTCGCGCCCGCTTCCGAGGCGCTGGAAGAGCTCGGACACACGGCAGATACCGTTGATATCGCTCCGAAGCCGGCGATATCGCCTGTAGTACCGCAGTCTGACCCCGTAATTGAGCAGCCCGCCGGCGATATCGGACCAGCGGACGCGACCGGCGACAACGCCGCCGCAGGCGATCTTGCTCGCGCAGGCCGTACAGGGATCGGCCAGATTAAGTCTCTTGAGGGCGCGCGGCCTCGGATTACAGAGCACCTTGCGAAGCGACTTCGCGACGTAAAACACATTGCTAATCCCATTGGCCGAAAAGAGCGGTGGCAGTATCACCATCCGGCTCGTCGGTATCACGCGCGCGCAGTCCCGAGCAATGTGGGCGGCCGAATTCCGAGGCAAAAACGTCGCACACCGACGCCGATTCGGCATCAGATCGAACGGCAGATAGTTGCGCCGATCTGCGCGTCGATATCGTGCTCTGAAGCGGCGATCGATCTCCCTAAGGTTCCGAGTGTCGACGCGGGAAACATTTCCGATCGAACCACCGCTGATCTCGCGCCTCACAACCGGCCTGTCCCGGTGGGCGACGTGCCGAGCTGGGGCTCCTTCCCCAACGTGGGCGGCACGTGCGGGAACACAAACATCTCGGTCCGGATTTCGAGCCCCGGTGCCGACGGCGAGGTGACGCAGGTCGCCGCCTCTGTCGACGCGGCCGGCGACGGTCCGTGTGCGACGAACACGAACATCTCCATTCGAATCAACAGCCCCGGCGACAACGGCCCCGTCTCGCAGAGTGCCGGGGCCGCGGGCGCCGCCTCCGCAGCGGCGGCGCCCCAGACCGGCGCGAGCGCCGACGGCCGCCATTCGGTCGGCGCTCGTGCCCCCCTGCTCGAGCTCCGCGTCAGCCAGCGGAGCGTGGCGGGTGAAGCACAGGCCCGAGCAAAGGTCCGCTCCTCGCACCCGGGAGCCCTCCGAGCGCAGACGCGCGTGTCGCAGTCCAGGAGCGAAGCGACCGTACACATCCGTGCGTCCAGCGCCGCCGGATCTTCCCGCGCCGACGCGACCGTCGATGTCTCCGCCGCGACCTCGGTCGCCGCCCGTCCCCGGGCGCGCCATGCGAGCAGCCGCCAGGAGGGCGTCTCGACCCCGCGACCGGATCGCCGGGCGGCGGGCCTGCCGCGGCGCTCGTCGGTCGCCGGTGACGGCGGCTCGGGCTTCGGAGTGGAAGCGCTTCTGATCGCGCTCCTCGCGACCTTTGCACTCTCGTACCTCGTTGTTCCGCCGCTGCGGCCCGTGCGGCTCGGCGCCCTCCCGCCTCTCCGGCTCCTTCGAAGGTGGGGTCCGCGCCGGTGATGCCGACAAATCAGCGGCGGCTTGAACTCGCTGAACGTGCTCCTAAACCGGAAGGAGGTCAGATGAGACGAAGATTCTTCGCGATCCTCGTTGCAACGCTGTTCCTCCTGCCGCTGCGCGTAGGGATTGCGACGGCAGGCCCGCCGACCGCCAGCCAGATCCTCGGCCAGGTGGCCCAGAGCCAACAGTTGGCTCAGGCGGCGGCAGTCGCGCAGCAGCAAGGGATTCCGAACGCGAACCTTCCCGCCCGGGTGCTGAGCCCGGGTGACCGCGGGGCCACTGCGCAGCAGAACAACGCCTCCGCGAACTCGCAGGCGAGCAACACGAACGCGACCACGCAGGCGGCCGGGCAGAGCCAGACCGGGGCCGGGGGCACCGGCAACACCGGCATCCAGGCCGCGGGGCAGTCGAACCAGAACGCCCAGGAGGCGAACTCGGGTGCGACTGCGACGCAGAACGGCGCCAGCAACAAGAACATCTCCGTGCGGGTGCTGAGCCCGGGGAACGACGGCGCCGTCTCGCAGCAGAACAACGCCAGCGCGAACTCGCAGGCGAGCAACACGAACGCGACCACCCAGGCGGCCGGGCAGAGCCAGACCGGGGCCGGGGGCACCGGCAACACCGGCATCCAGGCCGCGGGTCAGTCGAACCAGAACGCCCAGGAGGCGAACTCGGCGGCGCTCGCGGTCCAAATGGGCCCGACGAACGCGAACATTCCCGTGCGGGTGCTGAGCCCGGGGAATGAGGGCGCCGTCTCGCAGCAGAACAACGCCTCCGCGAGCTCGCAGGCGCAGAACGCCAACACGACCACCCAAGCGGCCGGGCAGGAGCAGATCGCCGCTCCGACGGTCACGGGGGCGGTCGTGACGAGGCCCAGTGCGCAGGTGCCGCAGGGCAGGAAAGGCGTCACGAAGACAGTCGTGCGCGGCGCTGAAAAGCCGAGCGTCACCCCGTCGGCTCGGGTGACCGGCCGAAGGGGAGTGACGAAGACCGTCGTGCGAGGCCGGGGCGCTCCTGCCCAACGGGCCGCGCCGTCGAGGCAGGGGGGACGCGCAGGAGTTACGACCGCGCGCCCCGCGCGTCCGACTGCGCAGGTCAGGCGGGCACCGCGAACCGTTACGCGGAGCCGGCCAAGCGTGGTCAGTAGGCCGACCGTCACGCCGCCGTCCGCGCGGCAGGTGACAAGGCCGCCGACTTCGATAGGTCAAGCACCGTCGGCGGTTACCGGTTGCCCGGCAACCGGAACTCAAGCGGTCGGCCAAGCTGCGACGAACGGGCAGCTGGCGAACTCGGCTGCGATCGCGTTTGCGCATGCCGTCAACGCCTACATTCCGGTGGCGGTCCTCAGCCCGGGCGCCGGAGGCTCGGCGTCGCAGCAGAACAACGTCTCGTCGAGCTCCCGCGGCCACAACGAGAACGGCACGACGCAGGCAGCGGGGCAGCAGCAGACTGGTTCCGGGGCGTCGTGCGCGGCCGGCGGCCAGACGAGCGGCCAGTCTGCAGAGAACCGCCAGATCGCGAACTCGGGCGCCGTCGCCGTCCAGGGAGGCGCTCACAACATCAGTGCTCCGGTGCAGGTGCTGAGCCCGGGCGCGGAGGACGCGGTCTCGCAGCAGAACAACGTGTCCGCGAACTCGGGTGCCGAGAACGTGAACCACACGATTCAGGCGGCCGGGCAGACCCAGGCGGGCACGGGCGTAGGCGGCACTCAGGCGATCGGCCAGACGGCTGGAAGCTCGCAGGCTGCCGACTCGGCCGCGATGGCCGCGCAGCTTGGTCGTGCGGGCGTCGGGAACATCTCCGTGCCGGTGCGCGTGCTGAGCGAGGGCGGCGCGGGCCTCACCCTGCAGGGCAACGATGTCGCCGCTTCGAGCGCGTCAGGAAACGTGAACTCGCTCATTCAGGCGGCCGGCCAGGCACAAGGGGGTTGATGCAGATCCTCGAATAGAGCAGGCCGGAGGAGCCGACCCGAGCCGCAGGGGTCGGCTCCTACTGGTTCCGCCGACGATCAGGGTTGTCAGAACTGACGAGGGTTAGTAGCGTTGGACACGAACATGCGCCGTCGTAGGGGGGCAGCCGGCCGTGTGAGGCCCGGTCTTCGGGTAACCGCGCTCGTGGTTTTCAGCCTTTGCGTCGCCGTCGGGGCGCCGGGCGCATGGGCTGGAGATGCGCCCCGGCCGGACCCGATCGGCCCCGGCGGGACGATTCTGCAGCCGGATCCCGCTCCGATCGCTGCCCGCTCGGTGCCGAGCCGGCCGCAGGCGCCGACCGCATCGTCGCATGCGGCCGCACCCGCCTCAACGGCGCGAGTCGCGACGCGGGCTCGCCTCGCGACCTCAGGACCTCCGGAAGGCAAGGCTGTCGCCCCGGCGCGGCGGCAAGCCTCCACCGCCCGACGAGGCGCAGCCCGAAAGCCGGACGCGAAGGCGCGGAGGATCGATTCCGCCTTGACCTCGATCGCCCGAAGCTGGCTCAGTCCGTCTGCCGCTCGTAGCGCGCGTGCCGCTCCTGCCCTTGCGGCGCCGTCGACGCCGACGAAGTTCCCGCTCGTGGCCGCGGCGCTTGCGCTCGTCGCGGTCGTGCTCGCGAGCGGCGCCTTGCTCGCATTGGCCGCCCGCGTATCCCTTCGACCGAGGACCTAGGCCCGTGCGAACGTCATTCCGGAAGTCGGGACGGTGTCTCTTGCTCAGCGCCCTGGCCGCGCTCGCGCTCGCGCCCGGCGCCGCACCGCGAATCCAGACGGCGACCGACTTGATCACCTTCTCGTGTACCCCGGCGCCGACCAATTGCGCGGGTTGGTACACGACGAACGTCACGATCAGATGGACCATCGATCCCGCCGCGGTGGAGACCGACGGCTGCAAGTGGGACACGATCACGACCGATACGCAGGGAAAGCCCGAGTTCTGCGCGGCGAAGACCGTGGACGGGGTTTGGACGCGAATCGACCTTTCGATCAAGGTCGACAAGACGGCCCCGACCGTCACGGGCGGCGTGCCGGATCGACCACCCGACGTGAACGGCTGGTACAACCATCCGCTCTCGGTCACGTTCCAGGGCGCCGATCCGACCTCGGGCGTAGCCGCATGCACCGTCGCCGCGTACCGCGGCCCCGACAGCGGCGGCGCATCTGTCAGTGGTGTCTGCCGCGATAACGCCGGCAACTCGAGTGCGCCGCGTTCGTACGTCTTCAGGTACGACACGACTCCTCCCGCGCTGAGCGCCACCGCCGTCGGCTCGAACCGCGTCGTCATCGTGCGGTGGACTGTGTCGTCCGATACTCGACTGGTCGCGGTCGAGCGCGCGCTCGCACACCTGGCCGGGAAAAAGCCCCGGCGCGTCTATAACGGCGCCGGCACGAGGTTCCGTGACCGGAACGTGCGCAACGGGGTGGCGTACCTCTACAAGATCCGGGCGATCGACGAAGCGGGGCTCGTCAGCTCGGCGAAAGTGCAGGCGATGCCGACTCCACTGTTTGCGCCGCGCCGAGACGCGCGAGTCGCGCGGCCGCCGCTGCTGCACTGGGCTTCGGTCCGCAGGGCGACCTACTACAACGTCCAGCTTCGGCGGAACGGTCGGAAGATCCTCAGCACGTGGCCGCGGCGTCCCCTCCTGCAGCTGCGCTGGACTTGGACCTTCCAAGGCCGGCGTTACCGCCTCTCACCTGGGCGCTACCGGTGGTACGTGTGGCCGGGCTTCGGCGCTCCTGCCGCAGTTGAGTACGGACCGCTCCTCGGCCAGAACGAATTCGTCGTGAGGGCCTGATCGAGGACGTGGGGGGACAGCGTGCGGCTCCGGGGCGTCACGTGCACGGTCTGCCTGGTTCTCGGCGCGCTCGCGCTTCCACCGCCGGCAACGAGTTCGAAGGCCGGGACCGCGGCACTTCAGGTCGCGCTGCGTGCGCGGGGCCTCTATCGGGAGACGATCGACGGCATTCGCGGCCCGAAGACGATCAGCGCGCTCATGACCTTTCAGCGGCGATCCGGTTTGGCCGCAGACGGAGTGGCCGGGCCGCTCACGCGCCGGGCACTTGGTCCGTACGGGCGGCATCTTCTCGGTAGCCGGCTGCTAACAAGCAGCGTTTTCGGGTGGGACGTGGCCGCGCTTCAGTTCCGGCTCGCGTGGGCAGGCTTCCCCTCCGGCGTGTTCGACGGCCGATTCCGTGGTCACCTCGACCGCGCGTTACGGGCTTTCCAGCGCTTTGCCGGCCTTGCTTCCGATGGAATCGCCGGTCCCGCGGTACTCGCAGCACTTCGGCGGCCGCCTCCCCCGTCGCCGATTGCGCTCGCTTGGCCGCTGCGGGCGCCTGTCGGTGATCGGTTCGGACCGCGCGACAACCGCTTTCATGCGGGAATCGACCTGCCGGCTCCCGCTGGGACGCCGGTCGCAGCAGCCGGCTCAGGTCGGGTCACCTACAGCGGTCGCGCGTCCACCTTCGGCATCCTGGTCGTGATCGACCACGGCGGCGGCGTTGAGACGTTTTCCGCGCACCTGGCGCGGGCCTTGGTCCGGGTTGGTCAGCCCGTGAGGCTCGGCCAAGTCGTGGGTGAGGTCGGTGCGAGTGGGGAAGCAACGGGGCCGCACCTTCACTTCGAAGTGCACGTGCGTGGGGCCGCGATCGACCCGCTCGGCGCGCTCTAGGAGGGCTTGGTGGGACTCCGCTCGTCGCCGGGGCGCGATGGGCGGTGCGAGGCAAGGACGCAGGGAGCGTCCGTATCGATGAGATACGGGCGCGACCGAGGACGCCGCATCGCGCCGCCCCAGCGCGGTCCGGCGGCACAGCGTTGTGTTTCGCCAAGCCCTCCTGGTACTAGGAGGTTTGGCGGCCCGGCTCAGCTCTGGTGCCACGCGCTGATCAGCAATAGCACAGCGAGCGCGGCGAGGACGAGCAGGATCGCAAGGTTCGCGAGGAGCACGACATTTCGCCCCCTTGAGAACCGGCGAGAGGTGTGCCCTTTTCGCGAGACCGCCGCGCCCGAGTTCGTCTCGTCGGCGACTTCGCCATGTCGATGAAATCCGGCGGCGGAGCGGTTCCTCCAGCCGACGGCGCTTGCGAGGGCGGTGGTGATGAACTGATTCAGGCTGACACCCTCGGCGTCCGCGGCGTGAGCAAGCTCGGCGTGCAGTGATTGCGGCATACGCAGAAGCAGGCGGCCGCTGTGGCCGCTCAGGACGCGCGGCTCCGGCACGTCCTCCCCTTTCTCGAGCGTCTCGCTGATCCACGTCTCCATCGCGCGGCGGAGCTGACGCGTTGCTTTCTCGGGCGTTTCACCTTGCGCTTCGCACCCGGGAAGCTCTTCGACGTGGGCAGTCCAGCCGCCGCCGCGTTCTTCCGCCCTGAGTGCGATCTGGTACGGGAGGTTGACGTACTCCCGCGCCGACCGACCCTCGCTGCGGTCCCTGTGCGCGTCCGGCGTCTCCGACACGCTGACGTTCGGGTCGTGCACCGAGGCGTTGGCCGTCTGCGCGCCTCGCCTTCTGCGCCTCGTCATGGACCCATGGTACCGCCGAGCTCCGCCGACCCTCGCGGGTTTCAACAGAGGCGATCAGGGCACTAGCGGCCCGTGCGATCCCCACCAAGCCTGCTCTTCGTCGTATACGTCGTCGTCGGCGTGATCGTGGCCGCCGTCGACGACTACTTCAACAACCTGAACACGGCCGGCCGTGTTCTGACGCTGATCGCCGCAATCATCATGTGGCCGATCCTGCTCTTCGGCTTCGACATCCGGATTCACAAGTAGCGCCGGCGCAAGCGGCTACACTGGCTCGCCGTGGCCGGCGAGCGAGTGCAGCTCCAGGTATCCGAACGCGAGTCGCGAGGCTCGCGCGAGTCGCGCCGCCTGCGCGTCGAGGGGCTGATCCCGGGCGTCCTCTACGGCCGCGGCAAGGATCCGCATCCGTTCTGCGTCGAAGAGCGTGTGCTGCGGAAGGCGCTGACCGGCGATCACGGTCTGCACGCCATCCTGGACGTCGCGTTCGACGGGCGTGCCGTGCCCTCGGTGCTGAAGGACTATCAGCTCGATCCGGTGCGGGGGAACGTGATCCACGTCGATCTGCAGGAGGTTCGGCTCGATCAGCCGATCCAGGCGCAGGTCGTGGTCGAGCTTGTGGGCGACCCCGAGGGTGTCAAGGAGGGCGGCGTTCTCTCGCAGGTCACACGCGAGATCAACGTCGAGGCGCTGCCGCTCGAGATCCCAGAGCGGCTGGAGCTCGACGTCAGCGACATGGAGATGGGCGACACGAAGCGCCTGGCCGATCTGACCGCGCCGGAGGGCGTGACGCTGCTCGACGACCTCGAGGAGACGGTGCTCGCGACGGTGACGATGCCGACGCGGATCGTCGAGCCCGAGCCCGAGGTGGAAGAGGAGGAGCTCGAAGAGGGCGAGCTGCCCGAGGGCGAGGTGCCGGAGGGCGAGGAAGCGCCGGAGGGCGCCGCCGAGGCGGAGCCAGAGGCCGACGCCGCCGGCGAGCAGGGCACGACCGAGGGTTAGCCCGTGCGGTTGTTTCGTCGGGGCGAACGAGCCTCGACGCTCGACCTGCTCGTGGTCGGGCTCGGCAATCCCGGCCGCGGCTACGAGCGGACTCGGCACAACGTCGGCTGGATGGTCGCCGACGAGTTGGCGCGGCGCCACGACGGCTCCTGGCGAGGGAAGTTCTCCGGCCGGCTCGCCGAGCTGCGAATCGGTGACCGGCGGGTCGCGGTCTTAAAGCCGGAGACCTTTATGAACGAGTCGGGGCGGTCGGTAGCCGCCGCCGCGGCGTTCTTCAAGGTCGCGCCGGAGGCGCTGCTCGTCGTGCACGACGACGTCGATCTCGAGCCCGCGCGCCTGCAGGCTCGTCTCGGCGGCGGGCTCGCGGGGCACAACGGGTTGCGTTCGCTGGTGCAGTCGCTGGGAACACAGGACTTCGTGCGCCTGCGGATCGGGAT
The DNA here is from genome assembly GCA_044870105.1 of Gaiellaceae bacterium. GTDB lineage: Bacteria > Actinomycetota > Thermoleophilia > Gaiellales > Gaiellaceae > JBKPFU01. The sequence goes on along the minus strand of JBIOYJ010000165.1, from coordinate 3,584 downwards.
CGGCCGCCCGGGCCGTGGCGATCCGCGCCCGGTATCGGACTACGTGCTCTCCGACTTCGCGCCGGAAGAGGACGCCGACGAGATCGTGGGCCGCGCGGCCGACGCCGTCGAGGCCGTCGTGACGGACGGGCTCGAGGCCGCGCAGCAGCGATTCAACTAGGCACCGTTTTTGCACGAAGCCGTCACCCACTCGTGAATGTTCTTCGCCTACCCTCGATCTAGCCCCGGGAGGGTGGGAGATCGGGATGGGACGGCTACCATGACCCCCGCGGAACCGCCGGTTCCGTCTTTCGTCATGGACCGACCGGTACTTCACACGCTTCTTCCCGAGCTCCTCGAGGACGAGCGGCTCGAGCGCTTCGCCGGAGCGCAGCCGACGAGCGCCCGCGTCTCCGAGCCGGCCCTTCCGCTCCTGCTCGCCGCCCTGCACGAGCGCCTCGGCGCCGCTCGCGGTGCCTCTACGACCCGCGGGCTCGTGGCGTTGCTACCCGAGGACGCCGACGCCCGCGACGCCGCCGAGGCCGCGCGCTGGTTCCTCGGCGAGGAGCGCGTGGCGCTTTTCCCGAGCCGCGGCGTCCGGTGGGGCTCGGGCCTCGAGCCGCCGCCGCATCTCGTCGGCGAGCGCGCTCGCGCGCTCGACGTCATCGCCCGCGGGGGCCTCGTCTGCGCGTCCGCCGCCGCGCTCGCCGAGCCGATCCCGCCGCCGGGGGCCCGGCCGGAGCCACTCGACCTGGCGCTCGGCGACGAGCGCGGGATCGACGCCGTTGCCGAGACGCTCGCGCTCGCCGGCTACGAGCGGGTCGAGCGGGTCGAAGAACGCGGGCAGTTCGCGGTGCGCGGCGGTCTCGTCGACGTGTTTCCGACTACCGGCCGCGAGCCGCTACGGATCGAATGGTTCGGCGACGAGCTCGAGTCGATGCGGGCGTTCTCGCCCTTCACGCAGCGCACGCTCCATCCGGTTGAGCGAGCCACGGTCTACCCAGCGGCGGAGCGTCGCTCGGATCTCGTCGAACCGACCCTTCCGGACCTCGATGGGGGTCAGACCCCCAGACCGGTCCCGGATGATCTCGTCCGGCCGCTCGAGCGCGCGCCAGATCTCGTCTGGCAACCCGACGACGTCCGCCGCGTCTGGGAGGAGGAAGGGCTCGCGCCGGTCCCGCTCGACGGCGCCACGGAGCTCGATCCGCTTCCCCAAAGCCAGCCCTTCGCCTTCGAAGCCCAGCGTCCGGCTATTGCCGCGCGCGGCCTCGCCGAGGCCGAGAACGAACTCGGTGCCCTCGTCCGGGCCGGACAGCGCGTTGTCGTCGCCTTCGCTCACCGCGGCGAGGCCCTGCGCACGAAAGGCCTGCTCCGCCGGGTCGAGCCGCGCATCCTCGAGCCCGGCGAGCCGTTGCCGCGCGAAGCAGAGCTCCTGTTCGTGGTCTCTCCCGCCCGCCGGGGCTTCGTCTGGCGCGAGCTCGGGCTCGTCCTGCTGCCGGACACGCAAGTCTTTCGGAAGCGCCCGCCCCGCGCGGACGCGCGTCTGGGGCGAGCCCTCCAGTCCTTCGCCGACCTCCGCACCGGCGACTACGTCGTCCACGAGGACCATGGCGTCGGCAAGCTCCTCGCCTTCGAGACGAAAGAGGTCGCCGAGGTCACGCGCGACTACCTCATGCTCGCCTTCCGCGGCGATGACCGGCTCTACGTGCCGCACGAGCAGATCGGCAAGGTCTCGCGGTACATCGGAGCGGACGGCAAGTCGCCCGCCCTCTCCAAGCTCGGCGGCCGCGCCTGGCAAAACCTCAAGGCGCGCGCTCGCCAGGGCGTGCGCGAGCTGGCCGGCGAGCTGCTCGCGCTCTACGCGCAGCGTCAGCAGGCGAGCGGGTTCGCCCAGGACCTGGAGCACGAATGGCTCGAGCGGCTCGAAGCCGGCTTCCCCTACCGGGAGACCCCCGACCAGCAGGTGGCGATCGAGGCGGTCAAGGAGGATCTCGAAGCGCCGCGGCCGATGGACCGCCTCCTCTGCGGCGACGTCGGCTTCGGCAAGACGGAGGTCGCGGTCCGCACCGCCTTCGCCACCGCGCTGAACGGCAAGCAGACGCTCATGCTCGTCCCGACGACAGTGCTCGCCCAGCAGCACTGGAACACCTTCCGCGAGCGCTACCGCGATTTCCCCGTCCGCGTGGAGATGGTCTCCAGGTTCCGCAAGCCGGCCGACGTGAAGCGGATCCTCGCCGAGTTCGGCGAGGGCAAGGTCGACGTCCTGATCGGCACCCATCGCGTGCTCTCGCGCGACGTGATCCCGAAGGAGCTCGGGCTCGTGATCGTGGACGAGGAGCAGCGCTTCGGTGTCGCCCAGAAGGAGCTCCTGCGACAACTTCGCCTCGAGGTCGACGTGCTCGCGCTGACGGCGACACCGATCCCGCGCACCCTGCACATGTCGCTGTCGGGGCTGCGCGACATCTCCGTGATCGAGACGCCGCCAGAGGGCCGGCGGCCGATCCGGACGCATGTCGGCGAGTTCGACGACGAAATCATCCGTCTCGCGCTGTCGCGCGAGGCGGAGCGGGGTGGGCAGTCCTTCTACCTCCACAACAGGGTGGAGACGATCGAGGAGCGCGCAGCGTGGCTCCAGGAGCTCTGCCCCAACCTGCGCTTCCTCGTGGCGCACGGCCAGATGCGCGAGAAGGAGCTCGAGGACCGGATGGTCGCGTTCCTGCGCGGGGATGCCGACGTGCTCGTCTCCACCTCGATCATCGAGTCGGGCATCGACATCCCGCAGGCCAACACGCTGATCGTCGACCGCGCGGACCTCTTCGGCCTCAGCCAGCTCTACCAGATCCGCGGCCGTGTCGGCCGCTCCCGCGAGCGCGCGTATGCGTACCTGCTGTATCCGAGCGCGGCGGCGCTGACGCCCGAGGCGGCCGACCGCCTCTCGGCGCTCTCCGATTACACGGAGCTCGGTGCGGGCTTCAAGGTCGCGATGCGCGACCTCGAGCTGCGCGGCGCCGGCAACCTGCTCGGCGACGAGCAGTCCGGGCACGTCGCGGCCCTCGGCTTCGAGCTCTACATGCAGATGCTCGACGAGGCCGTGCAGGCGATGGCCTCCGACGACGCGGCCGAGTACCCCGAGCCCGTGCGCCTGGACGTCAACGTCGACGCCTACGTACCCGCCGACTACATCCCCTACGAGCAGGCCAAGGTCGAGGTGCACCGCCGCATCGCGGGCGCCCGCGAGGTCTCCGAGCTGATGGAGCTACGGCGCGAGCTCGACGATCGCTTCGGCGAGCTGCCCGAGCCGCTGGAGAACCTGATCACGCTCCAGCAGGCGCGGATCAAGCTGGGGGAGGCGGGCGCGACCGCGGTCACGTTCCGGCAGGGCCGGCTGGCGGTCACGCCGATCGAGATGGACTCCGTGCGCGCCCGCAAGCTGCGCGAGGAGATCCCCAACGCGCTCTACGAGTCGGGCAAGTCGCAGTTCTCGATGCGGGTGCCCGACGACCCGGCGCAGCGCTTTCCCGCGGTCGTGCGCGCGGCGGACGCGCTGCTGGCCGTCCAGCGCGACGCCGCCTAAGACCTTCGTTAAGCGTTGATGGACCGCGAAG
>JBIOYJ010000164.1:0-2903 GCA_044870105.1 Gaiellaceae bacterium | reverse complement strand
GCACGCTCGAGGCCGCGCCGGAAGCCGCTCTCCTCTCCGGCATCACAGAGACCCGCCAGCCTGAGGTCAAGCCCCGCCGGCCCGAACCGACTCAGGAAGCGCCCTATGGCCTGCGCACCCCCAATCGGGACGACGGAGATGCCCTCGGCGCCGAGATCCCGACCGTGGCGCTCAGCGAGCGCCTCGAGCGCGACCTGGTCGCTGACTCCCTCGACGAGCACGACGGCACGCGCATGAAACTGCTGCTTCTCGTCCACATTCCACATCTTCACAGCTCACATGCAGCGCATCCCGTAACGTCCGCGCGATGATTTCCGGCTTCGGCCGGAGTCTTATCCGTAGAAACGTCTGACACCTACAAGGAGGTCGAAGAGTGAGTACGGTCGCATCGACGGTCGGGAAATTCGTGTGGCACGAGCAGGTCTCGTCCGACCCGAAGCAGGCGCAGGACTTCTATACGCGGCTGTTCGGCTGGGGCACGGAGGTGTTCAAGCCGGGCGAGGTCGACTACACGATGATCTCGTCAGGCGGACAGAACCACGGCGGCTTCGGCAAGGCGATGGAGGGCGCCTCGCCGCCGCACTGGCTGAGTCACGTCCGGGTCGAGAACGTGGACGAGACGATCGAGAAGGCGAAGAGCGCAGGCGGCGAGCTCGCGGCCGGCCCGTTCGAGATGGGCGAGGTCGGGCGCATGGCGATCATCACCGACCCGCAGGGGGCCTACATCAGCGCATACGAGCCCGAGCAGGAGGGGCCCGGCTCCGAGGGGGTCTTCGTGTGGGACGAGCTCGGAACGACCGATGCCGACGACGCGCAGCGCTTCTACGGCGAGGTGTTCGGCTGGACGACCAGCGACATGGGGCCCGAGTACGGCGGCTACAGGATCTTCAACCGCGGCGAGACGGGCATCGCCGGGCTGATGACCCTTCCGGACGACTCGATGCAGCCGCACTGGCAGCCGTATGTCGCGGTGGCGGATCCTGACGCGACAACCGCGAAGGCGACGGAGCTCGGCGGCTCGACACTCATGGAGCCGATGGATGTCCCCGAGGTCGGGCGCATCGCCGTCCTCCGAGATCCGCAAGGCGCCACGTTCGGGATCATCAAGCCCGAGCCCGCTTCGTAGTCCCTCTCTAGCGGCCGCCGCCACGCGGCGGCGGCCGCGACGGCGAGCATCGGGAACAACGTGTCGGCCTCCCAGTCCGTCGAGGCGGTGAACGACAATCCCTGGCGGCCCCGGCGGGAAATCCAGCACCCGTCGCGCGCATTCAGGACGAACCAGCCTGCGTTGACGGGCACGAGCCCCGTCTCGGTCTCTTCGAGCGCTGCCTCAGGAACCATGACGCGATGCTATAGCGGGCACGACGGAGAATCTCGCGGCGACGAAGTCGCCGTTCCGTCCCAGCTCCTCGAGACGCAGCTCGATCCAGCGCGGCAGTAGAGGCGCACCCGCACCTAGCGTCACCGGGGCGATCGACACCATGACCTCGTCGAGCAGCCCTGCGTCGGCGAACTGACCGGCGAGGTCTCCGCCGCCGACGATCCAGACGTTCTTGTCACCGGCGGCGGCGACCATCTGCTCGTGCACCGCCGCGACGTCCGCGCTGGTGAACTCGATTTGCGCCTCGGGAACGACCGGCAGCTGCCGATGTGTGAAGACCCAGCATGGAACGTCGTACGGCCACTTCCACTCCGCCGGCTCCTTGCCAGCGAACTCGTGCTCGAGGATCCATTCGTAGGTCGTCGAGCCCATCGCGATCGCGCCGACGCCCGCGATGAAATCGCCGTAGTTCAACGGACCGCCGGGCTCGCGGTCGCGAGTGAACAGCCAGTCCAGCGAGTTGTCGGGGTCGGCGATGAAACCGTCGAGCGTCGTCGCGGTGTAGTACTGAGTCAGGCTCACGCTGCACTCCCTTCCTCTGGGCTTGCGGCTCCGAGGCGCCGGATCAGAACGATCGTGATCGCAAAGAGCGCGCCGCAGGCGACGAGCGCCGCTGACAGCCCGGCGAACCGGGCGATCACGGCGACGGCGACCCCGCACGCGATCTCCCCCACGTACTCGGCCTGGGCGAGGAACGAGTGGACGGTCGCTCTGACGTCGGCGCTCGTCTGTCGGTTCACCCAGATCGTGCCGAGGATGCGCGTCATCGGCAGGGCGATTCCCGCGACGAGCAGGACCGCCGCGCTGCCGCTCATTTCCTCGGGGGCGCCGGCAAGGCCGATGGCCCCGACGGCTCCGGCCGCACACGCGACGGCGTAGCCGCGCAGTGCGGTGCGCGCGCCGTCGATGTGGAGCTCTACGAGACGCAGGGCGGCGGCGCCCACGAGCAGGGTGAGGACGCCGAGGACGGTAAACCAGATGACGGGATCCGTGGGCAGCCCGATGTCGACGAGCCGCCTGGGTTGTAGTCGGCCGGAAGCGGCGGCGCCGTTGACCAGGAACGTCGCGGCGAACATGAGCAGGATCGCGTGGCTGCGAAGCACGAGGGCCGACCCGCGCACGAGGATCGACCACGAGGCCGAAAACCGCCTGGTGACGGCGGGTGCGAACCGCCGCTCGCGGAAGCGGATCGCCACATACAGGCCGAGCAGCAGCATGGCGGCTCCGGCGAGCACCATCGCGGTGCTCCGGTGGGTCAGCGAGCCGAGCGCGCCAACGCCGACCAGGCCGGCCGCGGCGCCCGTCAGCTGCGCCCGCCCCGACCGCATCAACACGACAGCGATCCGCGCCGGCTCGTCGAGCTCGTCGGTGATGAACGCGACGTCGGAGCCGCTGGCGAACGTCCACGACAGCCCCCACAGCATCTGCGTCGCGACCAGCAGCCCGAAGTCGGTCACGAGGCCCGTGGTGAGCATCGCGGTCCCCATGAGAACGTGAGAGACGACCAGCGACCACTTCCGGC
>JBIOYJ010000163.1:0-2998 GCA_044870105.1 Gaiellaceae bacterium | reverse complement strand
CCGACGGATCGTCATGCCGCCGCAGCGGCGGCCTTCGGCAGCAGCTCGCGCAGATACTGCCCGGTGAACGACTCTTCGACGTCGGCGACGTCTTCGGGTGTCCCGGTTGCAACGACCTCGCCACCCGCCTCGCCGCCCTCCGGGCCGAGGTCGACGATCCAGTCCGCCTGCTTGATCACGTCGAGGTTGTGCTCGATCACGAGCACCGTGTTGCCGGAATCGACCAGGCGCTGCAGGACCTCGAGCAGCTTCTCGATGTCCGCGAAGTGCAGACCGGTGGTCGGCTCGTCGAGGATGTAGAGCGTCCGCCCCGTCGCCACCTTCGACAACTCGGAGGCGAGCTTCACGCGCTGCGCTTCTCCGCCGGAGAGGGTCGTCGCCGGCTGGCCGAGCTTGATGTAGTCGAGTCCGACGTCGTGCAGCGTCTGGAGCCGCCGCCGTAGCTTGGGGATCTTGGCGAAGAAGGCGAGCGCCTCCTCGACGGACATGTCGAGAACGTCGGCGATCGACTTCCCCTTGAACCGCACCTCGAGCGTCTCCCGGTTGTAGCGCGCGCCCTTGCACGTCTCGCAGGGGACGTAGACGTCGGGTAGGAAGTGCATCTCGATCTTGATCTGCCCGTCGCCCTTGCAAGTTTCGCAGCGCCCGCCGCGCACGTTGAACGAGAAGCGCCCCGGCTTGTAGCCGCGGATCTTGGCCTCGGGTGTGAGCGAATAGAGCTCACGGATGTGGTCGAAGAGCTTCGTGTAGGTGGCCGGGTTCGATCTCGGCGTGCGTCCGATCGGCGACTGGTCGATGTCGATCACCTTGTCGAAGCACTCGATCCCCTCGCAGCCGAGGTGATCTCCGGGCTTGACCCGCATGCGGTGGAGCCTGTTGGCGAGCGCCTTGTAGACGATCTCGTTCACGAGCGTCGACTTGCCCGAGCCCGACACGCCGGTGACCAGCACGAACTTTCCGACCGGGAACTCGACGTCGATCGACTTGAGGTTGTGCATCGAGGCGCCGCGCACCCAGAAGGAGCCGAGGTCCTCCATTCGCCGTTCGGGCACGGAAATCTCCCGCTTGCCGGCGAGGAACTGCCCAGTGACGGAACCCTTTGTGCGCTCGATCTGCTTCGCCGTCCCCTCGGCGACCACGTGGCCGCCGTGCTCGCCAGCGCCGGGCCCCATGTCGACGAGGTGGTCGGCCGCGCGCATCATCTGCTCGTCGTGCTCGACCACGAGCACCGTGTTGCCCAGATCGCGCAGGCGCTCGAGCGTGGCGATCAGCTTGCCGTTGTCTCGCTGATGCAGCCCGATCGAGGGCTCGTCGAGGATGTAGAGAACGCCGACGAGCTGTGACCCGATCTGCGTCGCCAGCCGCAGCCGCTGCGCCTCGCCGCCCGAGAGCGTCGCGGCCGCGCGGTCGAGCTGGAGATAGCCGACGCCGACGTTGTCGAGGAAGGTCAGGCGCTCGCGGATCTCCTTGATGATTCGAGTGCCGATCAGCTGCTCGGTCTCGGTCAGCTCGAGCGAGTCGAGGAACTCGATCGCACGGGTGACCGACATCTTCGTGAACTCGTGGATGTTGTTCTCGCCCACGGTGACGGCCAGCACCTCGGGCTTCAGCCGCGCGCCGTTGCAGACGGGGCACGGCCGGAAGCTCATGTACTCCTCGATCCGCTCCCGCTGCGTGGACGAGTCGGTGTCGCGGTAGCGGCGCTCCAGGCTCGAGACGATCCCCTCGAAGGCGAGCATGTACGAGCGGCGCCGGCCCATCCGGTTGCGGTACTGGATGTAGACCCGCTCGTCGCCGGTGCCGTACAGGAACAGGTTCTGCTGCTCTTCGGACAGCTCCTCCCACGGCGTGTCGAGATCGATCTCGTACCGGTCGGCGATCGCCTGGATGACGGCCTCGTAGAAGCCGGAGCCGCCCACTGCCCAGGGCACGAGGGCGCCGTCGCCGATCGAGAGGCTGGGATCCGGGACGAGCAGGTCGGGATCGATCTCCTGCTGAGCCCCCAGACCGGTGCAGCGCGGGCAGGCGCCGTGGGGCGAGTTGAACGAGAAGATCCGCGGTTGGAGCTCGGGCAGCGAGACCCCGTGCTCGGGGCAGGCGAATTTCTCCGAGAACGTCATCGACTCGCCGTCGACGACGTCGATCACGACCAGGCCGTCGGCGAGCGCGACCGCCGTCTCGATCGACTGCGCGAGCCGCGTGCGGATGTCCGGCTTCAGCACCAGGCGGTCGACGACCACCTCGATCGTGTGCTTGTACTTCTTGTCGAGCTCGATCTCCTCTTCGAGCTCCCGCTGCTCCCCGTCCACCTTCACGCGCGTGAACCCCTCGCGGCGGAGCTCCTCGAGCAGTTCCTTGTACTCGCCCTTGCGGTCGCGGACGACCGGCGCGTTGACGGTGAACTTCGTCCGTTCGGGCAGGCGCAGCACCTGGTCGACGATCGCCTCGAGACTCTGTCCGGCGATCGGGCGCCCGCAGACGGGACAGTGCGGCCGGCCGACCCGCGCGTAAAGCAGTCGCAGGTAGTCGTAGATCTCCGTCACCGTGCCGACGGTGGAGCGCGGGTTGCGCGAGGTCGTCTTCTGGTCGATCGAGATCGCGGGGCTGAGGCCGTCGATCGAGTCGACGTCCGGCTTCTCCATCATCTGGAGGAACTGGCGCGCGTAGGCGGAGAGGCTCTCCACGTAGCGCCGCTGGCCCTCGGCGTAAATGGTGTCGAACGCGAGGCTGGACTTGCCGGAGCCCGACAAGCCCGTCACCGTGATCAGCGCATTCCGAGGCAGCCGGACGGTGATGTCCCTCAGGTTGTGCTCGCGGGCGCCGTGAATGACCAGCTCTTCCTGAGCCATAACCGACCCAGTGTATCGGCGGGTTATGACGCGAACAAGTGTTCGGTTCGGCACTTAGTCGGCGCTGCTCGGAGCGTCGGACCTGATCATCATGAGGGCCCCGACGGCGAGGAAGCCGCCGGCGTAGACGAGTGCCGTGGCGACGCCCG
>JBIOYJ010000162.1:0-5101 GCA_044870105.1 Gaiellaceae bacterium | reverse complement strand
CCGTCGCCCTCGATGCCTTCGACGCCGCTCCTGCCGTGCGCGACGACCTGCCCGATCCGACAGTGCCGGCCGGCGGCATGGTTGTGCGCGTGCGCGCGTCCTCGGCCAACCCCGTCGACAACGCGATCGTGGCCGGGATGCTGCGGGAAATGGTCGACCACGACTTTCCGGTCGTCCTCGGCCGTGACTACGCGGGCACCGTCGAAGCAATCGGCCCGGACCTCGAGGGTTATGCGGTGGGTGACGAGGTCTTCGGCTTCCTCTTGCACGCGAATCCCACCGTCCACGAGGGAAGCTGGGCCGAGTTGATCGCACTCACCCCGGAGATGCAGGTCGCGCCGAAACCCACCTCGCTCGACCTCGCCGCGGCCGGCGTCGCCCCACTCGCCGGCATCGCCGGACTCGCCGCCCTCGACGCGCTCGCGCTCTCCGAGGGGGAAACGATCCTGATCGTCGGTGCGACCGGCGGCGTCGGCAGCTTCGCCGTCCAGCTCGCCGCCCGCGCCGGTGCGTCAATCATCGCTCCGGCGCTCCTTGAGGACACCGACTTCCTGCACGAACTCGGCGTCACCGAGCAGCTCGACCGTGACGGCGACGTCGTCGCCGCCGTCCGCGACCGCCACCCAGACGGCGTCGACGCACTGCTCGATCTCGTCTCCTACGCGCCGGGAGCGTTTGACGGCGCGCTCAGGGACGGTGCGCGCGTCGCCTCGTCGAACGGCGCAGCCGGAGAAGGGCCGGGCCGCACCAACCTGATGGCGGTGCCGAGCACCGACAATCTCCGCCGCCTGGCGGCACTACTCGACGACGGCACGCTGCAGGTGCGTATCCACGACACCTTCGAATTCGACCGCGCCACCGACGCGCTCCAGGCCCTCGCCACCGAGCACGTCCGCGGCAAGCTCGCGATCAGCGTCCGCTGAGCGCCACGCATCACACCCGCTCTTGATGCGACAAGGGAAGACGTGGTGGCTTGGGCCACTGTTCGGGAATGTCACATGAGGGATGCTCCCGACCACACGGTGTCACTGTGAGCGGAGTCTTCTCGCTCACCCTCGAAAAGGAGTTCCAGTGTCAGCAGAAGAGAACACCCGCCTCGTCCAGACTGCGTATGAGGCGTTCGGTCGGGGCGACATGGCGGCGCTTGCCGAGGTGATGGCGGACGACATCGAGTGGGTGGATCCCGGCGATCCCGACGACGACCCTCGGAACGGTCTGCTGGAGGCGTTCTTCGCCGCGGTCGATTTGTTTGCGCCGCTGTTTTTCGTAATGGAGAACGTTCCCTCGTTCATCGCTCGGGAGCATTACGAGGCTCACGATTGCGTTGACCGGGTTGTCGCCAGCTTCGTCAAGCTCCTGGCTTGCTCGATGACTTCTGACGCGCTGGGCGGTCCTTCGAGCATGTCGACAGAGGGAGGATCGATGAGCAAGCTGAAGCTGAACATCACGATGTCGATCGACGGCTTCGTGGCCGGCCCGGACCAGTCCCTGGAGAATCCGCTCGGGATCGGCGGTGAGGAGCTCCACGCCTGGCTCATCCCGCTCAGGGCATTCCGCGAGAGCCACGGCCAGGAAGGGGGCGAGATCAACGCGAGCACGCCCTTCGCCGAGGACATCCTCGGCGGCACCGGCGCGACGATCATGGGGCGGAACATGTTCGGCGGTGGCCCTGGGCCGTGGGACGACTCGTGGAAGGGATGGTGGGGCGACGATCCGCCGTACCACCATCCGGTATTCGTCCTCACGCACCATTCCCGCGAGCCCGTCGAGATGGAAGGCGGGACGACGTACCACTTCGTCACGGACGGCATCGAGTCCGCGCTCGAGCAGGCGCGGGCGGCCGCCGGGGACAAGAGCGTCTCTCTCGGCGGCGGCGCGTCGGTCGCGAACCAGTATCTGGCTGCGGGCCTGCTCGACGAGGTCGTGGTCGCGGTCGTTCCGATCTTCCTCGGGGGCGGCGCTCGGCTGTTCGACAACCTGGGCGAAACGACGACGAGGCTCGAGCAGGTCGAGGCGGTCGGGGCGCCGGGAGTCACGCACATCAGGTACGTGCGCACGGGCTGACGACGGTCGGCGAGCTGGCAGCGCCGTAGTCCGGGGAATAGGCTCCGGGGCGTCGGTGTCTATTGGGCACACAGCTCAACCACGTCGAAAGGACAGCCATGATGGACGCCACCAGCACTGACCTGGACCAGCACGTCGCCGAGCTCCGCGGCCAGATATCCGGTTCCGTAGTCGGCCCGGCAGACGCGAACTACAACGCGGTGCGGGCCGTGTACAACGGCCTCGTCGACCGCAAGCCCGCGCTGATCGTGCGCTGCCAGACGACGCAGGACGTCGTCTCCGCGCTCGCGTTCGCGCGACGGGAAGGGGTCGAGGTCTCGATCCGCGGCGCCGGACACAACGTCGCCGGACGCGCCGTGACGGATGGGGGAGTGATGATCGACCTCTCCGAGATGAAGGGCATCGCGGTCGATCCCGACGAGGGCACCGCCACTGCGCACGGGGGCGTCGTCTGGACGGAGCTGAACGCCGCCGCCGCGGAGCACGGGCTCGCCGTGACGGGAGGCACCATCTCGACGACCGGGATCGCCGGCTTCACGCTCGGCGGGGGCCTCGGCTGGCTGATGGCCAAGTACGGGCTCGCCTCGGACAACCTGCTCGCAGTGGAGCTCGTCACCGCGGAGGGCGAGGTCCTCCAGGTCGACGCTGCGTCGCATCCCGATCTCTTCTGGGCGCTGCGCGGAGGCGGGGGGAACTTCGGCGTCGCGACCTCGTTCACGTATCGGGTGCATTCCGTCGGGACGATCACAGGCGGGCTGATCGCCCATCCGATCGACGCTGCGCGAGACCTCCTACGGTTCTACCGCGAGGCGATCGCTGACGCATCTGACGACCTGTCGGTGTTCGCCGGGCTCGTGCATGCGCCCGACGGCTCCGGAGCCAAGCTTGCCGCTCTCGTCGTCTTCCACACCGGAGACGCAGACGAGGCGGAGCGCGACCTCGAGCCGTTCAAGACCTGGGGGTCGCCGCTCATGGTCGAGGTCGGCCCGATGCCGTACCCGGTGATGAACACGCTGCTCGACGCGGCGTACCCGGCGGGAGCGCTGAACTACTGGCTCTCGAGCTTCACGCTCCTCCCCGACGAGCTGATCGACCTCGCAGTCGAGCGGTTCTCGATCGTCCCATCACCGATGACGGCGATGCTGTTCGAGCACTTCCACGGGGCGGTGACACGGATCGGCGTGACCGAGACAGCGGTCCCGCATCGCGACGAGTCCTGGAATCTCCTCATCCCGTCGCTCTGGACGGACCCGGCCGAGACGGAGGCGAACATCGCGTGGACACGCGAGACCTTCGCGGCGCTGCGACCGCACTTCGGGACCGGCCGCTGGCTCAACTACCTCGGCGACGACCAGGCGGAGGACGCGATCCGGGCGGCGTACGGACCGAACTACGACCGGCTCCGAGAGGTTAAGCGGCGGTACGACCCGGACAACGTCTTCCACCTGAACCACAACATCAAGCCGTAAGGCAGGAGGGCGGTTGGCGGTGGCAGGCCCTCCGTCCCGATGTCCATTGGCCTGCCGACAGGCACACGGCTCTATGCTCGCTCCGACGCAGCGGCCGCCACAGGCCATTCCTCGATGGAGCGAGCTCTCGACCCCGCCCGGCTCGGAGACCACCTGGACCGGCTCTACCGAGCCGCCTGGGCGCTCTCCGGGTCGCGCGAGGACGCCGAGGATCTGGTGCAGGAGACGTATGCCCGCGTGCTCGGGCGCCCGCGGCTGCTCCGCAACGAGGACGATCTCGGCTACCTCCTGCGCGCGCTCCGCAACACCTTCCTGAACCAGAAGCGCACCGAGAGTCGCCGCCTCCGACCCGATGCGCTACCCGACCAGCTCGACCTCGTCGCCGATCCGCATGCTCGCGGGCCCGAAGCGGCGCTCGAAGCCCGCGAGCTCTACGCGGCGATCGCGGCGCTTCCGGATGACTTCCGCGACGTCCTCGTGGCGGTCGACGTCACCGGCCTCTCCTACAAGGAGGCCGCACGGGCGCTGCGGATTCGCGAGGGAACGGTGATGAGTCGCCTGTACCGCGCCCGCCAGCAGGTCGTGCGCCGTATCGAGGGCGACTCAGCCTGAGTCGCCGACGTCGACCGTTCCGACGAGCACCTTCTCCCCCGACGAAGCCTGATCGTCGTCGGCCCGCTCGCGGGTGACGGTCAGCGTCGTGAAGTCGGTCGGCGGAACGCCCGCCCAGAGCGTGACGCTCCGTCCCTCGTTGAAAGTCCCGACGGGCACGAGCGTGCCGCCGGCATTGCGCAGCCATGCCTCGTAGAAGCGCCCGTTCTCGAGGCGAGGAAGTCCCGTCGCGTCGAGCTCGATCCGCCAGCCCGACGACGTCTTCGTGAGCGTCGCCTCACCCTCCGCGTCGGGCAGGAGCGCCGTTGGCGCGAGAGCTGCGCGGAACTGCTGCGGCTCTGACTCAGGGCCGAAGACGGTCAACCCGATGGCGAGAGCGAGGACGGCGGCAGCAGCGGCGCCGGCGAGGACGAGACGACGCGGGCCTTCGGCGCGCTTCCCACGGCGCTGCGCCTCGACCCCCGCGCGCAGGGCCGCGGGCGCCTCGACCTCGGCAGCGGCGCTCTGCACGAGCGAGATCGCCCGCTGCTGCTCGGCGAGGCGTTCTGTGAGCTCGGGCGATGTCGCCAGCTGTGCCTCGAGCTCCGCTCGACGCTCCGGCGCGAGCGACCCATCGGCCAATGCCGCCAGCTCGGCGATCTCCTGGCCCCCGTTCTCTGTTCCTCGACGACGTCTCATGGGTCCCACAGTCTGAATGACCCCGGTCGGGCGTGGCTATTCCCGCCGGAATGAGACTCGGGTTCTCGGTGTCTCCAGCAACGAGAGGTCATCTCTCCCGAAAGGAGACACGAAATGAACGGGCCAATTGCTCGCAAGCGGAACGTCCTCGTCGTCGCTCTCGACGCCGTGACTCCGGCGGAGGTGCCAGGCACGGAGGCACTCGTGATCGCGCCCGCGTTCAACTCCTGGCTTCGGCGCTGGCTGTCCGACGAGGACGACGCGCGCCGGAGAGCGGA
>JBIOYJ010000161.1:0-6830 GCA_044870105.1 Gaiellaceae bacterium | reverse complement strand
CGGCTTCGCTGTCCCCGATGCGGAAGGCATCGTGGTAGAGCACACCCGTTCCGGAGAAGCTCGCGTTCCGGTACAGCCCCTCCGCGATGTATACGTCAGACGTATTCCCGTTCTGCTCTTGGAGCGTGGGCGTGTTCGGGAGGTCGGCGACCTTCGTCCAGGCTGCGCCCGGCGTGCGATACCAAACTTCCAACAAACCGGACGTGTTCGACTGCCAGACGGCGTGCATCTTGAAGTCGATCCAGGTCGCGGTCGGATACAGCTTCACGACCGGGATCGTGCGCGTGATCTCGTACTTGTCGGCGGACGGAATGTGACCTGTCCGCAGGTTGACCTGAATCTCGCCGTTGTAGATGAAGAAGGCGACCGGGGGTTGATAGCTACCCGGGACGTCCGAGGCGTTGGAGTGCCATTCCTGGAAGTTGAGCCAGTTCGCGATTCCGGGGTCGACGAAGTCGGAGGGGATGTAGGTCGACCACGCGTACCAGCGGTCAGATCCAATCGGCTCGTGCGTTCCGGCTGCGCCGGAATGGACGACCAACGCCCGCTCGCCGGATGTGTTGAGGAAAACGTCACCGTCGTGAACCGTGAACCGCCCGGCGTAGGTCCCGTCGCGTACCGGCGACGTGACACGTGCGAACTGATTCGCGTTCTCGCCGAGCCCGATCCGGCTTTGCAGGTTCTCCCACGGAGAGAACGAGTAGGACGTTCCGGGCTCAAAGCCGGCGTTGAACAGAAGAGTCGAAGGCGGCGGTGGCGGCGGGGGCGGCGGTGGCGGCGGCGGTGGAATGGGCGCCGGCGCTGGATCCGTCTCGTCGTTGTCGAGTGCATCGGTGCAGCCGGGATCGGCCGGGAAGTCGATCAGCGCGTCCACATCGTTGTCGAGTCCGTCTGAGCACTGTGGGCTCGGAGGCGGCGGCGGCGGCGGCTGCTGCCCTGGAGGCAGCTTCTTTCGCTTCGCCGGCTCGGCCCCCTTCGGAAGCGTCTCGACGATGAGCCGCGGCTTGCGCCGGCACTCACGGCTGCACACGGCCATGCCACGGAGGCTCTTCGTCGAGAGGACCAGACGCAGGCTGCCGTCCCGAATGACGGCTGGGTTCAGGCTCACTTGAGCCCAGCTTCCGCGCCGGATTCGTCCGGACCGGCCGACGGTCCGTGGTGTGCGGCCGGCGCGAACGACGAAGCCCGTCCGGGAGCCGCGACGGACATACAGATAAAGAGTCGCGCGTTCGACCTGCTCGCCGCTCAGGCGCAAACGGAAGCGGATGATGCTCCTCGTCATGGGCGTACCGTCGACTCGCAGCGTGCGGCCGCCCGTGTATCGGGCACCCGGCTTCGAGACGACGACGTACAGGTCGCGCGACGGGACGAACGTCCGGGTCCCCGCGTGGGCGGGCGACGGCTGGATCGCGGCAAGCCCGAAGGCCGAAAGCAGAAGCAGGCGGCGTGCTTTGCTCACGCACGGTTCATCGGCCCCTTATCCGGACCCTGCGATCCCTGGTAGTGATTACCTCATTCGACATCACGGAAATGAGTGACTGCCTCCTCGCCGATACGATTCGGTAGTCGCGTGCCGCTCTTTCGCTGTCTCGAGTGTCGGCGGTCGCTCGTCCTTCGGTGGCAGGACGGAGAGCCCCGCTGCGCGGAATGTGGCTGGATCGCCGGCGACCGCGACGGCGTCCTGAACTTCGTCAGGAACAGCGACCGAGCCTTGGAACTAGCACACTACGACGCCGAGTACGCCGCCCAAGCTGATGAGCCGAAGGACCTCAGCTCGCTGGCCGAGCAGTGGCGCTCGCTCTACTACCCCATGAACCAGGCGGTCTGGGAGCGCGTCGGCGATCTCGACGGAAAGACCGTTGTCCTGCTCGGAAATGGATCGTCGGCGAAGGAACTGTGTTTCCTCACGCTGAGGCCGGCAACCCTCGTCTACTCCGATCTCTCGGCGGCTGCAGTCCGGGCGGCGCATGAGAGGTTCCGGCCGCTTGACACCGACGGGGTCCTGCAGTTCGCCGTCATCGACGCGCAGGACCTACCGTTCGTCGATGGAACTGTGGACCTCGTCTACGGGTACGCCGTGGTGCATCACCTTCCGGACGTGGACGCGTTCCTCGGCGAGGTTGCGCGCGTCCTCCGGCGTGGTGGCCGAGCCGTCTTCATGGACGATGCGTTCGCGCCGCTCTGGCAGTGGTCCAAACGAACGTGGCTTCGTCCTCTGATGCGCTACTTCCACCGCCTGGAGCCCATGTCGCCCGAGGACCGGCGCTTCACGCTCGCCGGGGGCTTTCGCGAAGAGCAGCTGGCTACCCAAATGCGCACGCTGGGAGCCGAGCCGTACTTCGAGCGCAGCGGCTTCGTTCACTACCTGGTCACCCGCGCCTCCGAGCGGCTCCCGCCTCAACAGCTCTGGAAGGCGATCGTGGGCCGCGAGCGCGTGCTTCGCGCTCTGATTGCGGTCGACGAGTGGCTGGGTCGTCGCCGGCTCATGCGCAAGAATCTGATCCGGCTCGTCTGGGGCTTCGACAAGCCAGCGTGAACGAGCGGCGTGGGCGGGCCGGGCACTGCGCACTGAACGCGCGCGGCCCGTGGTGACGCGCGGCCGAGCGCGTCGCTCGCTGCGTTGGTATGTCGCGCGGCTCCTGGCGATGTCGCCGGCGGAAGTGGCCTGGCGAGCACGAAACGAGTTCCGCGCCCGGGTGCTGGCGCCGAGGGTCGGCCTGCCCACCTGGGACACACAGGCGTGGACGAGCCTGCTCCATGAGCTCGCGGCCACGGCCGGCCCACAGCTCGTCGCCGATGCCGAGCGAATCGGTGCCGGAACCCTCTGCTTCTGGGGGAAGGAGATCGCCGTCGATCCGGCGCGGCCGCCGTGGCGAACGGATCCGCTCGCAGATCGGCCGCCCGACCGGCGCAGAGACGCCGACCTCAAGCCTTCGCTTGAGCTGCACCGGCAGCAGCACCTCATTCCGCTCGCGGCAGGGGCTGCATTGGCGGGGAGAGAGGACTGGGGGCGGCTCGCGATCGAGCAGCTGCTCGACTGGACGCGGAGGTGCGGCCCGCGCGACCGGATCGCGTGGTATTCGGGCTACGAGGCGGCTCACCGGCTGGTCGGCTGGATATGGGCGGTGCCGCTCGTGTCGGAGGCCGCGGGGCACGAGGAGCTCGGCGAGCTGTCGGAGTCGTTTGCACGACAGGCGGCGTTCGTCACTGCTCGGCCCTCGCGCTTTTCGTCCGCCAACAACCACCGGCTGGCCGAGCTGGCCGGGCTGCTTGCCGCGGCGCTAGTGGGCACGCCGGCCCTGCGCTGGGACGAGCTCTGGGCCGAGCTCGAGCACGAGACCGACCGGCAGACCTTCGCGGACGGCGGCAGCCGTGAGCAGGCCTCGGGGTACTTCCTGTACGTGCTCGAGATCCTCTGGGTCGCGGGACTGTTCGCGCACGCGGCGGGCCGCGGGCTCGGCCGGATCGAGGAGCGGTTGAAGGCGATGCTCGCGTGGCTCGAGGCAGTCGCCGACGGCAGCGGCGAGCCGCCGGGGATCGGCGACGACGCCGAGGACCGGATGCTGCGGATCGAGTACTTCGAGCCGCGCCGGGCGGCCCTCATCGCCGGGCGCGTGGAGAGCCTACTGGCGGGACGGCCGTCCCTCGCGACCCCGAGCCGCCGCCCGGCCGCGCGGGTCTCCCGTTCCCTCGCCGAGAGCGGCTACATCGTGATGCGCGGCGAAGGAATTCGGATCGTCGTGGACGTGGGAGAGCTCGGCCTTGGCAGCGTCGCCGCCCACGGCCACGCAGATGCGCTCGCGGTCTTCGTCGACCGAGACGATCGCCCGCTGCTGCGCGACAGCGGCACCGGCATGTACGCGCCGCGCGAGCTTCGCGACGAGTTCCGAGTGACGGCGGCGCACAACACGGTGGTCGTCGACGACGAGAGCCAGGCCGCGCCGCTCGGGCCGCACCTGTGGGGCCGTCGCTACACCGTCGAGCTCGAGGCCTGCAGTCTCGAGAGCGAGTTCGACTACGCCCGTGCCACGCACGACGGGTATCGCTCGACGCCCGCCGGCGCGCTGCACAACCGAAGCATCACGTACGTGAAACCGGATCTCCTCGTCGTGCTCGATCGGATTCGGGCCGAGCGGAGCTGCACGGCCACGCTCGTCTGGCAACTGACGTCCGGCGGCAACCCGGGGACGACCGTCGAGGCACAGCCGCCGGCCACGTTCGTCCACGGCTCCGGGCCGTACTCGCCGCGCTACGGCCGCCGGACGCTGCTGCCGCGCCTGACGTGGTCGGCGGAAGGGCGTGAGATCGTGTTCGCGACCGGCGTCGCGCTCCGAGGCTCGTCGCCGCCCGAACTGTCGCTGGAGCACGCCAGCGATCTGACTACGGTGAGCTTAGGAGGCCTGCGGCTCGTGGAGGACTGGAGAGGTCAAACTGTGCAGGTCGAGCGCTGATGTGCGGAATCGCCGGAATGGTCGCGGCCCGAGAAGCCCGCCCCCCAGACCGGGGGCGGCTGGAGCGCGCCGTCCGCGCGCTCGAGCATCGCGGACCCGACGGAGACGGCTTCTATCTCGACGCCGTCGCGGCCTTGGGCAGCACGCGTCTGCGGATCATCGACCTCGAGCGCGGGGATCAGCCGATCTTCAACGAGGACCGGTCCGTCGTCACCGTCTACAACGGCGAGATCTGGAACCACGAGGAGCTTCGCGCCGAGCTCGAACGCGCCGGGCATGTTTTCAGCACACGCGCGGACACCGAGGTGCTCGTCCACGGCTACGAGGAGTGGGGGGAGGGTCTCCTCGAGCGACTCTCCGGCATGTTCGCGTTCGCGGTCTGGGACTCGCGCGCCGAGCGGCTTCTGCTCGGCCGGGACCGCGTCGGCAAGAAGCCGCTTTATTACTCGGTGACCGATAGCGGGCTCGCGTTTGGTTCCGACATTCGCTCGGTGCTCCTGGTCTCCGGCCGGACGCCGGAGCTCGACGCGGAGCGCGTGCCGGAGCTCCTGTTCCAGCGCTACGTCGGCGCCCCGCGGACGCTCGTGCGCGGAATCTCGAAGCTGCCGCCGGCATCGCTGCTCACGTACGACCGCCAAGAGACGCAGGAGCGCGCGTACTGGCGCCTCGAGCCGGGCGAGCCCGAACCGCTGTCGCCACGCAAGTTGCGCGGGCTCCTGCGCGAGTCTGTTCGGCGCCGGCTGATGAGCGACGTGCCGCTCGGCGTCCTGCTCTCCGGCGGGGTCGACTCGAGCTCGGTACTCGGGCTGATGCGGGAAGTCGGGAGCGAGCCTGTCGCGACCTTCACGATCGGGTTCTCGGACGCCGTCTTCGACGAGCGCCCGATGGCTCGGCTCGCGGCCCAGCGTTTCGGCTCGGACCACCACGAGGTCGAGCTCGGCCATTCCCGGTTTCTCGAGACGCTTCCGCGCCTCGCCTGGTATCGGGACGAGCCGATCGCCGAGCCGTCGGAGATCCCGCTGCTGCTGCTCTCGCAGCTCGCAGGCGAGCACGTCAAGGTCGTCCTGACCGGAGACGGGGGCGACGAGCTCTTCGGCGGCTATCCGAAGTACCGAGCAGAACGGGTCCTCCGCGCCGGCGGCCCGGTCGCCGCCATGGCGATGCGCGCGGCCGGGCGGGCGGCGGCGCTGCGCCCCTCGCACCGCCGCTTCTCCCGCGCAGTGGAGACGATGGCGATCCGCGAGCCGCTCCTTCGCTGGGCCTCGTGGTTCCGCAGCTTCTCCCCCGACGAGCTCGGGCGCCTGCTGCGGCCACGGCTCGCGACGAGGGCCGGCGCGGGACCCCTGACCCAGCCTCTCCGGGATCTGCTCGCGCGCTACGACGGCCGCCTCGACGCCGGCCGCCGGATGCTGGTCGGCGACTTCCTCACCTGGTTGCCGGACAACATGCTCCTGCGCTCCGACAAGGTGCTGATGGCAGCGTCCGTCGAGGGCCGCATGCCGCTGCTCGACCGGGATCTGATCGAGCGGGTCGCGAACATTCCCGCCTCGGCGCGCGCCGGGATCCGCTCGCCGAAGGCGATCTTTCGCAAGGCGGTCGAGGATCTGCTGCCCGCCGAGCTGATGCGCGGCCCGAAACGCGGCTTCCCGGTTCCCGTCGCCCGCTTCCTCTCGGAGGATCCCAATCGCTCGTTGCAGCGGTTGGTCCTCTCCGATCGCGCTCTCGACCGCGGGCTGTTCGTTCCGGAGGAGCTTCGCGCGCTCATCGACGGGAGCCGAGGGTACGGCGCCGACCGCGAGCTCAAGCTCTTCACGCTCGCGGCGCTCGAGCTGTATCTCCGCGCCAACGTGGACGCCGTGCACGAGTCCCCGCCCGAGCCGCCGGTCGAGTTCGCCCAGAGCGTCGAGACGGTGGCGCCGTGAAGCCGAGCGAGGACGTCGTCGCGCGCCGCGTCGAGGACGACGTCGTCCTCGTCAACCTGCGGACGAACCGGATCTACGCCCTCAACCGCACCGGAGCGCGTGCCTGGGAGCTGCTCGAGGCGGGCAACGACCGGGCGCAGATCGCCGCCGGCCTGCGCGCGGAGTTCGACGTGCGCGAGGAGGATCTCGACGGAGAACTCGGGCGGCTGTTCGCATCCCTGCGCGAGGAAGGCCTGGTCGATGGCTGAGAGGGCGCTTGCCGAGACGACGCCGCTGATCCACGACGCCGAGGCCCTCTCGACCGCGGAGCGCGACGGCTGCCGCGTCGCCGTCGAAGGCCGCCTGTACGAGGTCGAGGGGTCGCCCTCCGAGCACGTGCTCGATCTCTATCTCCGGAAGGGCGAGGGGGCGTTCGAATCGCTGCGCGGCGAGTTCGCGCTCGCGATCCAGGACAGCC
>JBIOYJ010000160.1:0-22499 GCA_044870105.1 Gaiellaceae bacterium | reverse complement strand
TGATGCTGGTCGTCTCCGGGGTCGGCTCGCTGATCGTGGGCTACTCGATCGGCTACATGGACGGCTCCGACGAGGAGCGGCGCTACTTCGCCTACATGGCGCTGTTCGTCTTCTCGATGCTGCTGCTGGTGCAGGGCGGGAACCTGCTGCTCCTGCTCGCCGGCTGGGGCCTCGTCGGGCTTTCCTCGTACCTGCTAATCGGGTTCTGGCACGAGCGGCCGGAGGCGATCGCGGCGGCGAAGAAGGCGTTCGTCATGAACGCCCTCGGCGATGCGACGATGGCGCTCGCCCTGTTCATGCTGATCCAGCGAACGGGGTCGCTCGACTTCGAGGTCGTCTTCGGCCGGGCGGACTCGTACGGCGGCTGGGCCGCGAACCTGATCGCCCTCGGCCTGCTCGGCGGCGCGGTCGCGAAGTCGGCGCAACTGCCGCTGCAGACCTGGCTTCCGGACGCGATGGAGGGGCCGACCCCGGTCAGCGCCCTGATCCACGCCGCGACGATGGTGACCGCAGGCGTCTACCTGATCGTCCGCACGCACGTGCTCTTCGAGGCGGCACCGCGCGTCCAGGATCTCGCCGCGGGCCTGGGCGCGGCAACGCTGCTGATGGCGGGGTTGATCGCCCTCGTCCAGACCGACATCAAGCGCGTGATCGCCTACTCGACCATGTCCCAGATCGGCTACATGTTCCTGGGCGCGGGACTGGGGGCCTACGCCAACGCGGAGTTCCACCTGATGACGCACGCCTTCTTCAAGGCGCTGCTGTTCATGGCGGCCGGGATCGTGATCCACGCGCTCGCAGGCGAGCAGGACATCCGGAAGATGGGCGGGATGCGGCAACTCCTGCCGCGGACGTGGTGGGCCTTTCTGATCGGCGCCCTCGCGCTCGCCGGGATGCCGCCCTTCGCCGGTTTCTTCTCCAAGGACTCGATCCTCGCGGCCGCGCTCGACCGCGGCTGGTACGGGGATCTCCTGTGGGGCGTCGGGATCGCGGGGGTGTTCCTTACCGGCCTGTACGCATTCCGGCTCGTCTTCATCGTCTTCGGCGGCGAGCCGTCGGCGTACGCCCGCGAGCACTTCCACGCGCCGAAGGCAGGCGTGCCCGGGATCTCGATGGGCGCGACCGTTGGGACGCTCGCCGCGCTCGCCGTGATCGGCGGCTGGATCCAGTTCGCCGGCGTGTGGACGCCGATCTCGTCGTGGCTCGATCCCGTTGCGCGACCCCTGATCGAGGCGACCGGCTCGCAGGAGGCGCTCTCGACGTCGCTCTCCGTCGTGCTCGGCCTCGCAGGCATCGGCGTCGCGTGGTGGATCTACGGCGCCCGTCGGATGGCCGCGCCTCGGGTCCGTCCCGTTCAGGCTCTGCTCGAGCACAAGTTCTACTTCGACGAGCTCTACGACCTGGTCTTCTACCGGCCGGCGGTCCTGGCCACCCGCGGCCTCTACGCCCTCGTCGAGCGACCGCTGATCGCGGGCTCGCTGACCGAGATCGGTGACGCCACCCGCGGGCTGGGTGGGCTTGCGCGCCGCCTCCAGACCGGGCTCGTCCGTAGCTACGCGCTCGCGATCGCCGCCAGCCTCGCCGTTCTCGTCGTCGTCTTCGTGGCCGCCAGGTGACGACCCCCGCCCTCACATCTCGCGCCCCCGCGACCTGTTCGTGCGAGGGTCTTCGATGAAACTCGGCGACTGGCTCGCGACGATCCTGATCCTGCTCCCGGTCGCGGGCGCGCTGCTGATCTGGCTGCTCCCCTGGGAGCCGTTCTGGGCGGGGGCGATGGCCCTGCTCTTCGCGCTCGTCGAGGTCGCATTCTGGATCGAGGCGCTTGTCCGTTTCGACTTCGGCGCACGGACGCTCGATCTCCAGTTCGAGCAGCGGCAGAGCTGGTTTTCGGATCTCGGCGTCTCGTATCACGTCGGCTTCCGCGGCTACTCGATCTGGCTGGCGGGGATGGCGGTCGTCGTCAGCGCGGCCGCGATCGGCTACGCGTTCTGGGTGGGCCGCGAGCGGCCGCGCGCGTACCACGGGCTGCTGCTCCTGCTCATGGGCGCGATCGTCGGCGTCTTCGCCGCCCAGGACCTCCTGCTCTTCTACGTGTTCTGGGAAGCGATGTTGATCCCGCTCTACGTGCTGATCGGCGTCTGGGGCGGGCCGGGTCGCATGGGCGCGACGCTCAAGTTCGTCATCTACACGATGGCCGGCTCGCTCCTGATGCTGGTCTCGATCATCGTGCTGGGCCTCTCGACGGGCTCGTTCGAGATCTTCGGCCAGGGCACGAGCGGCAGCAGCTGGATCTTCCTCGGCTTCGTCGCGGCATTCGCGGTCAAGGCGCCGCTCTTCCCCCTCCACGGGTGGCTGCCCGACGCGTATCGGGAGTCGCCGGCCGAGGTCTCGGCCGTACTTTCAGGCGTCGTCTCGAAGGCGGCGACGTACGGCTTCATCCAGATCGTGCTGACCCGTTTTCCGGGCCCGGTGGACGACTTCCGCACGCCGATCCTGGTGCTCGCCGCGGCCGGGCTCGTGTACGGGTCGCTGCTCGCGTTCCGTGCGCCGGACGTACGCGGCGTGATCGCCTACTCGAGCCTCGCCCAGCTCGGCTTGATCACGCTCGGCGTCTTTGCCGTCAACGACGCCGGGCTGAACGGGGCCGTTCTCCAGATGGTCAATCACGGCCTGCTCTCGGCGACACTCTTCCTGCTCGCAGGGGCGATCGAGCGGCGAGCGGCGACCGGCGACTTCGACCGCTTGGGCGGAATGGCGCGAGGACGGCCGGCGCTGGCGACGCTCCTGATGACGACGGGGATTATCGCGCTCGCCGTGCCGGGCTCGTCGGCGTTTGCCGGCGAGTTTCTGATCCTCGCCGGCGTCTTCCGGCAGGGATGGGGCTACGCCGTGGTCGGCGCGATCGCAATCGTGCTCGCCGCGATGTACATGCTCCGGCTGATCTCCGCCGTGCTGCACGTTCGTCCGGGCCCGGCGATTACCGACGCGGCGCTCGACCTCCGCCCGGCCGAGCTCGGGATCCTGGTGCCCCTCGTCGCGTGTCTGCTGGCCCTGTCGGCCTGGCCGGCGGCGATCACCGACCGGTCGTTCGAGCTTGAAAAGGTCGCGGCCACGGAGTTTCGATGATCTCGACTCCCAATGTCGACTGGTTTGCGCTCTCCCCGGAGCTGGCGTTGCTCGGCGCGAGCGCGGTCGCGCTGCTCGGCGCCGTGCTCCTGCCGCGCCCGTGGCGCCGGCCGGTCGCAGCGACCGTCTGCGCGCTCGGCTTCGCCGGCGCGCTCGTCGCCGCGGCGATCCTGTACGGCTACTCCGACGACGCGCAGGGAATCGTCGCGGACGCCGCCCGCCGCGATCAGCTCGGAGCGTTCGCGCAGATCTTTCTCGCCGGCGCGGGCCTGCTCGCCGTGGGCGTCTCCTACCGCGAGCCGATGGCGGACGACCACATCGGCGAGTACTACGCCCTCCTCGCCGCCTCGGCCGCCGGGATGGCGTTCTTCGTCACCGCGAACAACCTGATGACGCTCTTCCTCGGGCTCGAGTGGTTCTCGATCGCGCTCTACGTCCTCTGCGCGATCGACGTCGACCTCGTCGGCTCGCTCGAGGCGGGCCTGAAGTACCTGATCGTCGGCGGCTTCGGCTCGGCGGTGCTGCTGTTCGGCTCCGCGCTCGTCTTCGGCGCTACGGGGGAGATCGAGTTCTCGGCCATCTCCGCAGCCGTCTCGCAACAAGACCTGAGCGGCGACGCGCTGCTGGTCGTCGGGCTCGCGATGATGCTCGCGGGCCTGGGGTTCAAGGCGTCGGCGGCGCCGTTCCACATGTGGACGCCGGATGTCTACGAGGGCGCGCCTACGCCGGTCACGGCGTTCATGTCGGCGGCGACGAAGGTGGCCGCGCTCGTCCTGACCATGCGCGTCCTTGTGACCGCGTTCCCGCAGGAGGAGCACCTCTGGTCGATCGCCGTCGCGGTGATCGCCTGCGCCTCCCTCGCGGTCGGAAACCTCGCCGCGCTCGTGCAGCGCAGTGTGAAGCGGATGCTCGCCTACTCGTCGATCTCCCACGCGGGCTTCATGCTGATTCCGGTCTCAGTCGGGAGCCCGCTCGGCGGACGGGCGCTCCTGTACTACCTGGTCCCCTACGCGGCGATGTCCGTCGGCGCCTTTGCCGTCGTCGCCGCCCGGGAGCGAGAGCTGAACCGCCCGGTGACGCTCGACAACCTGGCCGGATTCGGCTGGGAGCGGCCGCTGCTCGGGATCGCGATGTGGACATTCATGCTCGGCTTCGCGGGCTTCCCGCTCACCGGCGGGTTCGTCGGCAAGTTCTACGCCTTCTCGGCCGCGTACGACCACGGCTGGACCTGGCTCGTGATCGTCGGCGTGGCCGCGACGCTCGTCAGCCTCTACTACTACCTCGGCGTCGTCCGCGCGATGTACATGCGTCCGACCGAGGAGCTCCAGCTCGCGCCGATCGGTGGGGCCCCCCCGCGCGAAGGGCTGCTGCAGACGTCCGTCGCAGCCGCACTAGTCGTGACCGTCGGGTCGTTCTTCGCCGTGCAGCCGCTGATCGACCTCGCCAAGGACGCGGCCAGTTCACTGCCCTTCTAGCCGCTCCTCGGGCTCCAGGCCGCGGCGAAGCCGGGCTTTGCCCGGCGAAAGCCGCAGCCGGCCAGGAGCTCGACGTTCTAGAACTCGCGGCGCAGGGCCATGCAGGCCTGGGTGACGAAGACGAGCAGGCAGGCAAGGAGCGCCGTCTGCGCGAGCGGCGGCACGACGCCTTCTGCGACGACCGGCGCGCGGGCGGCGCTCCCGACCACGATCGCCAGCAGCACGAGCCCGCTCATCACCGTCTGGGCGCGGTCGGCGCGGTCGTCGCCGATTCCCGACAGCAATGCAGCCGCCGCGAACGGGACCGCGGAGAGCGTGGCGTAGAAGGCGAAGCCGGGGTCGTCGATGCGGTCTGCGTAGGCGGCCGCGAGCATGAGCAGCACCGGTACGAGGCGACTCATGCCGCGAGGTTCGCGTTGTACGCTCACGCTCCTGCGAGGAAAGGAGGACGGGTGGCGGACTCGACGCTGACGTGGCTCGGACATGCGGCTTTTCGAATCGATACGGGAGGCGCGAAGCGGATCTACGTCGATCCGTTCCTGACCGGAAATCCCAAGTGCCCGGAGGGCGAGCAGCAACCGGACGGCGTCGACGTGATCGCGATAACGCACGGGCATTCCGACCATGTCGGGGACACCGTCGACTTGGCCAAGAAGTTCTCGCCGGAGATCGTCGCGCAGGTGGAGCTGAAGGGCTGGCTCGGCTCCCAGGGCGCACCGGTGGGGGAGATGCCGGGGCCGAACAAGGGGGGTACGTACGAGGCCGCCGGGTGCAAGTTCACGCTGACGAATGCCTTCCACTCCAGCTCGTCGAACGACGGCGACTATCTTGGCGAGGCGTGCGGGATCGTGGTCGAGCTCGAAGACGGTAAGAAGGCGTACTTCGCCGGCGACACCTGCGTTTTCTCGGACATGAGCCTGATCGGGCGCATCTATGAGCCGGATCTGGCCGTGGTGCCGATCGGCGATCACTTCACGATGAGCCCGCGCGAGGCGGCGGTCGCGCTGGAGCTGCTCGGCACGAAACGCTGCGTCCCTTGCCACTACGGCACGTTCCCGATCCTGACCGGGACGCCGGAGGAGCTGCGCGAGCTCGCGCCGAACGTCGAGGTCGTCGAGCTCGAGCCCGGAGGCTCCACCACGCTGTGAGGGACCGCTGGTTCGGCGCCAAGGGGTTCCGCGTGCCGGAGATCGCGGTCGAAGGAGACCCTGCGGTTCCGATCGACGACGCCCTCGTGCTCGATGACGTCGAGGACGAGAAGCAGCTGAAGGACGCGCACCAGACGGGGACGCCCGTCGTCGTGCGGGCCGACTCCCCCGAGAAGGTGAAGCAGGCGCTGGAGCGACCGGAGGTCGCGTCCGTCCTGGTACCCGAGGACAAGAAGGAGCTACTCGAGCTCGATCTGACGAAAATGACGTATGGCTAGACCGTCGACGTACTCGATCGCCGCCTGCGACCTCGACGCGGGGCAGTGGGGCGTCGCCGTGCAGTCGAAGTTCCCTGCGGTCGGCTCCGTGGTCTCGTGGGCGGAGCCGCACGTGGGCGCGATCGCGACCCAAGCGTATGCGAACCCGCGCTACGGGCCGAGCGGTCTGGAGCTCCTGCGTCAGAGGCTCTCCCCGGAGGAGGTCGTCGAGCTACTGACCTCGGCCGACGAGGGCCGCGACCACCGGCAGCTCGGGATCGTCGACGAGCAGGGCAGGGCGGCGACCTACACGGGGAAGGAGTGCTACGACTGGGCGGGTGGCCGGACGGGCGACTGCTTCGCCGCGCAGGGAAACATCCTCGTCTCGGAGGCAACCGTGGACGGCCTCGCGGAGACGTTCGAAGCGACGGCGGGAAAGGCACTGGCCGATCGGCTGCTCGACTGCCTCGACGCGGCGCAGGCCGCCGGCGGCGATCGGCGCGGG
Organism: Gaiellaceae bacterium; assembly: GCA_044870105.1. Taxonomy (GTDB): domain Bacteria; phylum Actinomycetota; class Thermoleophilia; order Gaiellales; family Gaiellaceae; genus JBKPFU01. The sequence continues at coordinate 15,988 of JBIOYJ010000160.1, read as the reverse complement.
CAGCAATCGGCGAGCATCCTCGTCGTGGAGAAGGACGGCGGCTACGCGAACCTCTCGGACACGATCGTCGACTTGCGCATCGACGATCACGAGCGGCCGCTCGAGGAGCTGCGGCGGCTGTACGGCATCCACCAGATGCTGTTCGGGCAGACACCGCGCGAAGAGTGGCTGACGGTGGACGAGGCGCTGCGGGCCGAGCTCCAGGAGCGGCTCCAGCGGCTTGGTTACGAGGGTGCGCTCGGCGATGCCTTCTTCCGCTGGGCCGGCAACGAAAATCTCGAGGAACGAGTCGACGGCGTCGAGCAGGTCGACCCGGTCGTGCTCGAAGAGCTAAGGAGGCGATCATGAACGAACAGCGCTACGAAGTCGCACACTTCGACGACTTTTCGATGGGGTGGCACCGAAACCGGACCCGCTGGGCTCCGGTGCGGTCGCAGTTCGAGATCGAGGCGTTCGGTATCAACGCCTATCGCGCCGAGAAGGGTGACGAAGACGTGATCTCGGAGCACGACGAGGTGGGGCCGCGGTCGGCCCAGCACCAGGAGCTCTACGTCGTCGCGACCGGCCACGCGACCTTCACGGTCGAGGGAGACGAGATCGACGCGCCGCAAGGGACGTTCGTCTTCGTTCGCGACCCGGCCGCCAAGCGAAAGGCCGTTGCCCGCGAGCCGGGGACGCTCGTGATCGCGATCGGCGGCACGCCCGGCGAGGTGTTCAGGCCTTCGCAATGGGAGCGAAACGCCGCGGCGTTCCGGTACTGGGAGACGCAGGAGTGGGACAAGGCGATCGAGGAGCTCCTGAAGGCCCACGAGAAGTATCCGAAGGACGGGACCGTCCTCTACAACCTCGCCTGCGCCGAAGCGCGAAAGGGGGAGACGAACGCCGCAGTAGAGCACCTGCGCCGCTCGGTCGAGCTCGATCCCGAGATGCGGAAGCTTGCCGAGGACGACGAGGACTTCGACTCGGTCCGCGACACCCCCGAGTTCAAGGAGATCACCGCGAAGGCCGCGACGTGAAACGCGTCCATGTCGACGAGATCGAGTCTTTGCCGGCCCTGGACGGCGAGCTCGCGTGGAAGCCCGTGCGGTACACGCTCGGGATCGACGCCTTCGGGATCAACGCGTATCACGGCGAACGAGAGGGCGATCTGGTCGTCGAGGAGCACGCCGATCCGCACCAGGAGCTCTACCTCGTCGTGCGAGGAACAGCTCGGTTTCGCGCCGACGAGGAGGAGTTCGATGCGCCCGCGGGGACGTTCGTGCTCTTCGAGCCGCGGGAGCACCGGGTCGCCCATGCGGCCGAGCCGGGAACGACGGTCGTCGCGGTCGGCGCCGAGGCGAAGCGGTTCGAGCCCTCGCGCTGGGAGTACTCGTTCCGCGCCTACGGGCTGGCCAAGCTCGGCCGCCACGAGCAGGCGCGGCGGGCACTCGAGGAGGGCAGGGAGCGATATCCCGACAGCTGGGAGCTGGTCTACGACCTCGCCTGCATCGAGAGCCTCGCCGGAAACGCGGACGCCGCCCTCGACGAGCTCGGCAAGGCGGTGGATCTGACCTCGAGGGCGGCAGAGCGTGCGCGCGAGGATCCCGACTTCGACCTGATCCGCGGCGATCCGCGCTTCAGCTCAGCGATCGCCGGGCAAGCGAGCACGACCGGCTCGAGCGCGTAGACCTGGAACCGGATCGGCCTCGGGCCGCGCGACGAGCATGACGGCGCCATACCGCTTGTCGCCCGTCAGGGAGTCGACGAGGAGCTGAAGCCCGAGCGCCAGCGCGAACGCCTTGTGCGCCTGCTGGCCTCCGAACGGAATGAGGTCGTCGGGTGACGCCCCGCCGGTGAGGACGTCGCCGTATGTGACCTTCCCCATCGAGACGTCGGCGACCATGGGCCGCTCGTCAGAGCTTGGAATCGCGATCGCGAGCGGGTTCGTCCCGGCAAGCGGGGGGCCGCCGTCGGGTGAGCCGAGCCGCGCGGGCGAGGTCGCCGTGAGCGCGGCGACGAGGTCGCTCTCCGCAAGCCGCCGTACCCAGTAGCCCAGCATCCCGGTCGGAAAGCAATCCGCCGCCACGACGACGCGTGCGCGGCCAGGCGGCTCCGCCAACTGCGCCCGCACGATCGCCTCGAGCACGAGGTAGCCCAGCGCCCCGCGCCCTTCCCAGCGTTCGAAGCCCGGTTCGGAGACGACGCACGCGGGCTTCGCCTCGGGCCGCAGATCCGGCAGCCCCTCCAGCCAGTCGATGCGCGACAGCCCGTGCCCGCTCTTGCCGCGGGCCTCTGCATCGAGGAAGTGGGCGGCGAGTGCCTCTGCGTCGTCCGGCGAGAAGCCGAGCCCGCGAAGCCGCTCTTGGACTACGAGACCACCGCCGAGGCGCCGCTTGCGGCGCCGATCTTCAGGACGCACGGCTCTGCTGTGCGTCCGTCTGCAATGACCGGTCGACCCGTACGCCGCTAGCCAGAGACGACCGGAAGCGGCTTGACGATGCCGACGCCCTGCTCGCGCTTCGTCGCCGCGACCGACTCGGCGAGCGCGAAGACGGCTTCGGCCGCCGGTGAGTCGGGCCGTGCCTCGAGGAGGGGCGTTCCGGCGTCGCCTGCCTCGCGGAGAGCCGGATCGAGCGGAATCCGGCCGAGAAACGGCACGTCGAGGTCCGCCGCGAGGCGCTCGCCCCCGCCAGAACCGAACACGTCCCCGGTCATGTTCTCGACCACGCCGATCAGGCGCATGTTCGTCCGCTTCGCCATCAGCGCGGCACGCGCGGCCACCTCCTGCGCGAGCGGCTGCGGGGTCGTCACCACGACCGCTTCGGCGCGTGGCAGCAGCTGGCCGAGGGAGATCGAGACATCGCCCGTCCCGGGCGGCATGTCCACCAGCAGCGTGTCGAGCTCGCCCCAGTGCACGTCGGAGAGGAACTGCTCCAGCGCCCGGTGGAGCATCGGCCCGCGCCACATGACCGGCGCGTTTTCCTCGAGGAAGAAGCCGATCGACATCAGCTTCAGCTCTCCACGCACCGGCGGGACGATCATCTTGTCGACCACGATCGGCCGCTGGTCGATCCCCAGCAGGTGCGGGATCGAGTGCCCGTAGACGTCGGCATCCAGAATGCCGACGCGCTGGCCGATCCTGTCGAACGCAGCCGCAAGATTGACGGTCAGCGACGACTTGCCGACACCGCCCTTGCCGCTCGCGATCGCGATCACGCGGGTCTCCCGGTCGAGCGAGATGCCCTTCGTGCGCTCGGTCACCGAGCCGCGCAGCTTCTCCGTCAGGGCGGCTTTCTCGTCCGGCGACATCACATCGAAGGCGAGTCCGACGCGCTCGACACCGTCGAGCGGGAGCAGCGCACGAGAGACCTGCTCTTCGAAACTCGCACGCAACGGACAGCCGGGAACCGTGAGCGCGATCGTCACGGCGACCTCGCCGTCCGCGATCTGGACGTCGCGAACCATGTCCAGCTCGACGACGTTGCGCTTTAGCTCGGGGTCGATGACCTCCTCGAGCGCCTTGAGGATTTCCTCCCGCGAGGGCTGCACTACGCGCTGAGGGTAGCGGAAGATATGCGGCATGACCTGGGCCGCGCTCGTGTGGCGAAATCTCCGTCGGCGGCCGGTTCGGTCGGCGCTGACATCGGTCGGCGTCGCCGTCGGCGTCAGCCTGATCGTCGCGCTGCTGTCGATCACCGCAGGCGCGAAGGCGACGGCCGACGACCTCGTCCACGTCGGCCGGGCGGACTTCGGCCTCTTTCAGCGCGGCGCATCCGACTTGACGCTCTCGCGCCTGCCGGAGAGCCTCGTCCCGCAGATCGAGCGCGAGCCGGGCGTTTCCGGAGCGGCCGGGGTCTTTCTCTTCCAGACGACGTCGCTCGTCGTCTTCGGTTTTCAGTCGGGCCAGTTCACCGACCGGCGGCTCGTGCTCGTCTCGGGACAACGCCCACGCGGAAACGAGGCGTACGTCGGCGACATCGCGGCCCACCGCCTCCACCTCGCGGTCGGCTCGACGCTCGAGGTGGGCAGGCGCGCCTTTCCGGTCTCCGGGATCTACCACATCGGCAGCTCCGTGGTCGACGACGGCGCCGTCCTCCCGCTCGCGAGTGTCCAGGAGCTGGCCCAGCGCCCGCGCGACGTGACCACCATCGCTGTGACCGCCTCGTTGGGTGCCGATCCTCGAGAGGTCGCCCGGCGGATCGAGGACGACTTCCCCGGGACGATCACCGTCGTCGATCCCGATCAGGCGGTCAAGATCGACACGAGCAGCCGCCTGATCACGACTACCGGCTGGATCATCTCCACGCTCGCGTTGCTCCTTGCCGGCAGCGCGGTAACGAACACGATGGCGATGTCGGTCTTCGAGCGGATGCGCGAGATCGGGGTGCTCCGCGCCGTCGGCTGGCCGAACTACCGCATCGCCGCCCTGATCCTGAGCGAGGCGGTCGCCCTCTGCCTGGTCGCGCTCGCGCTTGGGCTCCTGCTCGGTTGGGGCGCCGCCGAGGTCTTCACGAGCGGCGGCGACGCGCTCGATCTGCTAGAGCCCGATTTCACCGGCGGTGTCTTCGCGTGGGGGCTCGCGTTCGCACTCGGCGTCGCGCTCGTCGGGGCGATCTATCCGACCTGGATCGCGACTCGGCTCAGGCCGATCGAGGCGCTTCGGCAGGAGTAGCGGCGATCGCGCCGTCGCGGATGCGCAGTACGCGGTCGGCCCTTTGCGCGACCTCGTCGTCGTTCGTGACGAGCAGGATCGTCATCCCGTGCTGCTCGCGAAGGGCCTGAAGCAAGCGAAGGATCTGTCCACCCGTCTCGGAGTCGAGCGCGCCCGTCGGCTCGTCGGCCAGCAGCAGGCGCGGCCGGTTCGCGAGCGCGCGCGCGATTGCGACCCGCTGCCGCTCGCCGCCGGACAGCGTCGGCGGATAGTTCCTGCGACGGTGCGACAGGCCAACTTCGTCGAGGAGCGCGGTCGCCCGGGCCAGGCGCTCCCCCCGCCGCGGGACTCGTCCGAACATCGCGATCTGAACGTTCTCCTCGGCCGTCAGCGTCGGGATCAAGTGGTGGAACTGAAAGACGAAGCCGACGGTCTCCGCGCGGTATTCGGTCTCGTCGACGCCGTTCACGTCGCGCCCACCGACCATGATGCGTCCAGCATCCGCTCGATCGAGGGCGCCAATCAGGTTGAGCAACGTGCTCTTGCCGCAGCCCGATGGCCCGACGAGCGCAACGAACTCGCCCCGACGGAGCTCGAACGAGACGCCCTCGAGCGCACGGATCCGCCCGCCCTCGAAGGACTTGCGCACACCCTCGACGACCACGTCGACGCCAGTCAGCTCCCCAGCCGCCTCTTCAGCCACAGCCCATTCTTGACCGCAAAGCCTTCCCAGTCGTTGTTGAAGTACGCGTACACGTCCACGCGGCGTCGCCAGTCCTCGATCCGCCGCGCCCATTCCTCGAGCTCCGAGTCGGAGTAGTTCCCGCGTCGCCCCCGCTTGCCCGAGTGGAAGCGGATGAACGTCCAGTCCGCGGTCAAGTCGTGCGTCTGGAACGGCCGCTCGGGATGGTCGCCGACCACGAGCGCTACGTCGTGCCGGCGCAGAAGCTCGTAGACGTCCTCGACGAACCAACTCTCGTGGCGGAACTCGAAGCAGTGACGGCCCTCCGGGAGACGCTCGAGTGCCGCTGCGAGCCGTTCGTCGTCGCGGTGGAAGTTGGCCGGCAGCTGCCAGAGCACCGGACCGAGCTTGGGCGAGCGGGCGAGCGGTTCGATCCGTTCGTAGAAGCGTTCGAGACCGAGGCCCACGTCGGTCAGGCGCTTGACGTGCGTCAGGTAGCGGCTCGACTTGACCGCGAAGAGGAAGCCCGGCGGACTCTGCTTAACCCAGTTCGCCACGGCCTCGCGCCGGGGCAGCCGATAGAAGGTCGCGTTCACCTCGACCGTGTCGAAGTGTTGCGCGTAGAAGTCGAGCCACTCCCGCTGCGGCAGGCGTGGGGGATAGAAGACTCCGTTCCGCCAGTGGTTGTAGTTCCACCCGGAACAGCCGATTCGCACCTCGCGCCTCTGGTCGGCGTCGGCTCCCGCCGGGCGAAGCCCGGCTCCGCCGCCGCCTGGCGCCCCAGAGACGCGAGCGCTCACGCCAACGCGGCGAAGAGCTCGTCACAGAGCTCGCGCGTCGCGGCCGCGACCACGCGAGATCGGCCCTCGACGTCGAGCGGCGCCGAGCCGAACGGCGGCGCCTCGGGCAGCTCGATCGCGATGTCCTGCTCCCGCACCAGCAGCTGAGCGGCCGCGATGTCCACCGAGCGCGCGGCCTTGAGCGAGCAGACGGCGTCGACGCGCCCGGCCGCCAGGTGGCAGAGGGAGAGCGCGAGCGAGCCCATGATCCGGAGGCGGTATGCGATGCCGACCATCTGTGCGGCCTTCTCGGCCACCGAGGAGGTCAGCGTCGCCTCGAAGGAGAGGATCTCGATCTTCTCCTTCGGCCTGACGGCGTCGAGCCGCTCGCCGTCCAGCCGCGCGCCCTCGCCGCTCTGCGCCGTCCACTCCTCGCCGCTGCCAAAGTCGTGCACGTAGCCGAAGAAGACGTCGTCCATCGTCGGCCCGGCGGCGACGGCGACGGAGAGGGAGAAGAAAGGGATGCCGCGCTTCGCGTTCAGCGACCCGTCGATCGGGTCGACGACGACGTGCAGATCGCCGCCGTCTCCGACCTGCTTCTTCCCGAGCTCCTCGGACACGAGGACGAAGCTCTCCCCGGTCTGCTCGAACCGCTCGACGATGACCTCTTCCGCCGCGCGGTCGATCGCAATGGTGTCGTCGCCGCCCATTCCCGCGCCGACGACCGGTTCGCGCTCGGCCCGGGTCGGCAGGTCGGCGAGCGCGCCCGCGACGTCGTCTCTTGCCGCGCGGCAGACCGCGAGCCAATCAGTCGTCAAGGGGTTGCAGCAGAAGGCCCGAGGTGAGCTTCGGGTAGAAGTAGGTCGTCTTCTGCGGCATCACGCGCCCCTCGCGCGCGCGCGTGAACACGTCCTCGATCCTGGTGGGCCGGAGCAGGAACGCGGCCTCCGCCTCGCCGCGGTCGACAGCCGCGACCGCCTCGGCGCGTTGCGGCGTGTAGCTGACACCTTGCGGCCGCAGGGCGTCGACGACCTCGACGTCCAGTCCCTCGCCCTCCACGAGCGCGTACGCCCCGTCGCGGTAGAGCACGACCCCGGGCAGCTCGTCCCCCGGCTCCGGAATCGGTGTTGCCGGCGCGCCGTTGAGCGAGGCGACGACGCGATGGGTCGGGAAGATCGTCAGCCCCTCCTCACTCGTGGAGACGAGGACGACCATCATCCAGGCGCTCGCCTCGGTCCCGTCCTCCTCGTGAAAGGCCAGCGCCGTCTCGTAGCGGTGGTGTCCGTCGGCGATCAGGAGCTGCGCGTCGGCGAACGAGCCGAGCTCGACGTCGTCGACGCGCCACAGCCGATCGCCGGCGATCTCGAGCTCCGGCGGGCGGTCCGGAAGCTCGACCGGATCGCCATCGTGCAGGAGGAAGATCGGTTCCAGCTGCGTGCGCGTCGCGCGAAGCAGTCGCAGCCGCCCTTCCTTCGGGCCGCTGTGCGTCCGCTCGTGCGGGAGCACGACCTGGTTCTCGTACGGCTCCATCCGAAGGGCGACGACGAGACCGTTGCGGGTTCGCTCGACCGCGTCGGGACCGACATACGTCTGGGAAAGCGCCCAGACCGCCGGTTCCTCCTCGGCCAGCACGCCGTGCTCGCGCCACTCGCGCAGATTGCGAGCCGCCTGCTCCTCCGAATCCGGCAGCGTGAGATGGACAACGTTGTACGGACTGCGCCGGAGATAGTCCTCCCGCTCCTCGTCGGAGATGATGTCGAACGGCGGCGCCACCAGCGTCTCGAGCGGTCCAGCCTTCGCCTCGTCGTAGCGCAGAGCCCGGAAAGGTCTCACGTCCGCCACGACGGTGAGACTAACAACGTGAGTGCGATCGTTTCCCTCGCCGAGGACAGGATCGTTGAGGGAACGTACGCGGTCGCGCGCAAGCAGCGCATGCGCACCCGAGCGGGCGCAGCGTACCTCGCGCTCGAGCTCGTCGATCCAAGCGGCCGCATCGATGCGCGCGTCTGGAACGACGTCGACCTGCTCGACTCACGATTCGCGGAGGGCGACGCCGTCCACGTGCTGGGGCGCGTGGAGCGCTTTCGCGACCGGCTCCAGCTCGAAGTTCGGTCGCTCGAGCCCGCCGAGGCCGATCCCGGCGAGCTCGCGCCGGCGCTCCGGCGCGACGCCGACGAGCTCGACGGGTTCCTTGAGTTCCTCGCGGGCGAGATCGCGCACCCGGGCCTGCGGGCGACGGTCGACAGATTCGTCGGCGACGCGACGATTCGCCGACAGCTTCGCCTGCTGCCTGCCGTTCCCGACGGCCATCACGGCTACGCCGGCGGTCTGCTCGAGCACACCGTGGGAGTTGCGACGATCTGTCGCGAGACCGCGCAGCTGCATCCGCGGCTTCGAGCCGACCTGCTCCTGGCGGGCGCGCTCCTGCACGATCTGGGGCGTACGGCGGAGCTCGGCCCCGGCCCGGTCTTCCGCCAGACCGACGAGGGACGGCTCCTGGGCCACGTTCATCTCGGCCTGCGGCTGATCGAGGAGCGTGCCGCCGCGCTCGAGGTGGATGTTCGCGCCGAGCTGCTCCATGCCGTCGCCGTGCATCACGACGGGCGCGCGGCGCGCATGGCCGAGGCCGCCGTGCTCTACCACGCGAACCAGCTGGACGCGGTCGCGGCCACCCGCCCGGTGGACTAGCCCGGAAGCTCTTCGACCAGGCGCGCGATCTCGTCGCGCAGCTCGCGGACGTCCTCGAGCGGCATCTCGATCGGGTCCTGAAGGTTCCAGTCCAAGTACTGCTTGCCGGGCAGCATGGGACACGCGTCGCCGCAGCCCATCGTCACGACGAGCTCGGCCCACTCGACGTCCTCCTGCGCCAGCTTCGCGGGGCGCCGTTCAGAGACGTCGATGCCGATCTCGTCTAGCGCTTGGACGACGTTGGCGTGCAACTCGGGAGAGGGATAGCTGCCGCGTGATCTCGCGCGGCCCCCTCGTCGCTCGTACAAGGCCTGCGCCATCTGCGAGCGGCCTGCATTGCCGACGCAGACGAAGAGGACATTCGTCACGCCGCGCCGCCGAGAGCGACCGCGAGCTCGTGCGTCGCGTCCGGAACGAGCCGGTAGTACGTCCAGGTGCCGCTCTTGCGAGCGATCTCGATCAGCCCGGCTTCACGCAGCACCTTGAGGTGATGGGAAACGGTGGGCTGCGAGAGCTCCAGATTGTCGAACTCGCAGACACAGCATTCACCGTCGACTGCGAGCCGGTTCAGGATCGAGACGCGTGCGGGATCAGCAAGGGCCTTGAACCGAGCGGCGAGCGCCTCGGCCGTCTCCTTCCGAAGCGGCAAAGCCCCTGGCGCGCAGCACGGCTGCTCGATCGTCTCGAAGGTCTTCATTGACAACCATCAATGTAGCAGTTAAGGTGGCCTTCATCGAAACGCGTCGATGAAAGGAGTTGACGATGGAGATCAAGGAGCAGGTGCGCCGCCGTTATGCCGAAGCTGCACGTGCCGTCGAGGACGAGGACGCCGCGAGCTGCTGCAGCGATTCGTGTTGCGGAGACGACAAGTCGTTTGGCGCCTCGCTGTACGCGGTCGACGAACAGGGCGAGCTCCCGGAGGCGGCGCGTCTGGCAAGCCTCGGCTGTGGCAACCCGACGGCGGTGGCCGAGCTGCGCGAGGGAGAGACGGTGCTGGACCTCGGCTCGGGGGGCGGGATCGACGTTCTCCTGTCCGCGAAGCGAGTCGGACCGACCGGAACTGCGTACGGCCTCGACATGACCGACGAGATGCTCGACCTCGCCCGGCAAAACGCCGCAGAGGCCGGTTCCCTGAACGCGAACTTCCTGAGAGGTGAGATCGAGGCGATTCCCCTGCCGGGCGACTCGGTCGACGTCGTCATCTCCAATTGCGTCGTCAACCTCTCTACCGACAAGTCGGCGGTCTTTCGCGAAATCCACCGCGTTCTCAGGCCCGGCGGCAGAATCGGGATCAGCGACGTCGTCGCAGAGGACCGCCTCTCGCCGGACGAGCGGGCCGAGCGCGGGAGCTATGTCGGCTGTATCGCCGGCGCGCTTTCCAAGGGCGAGTACGAGCAGGGGCTCGCCGAGCTCGGCTTTGAGGAAGTCTCGGTCACCTTCACGCATGAGGTCGCCGACGGGATGCACAGTGCGATCGTGAAGGCGATCAAGCCCATGTCATGAGCTGCTCACTCGAACCGGCTGAGAAGCGCGACCGGCTCGCCGACTTTGCCGCACTCGCGCTCCGAGCCGAGGAGCGCATCGAAGAACAGGACACGATCTCCCTTCGCTTCTTCCCGGATCCCGACCTCGCGCGCGAAGCCGCCGAGCTTGCCAGCCGCGAGACCGACTGCTGCTCGTTCATCAAGTTCCGGCTCGAGATCCAAGCGGAGTCACTGCTCATGGTCGCGAGCGCGCCGCCGATGTTCAGTCAGGTGCTGAAGCGGATGTTCAGCACGTCGCCGTCCTCGACCACGTAGTCCTTTCCTTCGAGGCGCTGCAAGCCGCGGCGCGCGGCCTCCGCGCGTGAGCCGCACTCGATCAGGTCTGCGGCGCCGATCACCTCGCAGCGGATGAAGCCGCGCGCCATGTCGGAGTGGACCGAAGACGCCGCCTCCAGCGCCGTACTTCCCCGCCGCAGGGTCCAGGCGCGGGCCTCGTTCTCGTTCGCCGTGAAGAAGACGATGAGGTCAAGCGCCTCGAACAGGCGGCGCACGACGTCGTCCAGCGCCGGAGGGCCGTCGCGGAACTCGGCCGCTTCGTCTTCGCCCAGCTCCGCGAGCTCGGCCTCCAGCTTGGCATCGATGCCGTTCGGGCCGTTCTCGACGGCGAGGAGCGGCTTCGTCGTCAGCGGCTCGAGCTCGGGCGGCAACTCGCGTTCGTAGTCCGAGAGCGGACGCTCTGCCTCGAGATCGGCGAGCACGCGCCCGAGCTCGTCAACCTCGGACTTCAGCTTCGGATCCCCCGACTTCGCCTGCGTCCGGACGCGCTCGATCCGCTTCTCGACGTGGTCGCGGTCGGCGACGAGCAGCTCCAGCCGGAGCGTCTCCAGATCCGCCGTGGGGTCTCGAGTGCCGGAGAAGCCGTCCACGACTGCGAGCAGCGCATCGACCTTGCGGAGGTTGCCGAGCATCGCCGCGCCCGTCCCGGGCACCTCGATGACGCGGACCGTCGCCGGCGTGACCTTCGGCGAGCCGACCACGGCGGCTACCCGTTCGAGACGCTCGTCCGCGATCGGGGCGACGCCGACGTGCGAGTGGCCGCCGGCGTGCGTCAGCGCTTCGAACAGCGTCGTCTTGCCCGATCCGGGCAGGCCGACGAGACCAACCTCCACGGGCTACGACGCTATCTGCTTCTGCAACGAGACGAGCGCGCGGTGCTGGAGCGACTTGATCGCGCCCTCCGTCTTGCCGAGGACGGTCGCCGCGTCGGCGTTCGAGAAGTTGAAGACGAACTTCAGCATCAGCACTTGCTTCTGCTCGTGCGAGAGATTCTCGATCAGCTCGAGCATGCTCTTCCGCCCGATCGACTCGAGCGCCTCCTCCTCGGCGGCGCTGCCCTCGGGCACCTCCGGCTCCGGAACCTCCTCCTCCGGCTGCCAGCGGCGCGTCGCGCGAAAGTGATCCATTGCGAGGTTGTGCGCGATCCGGAAGAGCCAGGCCGAGAACGGCGCCGACCGCCAGCGGAACCTCCCGATCGACTCGAGCATCTTGAGGAAGGTCTGCGTCGTGAGGTCTTCGGCGTCGTGGCGGTTGCCGACGCTCATGTGCAGATAGCTGTAGATGCGGTCGAAGTGGAGGAGGTAGAGCTCCTCCAGAGCCGCACGGTCGCCCTGCTGGGCGTGGTCGACGAGCAGCCGCAGCCTCGCGGCCGTGTCCGCCGTGGACGAGGTGGTCACGTTCTGCGCCATTGCCGGGGGGATGCCCCCCGGCGGGCTTCTCCTAACGCGCCCTACGGCCCCGAAAAACCGAGCCGGGCCTCGCGCGTGAAACGCTTCACGTACACGACCCGCTCGAGCGCAATGGTGTAGCGGCCGTCGTCGGCTTCGAGCGCCAGCGATCCATCGGTGCCCGATGCAAGCGCCTGCTCCAACTGGTCGGCCGAGTTTTCCGTGACGAGCGCGCCCATGATCTGACCGCCGTCGAAGCCGATCTCGACCCTGATGAGCTCGGTTGGACTCATGGAGAGACGATCTCCGCCAGCACGCCGTGCGCCGAGTCGGGATGGACGAACGCGACCTCGAGGCCGAAGAGGCCTTTGCGCGGCTCGGGGTCGATCAGCTCGGCTCCGTGGCCTGCGAGGTGGTCGAGGGCGGCCTGGACGTCGGCGACCTCGTAGGCGACGTGGTGCATGCCGGGCCCGCGTTTGGTCAGGAACTTGCCGACCGGCGTCTCGGCGCCGAGTGAGGCAAGGAGCTCTACGCGTCCCTCGCCGATGCGCATGGATACGGCTTCGACGCCTTGATCCTCCAGTGTCTCGCGGTGCTCGCTGCGCGCCCCGAAGAGCCGCTCGTACGTCGACACGGCCTCGTCGAGATCCTCGACGGCGACGCCGAGGTGGTGGATGCCCCGCGGCTCCATCGCCGCGGATGCTAGCTCGCGGCTTCTTCTCCGGGCAGCGGCACGACCTTGACCGTGCCGACAGTCTCGGCGGAACGGGATTCGGCTTCGACGTCGGTGAGCAGTGCGTCGAGCTCGTCCGCCGAGAGCGTCTCCTTCTCGAGCAGCGCGTGCGCGATCCGATCGAGCGCGGCGCGATGCTTCTCGAGCAGGCGGAGCGCGTCGTTGAACGCGTCGTCGGTCAACCGGGCCTGCTCCTGGTCGCGCAGCTTCTTGGTCTCCTCCGAGAGCGCGTAGTTGTCGGCCCGCATCGTCCGCGACGACACGATGTCGGACATGCCGTACTCGAACACCATCGCCCGAGCCAGCTCGGTTGCACGTTCGAGGTCGTTCGCGGCTCCGTTCGTCACTCGGCCGAAGACGATCTGCTCGGCGGCGCGGCCGGCGAGATACACGGTCATCAGGTCGCAAAGCTCTTCCTTCGTATGGAGGTAGCGATCCTCGGCCGGGAGGTTGAACGTGTAGCCGAGCGCCTGGCCGCGCGAGACGATCGTCACCTTGTGCACCGGGAAGGCGTCGCCGACCAGGTGCGACATCAGCGCGTGCCCGCCCTCGTGGTAAGCGAGGATCCGCTTCTCCTTCTCGGAGACGACGCGGCGCTGCTGGAGGCCGCCGACGACGCGCTCCATCGCCGCCTCGAAGTGCGCCTGGTGGATGAACTGCTGTTCCTCGCGACCGGCGAAGATGGCCGCCTCGTTGGAGATGTTGGCGAGGTCGGCGCCCGTCAGGCCCGAGGTCGTGCGGGCGACCACGGCGAGGTCGACGTCGGACGCGAGCGGCTTTCCGCGCGTGTGCACGCCGAGGATCTCTTCACGGCCGGCCAGATCGGGGGGAGCGACCAGGATCTGGCGGTCGAAGCGACCCGGCCTGAGCAGGGCGGGGTCGAGGTCCTGCAGCCGGTTCGACGCGCCCATCACGACGATCTGATCGCGGGTGTCGAACCCGTCCAGCTCGACCAGGAGCTGGTTCAAGGTCTGATCCTGTTCTCGGTTGAAGCCGTGGCCGGTACGCGCGGCGCCGACCGCGTCGAGCTCGTCGATGAACACGATCGCCGGGGAATTCTTGCGCGCGGTCTCGAACAGCTTGCGAATGCGCGCGGCGCCGAGGCCGGCAAACATCTCGACGAAGGCCGACGCGCTCTGGGAGTAGAAGCTGGCGCCTGACTCGTGAGCGACGGCCTTGGCGAGCAGCGTCTTCCCGGTGCCCGGAGACCCGTACAGCAGGATCCCCTTCGGCACGCGCGCGCCCAGGCGCTCGAACCGCTCCGGGTGACGCAGGAAGTCGACGACCTCCCGCAGCTCTTCCTTCGCCTCCTCGAGCCCGGCGACGTCCTCCCACGTCACGGACGAGCGCGACGCCGGCTCGACGTGCGTCGGCTTCACGCGCGGCATCAGTTGCAGCGTGCGCCAGAGCAGGTAGCAGATCAGGCCGAAGAAGACCAGCGGCAGCCACGTGAGCATGCCGATGCCGATTTGATGCAGCAGCTCCCCTACGTTCGGCATTACACCGGGCTCATCGGCAGGGGAGCGGTGAAGCGTTAATGCCTAGTCGCGACGATCGCGGCGGTCGCGGGCGTCGTGAGGATCTCGGTCGCGACGAGCTCGCGATGGTTGAGCCAGAACTCGCGCACCGGATCCGGCCCCGGGCGGCCCGGAGTTAAGTCGTCCATCACCACCATGCCGCCCGGCGCCAGCAGGTTGACGACATCCTGGCCGTCTCGTTCCGGATTCTGCTTGCCGCCTCCGTCGTAGAAGAGCAGGTCGAAGGGCGCCTCCCGGAGCATGACGCGGTGCCAGTCGCCGCGAAGCACGCGGACGTTCGCGAGCCCCGCGAATAGGTGTGCGGCGGCGGCGGCGCGCTCCTCGTCCAGCTCCACCGTGACGAAGGTCGCGCCATTGTCGAGCGCGGAGATGATCCACGCGGCGGCGACCCCGGTGCCCGTGCCGATCTCGCCGACGCGCTGTCGCCCTGGGGCGAGCACCTGCAGCAGCCTGCCGACCTCGGGGATCGACGACCGCGTGAAGCCGAGCTCGCGCGCGAGCGCCTCGGCGCGCTCGACGAGCTCAGCCAAGCGAGCCGACGACCTCGTCGGCCGTCGTGAATTCCACGCCGCGGTCGCGCCACACGGCGGTGGAGGCCGCGACACGCGCCTCGTCGAGCCCGCGCGCGGCGTCCTCGACGAACCGGACTCGGCGCCCGCGCTGCAGGAATCCGAGGATCGCGGCGTCGTCGCAGACGTCGGTCGCGACGCCGAAGACCACGATTTCGTCGGGATCGAGCACGTCCAGGAGTGGATCGGTGTTCGGGTTCGTGAACACGTTGAAGTTCTTCTTCAGCAAGAGGATCTCCCGACGGCCTTCGACGAGCTGCGGAATCAGTCCGGGCGGGAACGGAACAAGTGCCAGCGGAAGCGGATCCTCTTGCTCTGTCTCCGGGATCTTCTGCGCACCGCGCGTGCCGCGGAGGCAGTGGGGCGGATACGTGTTCTGGAAGTCGGGATCGTCGGAGATCTCGGGGTCGGTCAGCTCGTGGTCGTCGGCCGAGGCGACGTGCGTGACCCCGGCCGCCCGCGCCGCCTCGACCAAGCGCTTCATCGCGGGCACCGCCTCCTCGGCTCCCGGAACGTAGAGCTTCCCGTCGGGAAGCATGAAGTCGACCTGCGTGTCGACGTCCCAGAGGATCACGACATCCGTTCTACCAGCGTGGGCACGTCCCGGAGCCGCTCCACGCTCTCGCCGCTCCAGTCGCGGGGCGTGTCCGTCCGCAGCAAGACCGGGCGCATGCCGACGGCCGCGGCGCCTTCTAATTCGTCATCGTCTCCGTCGCCGACGTAGATGCATTCGGCCGGGTCGACCGAGAGTCGCGAGGCGCACGCCTCGTACAGGCGAGAATCGGGCTTGCGCGCCCCTTCTGCGCAGGAGAAGACGGTCACGTCGACGAGCGGGGCGAGCGCCGTCTCGCCTCAGAGTTGCGGCATCTCTCCGGAACAGTTCGTGATCACGCCGATGCGTAGACCTCGCTCGCGGAGCCGGGTGAGGGTCTCGACCGCGTCTTCGCGCGGGAGGAACATCGCCGCGGTGACTGCTCGACGACGGCCGAGGATCATCGCCAGACGATCGTTGTCGGTTGGTATCGACAAGCTGTCCAGCACACGGCGCCCGCTGGCCTCCAGCTCGCCCGTGTCGCGGAGTGGCCGGTCGGATCGCCACGCCTGGAGAAAGGCCTCGCTCTCCACTCCTGCGGCGGCGGCCATCTCGCCGACGGCCGCGTC
>JBIOYJ010000159.1:0-5441 GCA_044870105.1 Gaiellaceae bacterium | reverse complement strand
CAGGCTCGTAGACTTTGGCGCATGTATTTGCTGATCCGCCTGGCGATCGCCTGGGGAATCAACGTCGCCGCGCTCTGGCTTTCCGATGCGATCTTCGGCGGTGTGCGGATCCAGGGTTTCTGGGCCTTCGCCATCGGCGCGGCGGTGCTCGGGATCGCGAACGCTGTGATCAAGCCGTTCCTCACCCTGATCACGCTGCCGCTGATCATCGTCACGCTCGGCCTGTTCCTGCTCCTGATCAACATCGCGATGGTCGCGCTCGCCGAGTGGATCGCGCCCGATTTCTCGATCGACGGATTCTGGACGTACGTCGGCACGGTGATCGTGATCTGGCTGGTCAACTGGGTCGGGTATTCAGCGGTGGACGAGCTCGAGTCGCGCGCCGCAACGCCGTACCCGGTCTGATCGCCTGAAGCGCGGTTGCCTTGCGTCCGGCAGCCCGCCTAAACTGCCGCGGCGATGCCGATCTACGAGTACGTGTGCATGGAGTGCGAGTCGCATTTCGAGGAGCTCGTACGGAACGGTCGCGATCCCGACTGTCCCGACTGCGGCGCCGAGAACGTGCGTAAGCAGCTCTCCGTGTTCGCTGCTCACGGCACCGCCGAGCAGCAACCGAGCTTTGGCGGCCCCACCGGAGGCGGTTGTTGCGGCGGAAGCTGTGGCTGCTGACCGCGCACACTCGCCGGCAGCTGCTCTCGCCACTGGCTCCGCCCCGGTTACGTCGCCGCTGCCTGGCGCCGCTGACGGCGCGCTGTCTTCCGGGCCCGTACAGATCCGTACTGTGCCCTCCGCCAGCGCACCGCCAGCAGCGCCCGAGAGCACGCGGGAGCCGGTAGAGCACGCCACCACGCTCGAGGCCTTCGAGCGGCAAACCGCTGCTTGCACCAAATGCCGGCTCGCCGAAGGGCGCACGCAGGTCGTCTTCGGCTTTGGAAATCACCAGGCCGACCTGATGTTCGTCGGCGAGGCGCCGGGGTTCCACGAGGATCAGCAAGGGCTTCCCTTCGTCGGCCAGGCCGGGAAGCTGCTGGACACGCTGCTGGCGGGAATCGGGCTCGAGCGCGCCCAGGTCTACATCGCGAACGTGCTGAAGTGCCGCCCGCCCGGAAACCGCGATCCACAGCCGGACGAGATCGAGGCCTGCGAAGGCCATCTCTTCCGGCAGATCGAGCTGATCGAACCGAAGGTGGTTGCCACTCTGGGCAACTTTGCGACGAAGCTCCTCTCCGGCAAGCAGACGGGGATCACGCGCGTCCACGGCCAGGAGCAGGAGACGACGGTCGGCGGGCGCAAGGTGCTCCTCTACCCGCTCTACCATCCAGCGGCCGCGCTCTACACGCCGGCCATGCTCAAGGTCCTGGAGGAGGACTTCGGACGCCTCCCGGAGCTGATCGGCCGCTCGCTCGAACCGGCGCAGCCGCCTGGCCCGGCGCTCGTCGCGGTCGCACCCGAGCCGGCCGTCCAGCTGGGCCTGTTCTAGAGCTCGAGGCAGTCGTTCGGTCGGCCCTCCTTGCCGACCCGCACGTAAGGAGCGTCGACCTGATCGGCTCTCGGGCGGAAGGCACGGCAAAGGAGTTCTCGGACTGGGACTTCTCGGTGGAGGTGGCCGATTTCGAGGCCGTGAAGGCCGCGCTGCCGACTCGTCTCGCGCCGCTCGACGCCTTGGCGGAGCAGTGGGATCGCCTCAGCGAGTACTGGACGTACATGCTCATGCTCGAAGGAGCGACGAAGATCGACCTGCTCTTCCTCGACGAACCGCACGAGCTCGAGCCTCCATGGATTCCCGGGCCGGAAACGCTGCGCCCGATGGACGAGCACCTCTGGGACTGGCTGGTCTGGCTTCGCTCCAAGCACGCCGCGGGCAAGAGCGAGCTGCTCGCGGCCGAGCTGGACAAGCTGTGGCGCCATCTGCTGCGCCCGCTCGGCGTCTCGGAGCCGCCGGCGTCGCTCGACGTCGCGCTGTCGTCGTATCTGGAAGCGCGGAGCGAGGCGGAACGGCGCTTCGGCGTCGAGGTATCGAGGCGCCTGGAGCGGGAAGTGCTGAAGACGTGGCCCGAGTCGAGCTGACCTCCTCGTCGCCGGAAGAGACCGAGCGCATCGCGGGGCGGCTCGCCCGGAGGCTTCGCGTGGGCGACGTCGTCACCGTCTCGGGCGAGCTCGGCAGCGGGAAGACCACGTACGTGCGCGGTGCGTGCCGCGCATTGGGCGTGGAGGTTCCGGTCACGAGCCCGACCTTCACGGTCGGGCACCGCTACCCGGCCTCGCCCGACGTGTCCCACCTCGACCTCTTCCGCTTCCAAGGGCTGTCGCCGGCCGAGTGGGGGGACCTCGAGCCGTACTTCGAGGACGCCATCTGCTTCGTCGAATGGCCCGAGGCCGGCGCCGGGGTGCTACCGCCGGCTCGCGTATCGGTACGTTTGGTGCACGTGGATCCCGAGCGGAGAACGATCGTCCAGGAAAGCCCGGAGGCGGCCCTGATCGAGGAGACTCTCGGAGATGCTGACGCTCGCTTTTGACACGGCGACTAGCGTCGCGACGAGCGCGCTCGTTCGCGACGGCGAGAGCGTCGCCGAGCGGGCCTCGAGCGCCGTGCGCGTGCTGGCCGACGCGGACGAGCTGCTGCGCGCCGCCGGAGCCGAGCCGGACGACATCTCCGCCCTCGCCGTAGGGACAGGGCCGGGCAGCTTCACGGGCCTTCGCCTCGGGCTCGCGGCCGCACGCGCGCTCGCTTTCTCGCTCGACGTCGGAGTGGCGGGGGTCTCGACGCTCGACGCTCTGGCCGCGGGAGCACCCGGCGCGTTGCCCGTCGTGGACGCCGGCCGGCGTGAGGTCTTCACGCTCGTGGACGGCCGGCCGGCGGTGCTGGCGCCACAGGAGCTGAGCATCGAGCCGGGGACGGTCTGCGTCGGCGACGGCGCCGTCCGGTACCGGCAAGTGTTCGAGGCGCGTGGCGCCGAAGTTCCGGACGGCGACGACGAACGGCACCTGCCGCGGGCGCGCTTCCATGCGGCGCTGGCGCGGGAGTTCGGCCCCGCCGAGAACGTGGAACCGCTGTACCTGCGCGTCCCGGACGTGGAGAAGCCGCGATGAGGATGGCGACCGGCGTCGAGCTGCGGCGCCTCTCGATGCGCGACCTGACCGCGATCGAGGAGATCGAGCGGCAGTCGTACCCGACCCCGTGGTCGCGCTCGATGTTCGCGAGCGAGCTCGCCAAGCCCTCCTCCATCTGCCTGGGGGCGTTCGACGTGGAGAACGAGAAACTGGTCGGCTACTTGGTCATCTCGCGCTACGTCGATGCCTGGCACGTGATGAATGTGGCCGTGACGCCGGAGCATCGCCGCCGCGGGATCGCGACAACGTTGCTCGAGCGCCTGTTCGAGCTCACCGCCGGACGCGGGCGCCGCGGTTACACGCTCGAAGTCCGCGTCTCGAACACCGAGGCGATTCGGCTGTACGAGCAGCTCGGCTTCCGACCGCGGGGCGTGCGGCGCGGCTACTACACCGACAATCGCGAGGACGCGCTGATCATGTGGAAGGACCCGCTCGCGGCGGAGGAGCCGCTCGGGTACTGAGCCTTAGTGGAGGGCTTGATCCTCGGGCTCGAGACGTCGTGCGACGAGACGGCCGCCGCCCTCGTTGCGCCCGACGGTGAGATCGCGGCGAGTGTCGTCTCCTCCCAGGCCGACCTCCACGCCCGCTACGGCGGCGTCGTCCCCGAGGTGGCGTCGCGGCGTCACCTCGAGCTGGTCGTGCCCGTCGTCCAGGAGGCGTTGGCCGAGTCCCATGCGAGCCTCGACGACGTGGAGCGCGTCGCGGTGACCCAGGGGCCGGGGCTGATCGGCGCGCTGCTGGTCGGCCTCTCGGCGGCCAAGGCGATCGCCTGGTCGCGCCGGTTGCCGCTCGTTCCCGTCGACCACCTGCACGGGCACGTCGCGTCGCTGTACTTGAAGCCGAACCCGGTCGACCCGCCGTTCCTCGCCTTGCTCGCGAGCGGCGGCCACACGCTGCTGGTCGACGTGCCTGAGCACGGCGGATTCAAGGTGCTCGGGACGACTCTCGACGATGCCGCGGGCGAGGCTTTCGACAAGGGCGCCCGCCTGCTCGGCCTCGGATACCCGGGCGGGGCCGCCATCGACGAGCTGGCCGCCGAGGGCGATCCTGAGGCGTTCGCGTTCCCGGTCGCGCGCGTGGCCGGATTCGATTTCTCTTTTTCCGGCCTGAAGACCGCCTTGCTCTATGCGGTACGCGACCTCGACCCCGAAGAGCTGGAGCGTCGCCGCGCCGATCTGGCGGCGAGCTATCAGCGCGCAATCGTGCGGGCGCTCGTGGGACGCACGCTCGAGGCGGCCGAGCGGACGGGCGCGAGCAGGATCGCGGTCGTCGGGGGCGTCGCCGCCAACTCGGAGCTCCGCTCCTCCCTTCCCGACGCCGCGCTCGCGCCGCTTCCGCTCTGCACCGACAACGCGGCCATGATCGCTTCGGCCGCGAGGTACGACGAGGCCGTCTCGTATCCTCACTATCTTGCGCTCGATGCCTACGCCTCGGCGGGTTGACCTGCTTCGGCTCGGCCCGCTCGCGCTCGTGGCGGCCGGCGCGCTGCTCCTGCTTGTCGGCGCAGGCGGCACGAGCTCCCGCACGCGCACGCTCTCGGCGCCCGCCTCCGCGTGGCGCGGTCTCGTCGGCCAGCGGCCGCCGGTCGCCGTAGGTCAGCGAGTGATCGTCGTCCTGAAGGCGCCCTCGCTCGCGCAGCGGGTCGCACAGGCCGGCGGCCGGGCGAGCGATTCGCAGGAACGAACCTGGACCGCCGGCGCCATCGCCGCGCAGCGGCAGGTTCTGGCGACGCTGGGAACGTACGGAATCCAGACGCGCGTCGAGTTCAGCTTCGCGCGGGTGCTCAACGGCTTCTCGGCCGCGCTGGACGCGCAGGCGGTCGCGCTGCTCGAGCGCAACCCTGACGTCGCCGGCGTCTATCCCGTCCGCGTCGCCTACCCAGCCTCCACCTCGTCGGAGCTGCTCGCCCGCAAGGGGCTCGCGCAGGGCGCCGGCAGCCGGCCGGAGATCCTGCTGCCGGGCTTCGACGGCCGAGGCGTCACGATCGCCTTGCTCGACACGGGGGTCGACCGCGCGCATCCGTACCTGCGCGGCCGCATCCTGGACGGGATCGACGTGATCGGAGAGTCGTTCGGCGCGCTGCCGCGGGCCAAGCCGGACGAGCCGGCTCGGCTCGAGCAGCACGGCACCGAGATGGCCGGAATCCTCGTCGGCGGCGGCGGCCCGGCCGGCCTGGGCGGCGTCGCGACAGGCGCGTCGGTGCTGCCGATCCGGGTGGCAGGCTGGCAACAGGACCTCACCGGAAGCTGGGCGGTGTACGCCCGTACCGATCAGCTGATCGCCGGCCTCGAGCGAGCCGTCGACCCGAATGTGGACGGCGATGCCCATGA
>JBIOYJ010000158.1:0-7472 GCA_044870105.1 Gaiellaceae bacterium | reverse complement strand
GTTCGAGGAGGGAGGTGCTGATGAAGGTCGCGCCCATGGTGGTATCGGTGGTTGCGTCGGCCATCCTCTGTGCTCCTTCTGCACAGGCACGGCCGCCCTCGCCCGACCGGGCCGTCGGCCAGTGGATCGAGGTCGCGCTGGACGAGATCGCGGCTCAGCGCGTTGATCCGCCGCACGCCTCGCGCATCCTGGCGACTCTCAGTGTCGGGATGCAGCGGGCGGTCGCGCGCGCGACACCCGCTGCCACCGCCAACGCAGCCGTCGACGGCGCGGCCTCGACCGTGCTCGCGTATTTCTTTCGCGAGGACAGGGGCCGGTTCCACGGCCTCGCCAGCCGCGCGGAGCACGCCGCAGCGACCTCGAGCGCGGGGCGTGGATTCGTCCTTGGGCGCCGTTCCGGCGAAGAGCTCGTCGCGCGGGCCGAGAGCGACGGCGCGGACGCGCCATTCACGGGAGAGGCTCCCATCGGTCCGGAGTTCTGGGTGCCCACCCCACCCGGCTTCCTGCCTCCGCTGTTGCCCAACTGGGGGAGGGTGCTGCCCTGGAACATCACAGATCCGGTGGTGCTTCGGCCGCTCCCGCCTCCGCGTTCAGGCCAACGGGCCTTCGAGGCCGAGGTTCAGGAGGTCTACCAGGTCTCACAGACGCTGACGCCTGAGCAGCGTGCGATCGCGCTCTTCTGGGCGGACGGCCCCGGAACCTTCACGCCCCCGGGGCATTGGAACGCGATCGCGCTCGGCCTCGTGCGCGCCCACCGGCTGAATACCGCGCGGGCGGCGCTCGTCTTCGCCAGCCTGAACACCGCGCAGGCCGACGCCTTCATTTGTGTCTGGGACGCGAAGTACGCCTACTGGTCGCCGCGGCCCGTCACTGTGATCCGACGCGAGATCGACCCGAGCTGGAGTCCGCTGATTACGACTCCACCGTTTCCCTCCTACGTTTCCGGACACTCGGGGACGTCCGGAGCGGCCGCGGCCGTGCTCTCTGCCTTCTTCCCCGCGGAGGCTGAACGGCTGCGGGCGTGGGCGGACGAGGCGGCGCTCTCGCGCCTCTATGGCGGCATCCACTTCCGCACCGACAACGAAGTCGGCCTCGCGCTCGGGATCTCGGTCGGTGGGGCCGCGCTCGAGGCCTGGGCCGGCTAGAACCGGAGTGCCGGCAGCACCTCTCGACAAGCGAGCGCCGCGGCGATGATTCGTCGCGGCGCTCCCAGAATGGCTTTACGAGACCTCGGTCGTCTTTCTAGTGTTTGTGCCCCTTGGTCAGACTGAAGACCGTTAGGCCGGTCGTCGTCGGGCTAGTTGGTGTGAAGACGACCTGCGGCGTGCCCGGGAAGGTGACGACGACGCCCTCCGGCTTGCCGGTGCTGAATCCGGCCGGGCCGAGGTTACAGTCCACCTCGATCAGCACGTTCTTGATCGGCGGCTTTCCGTTCGGCTTGAAGGTGGCGTGCATGATCAGGACGCCGCCTTGGTACACGCCGTGCGTGCCGCCCGGGCTCCAGCTCACCACGTCCTCTGCCTTCCACGTGCCGGTTGCGATGAGCGGCAGTGGGGGATTCCCTGATGCCTGGAAATGGTCGAAGGTTCCGCCGCCGCTTGCGCGGTTCTGGTTGAAGCTGCCGTTGCCCTGGAGGATCAGCCGATCGGGCGTTCCCGGAATGGCGTCCAGCACGAGGAAGTGGAAGCCGGTCCGGCCCTGCATGCGAGACCCGTTCTGATTGTCGTGTCGCTTGCCCTTGCCGTGCCCGCCTGCCGCTCCGCCGACAAGCAACGCAAGCGCCAGCAGGGCGACGGCGAACGTCAAGCCGACGAGTCCTGCAAATGCCCTCCTTCTCATCTCAATTCCCCCTCCTTTGCCGTCCTGCTAGCCGGACCGCTAGCGGACGGAGATCTGTCCGGTCGCCACGAACTCCAGCGGCAGTGGGAACAACCCGACTGGCGGGCCGTTCACGGTCAGCTGGAGCGTCCCGATTCCTGGCCCCCCGCGTGTCACGCTGGCGCTGAACGCAACCTGTGACTTGGCGTTGTCCATGTGCAGTGTCGCGATGCCGCTGAAGGTGGCCGTGCCGACGTCCGGGTTGGCCGAGCCAGCAGTGACCTGACCGTCGACCTTCATCAGCCGGAGACCGGCGAAGGCCGATCTGCCGGCCATCACGCAGTTGAAATGTCCGCGGACAGACTCGCCGCGGAAGACGACGCCCATCCCGAACTGCGAGCCTGGATGGATGCGGTCGAATGTCCCTGTGCCGCCACCGCTCACGACCACCGGTGCGCTTGCGACTGCTGTCGCGGGTCCGAGCACACCGATGGTGAGGAGGACGGCGGCGGCGAGAAGAAGCTTCTTCACCATGCTCTCCCCTCCTTGGTTCGGGCGATCGTCTACCCGCCTCAGGGGGATTTCAACCAGCATTCCGCGCGCGGCTCGCAGAGCTTTACAGCATCGGCGGCCCGATTGCTGGCCGTAGGAGTCAAGAAACGCCAAGTCCTGCGAACCGCCGGTTCGAGGCCGCCCGTTCGATCCCACGAGGGAGCGAAATCGTAGGTGGCCTCGGCGCGGTTTTCCAGCTGTTTCCACTCGGAGAAGGCACGCACGCCACAAGTCCTTATCGGGGCCGGGATCGTCTTCGATGGGTAAAGCGGCAACAGACAGGGGAGGTCAGTATGAATCGCTACCTCGCGACATTTTTCGCGGTGCTCCTGGCCGGCGCAATCGCTCTCGCTGGAGCAACGGCGAGTGGAGCGAAGAAAGGCCCTAATCCAAACAAGAAAGCGGCGACGTACGAGTTCCTCGTCGGGGCCAACTCCACCGCTCCGGGCGGATTCCAGCCCTGCAGTCTTCCGGTTCCGAATCCATGCCCGGACGTCGCGCGCGCCGCGAACGGCGATACCGTGAGGATCGCCGGGACAGGCACGCTGACCGTGCATCCGAAATCTGTCACCGGCGCGGGCACCTACAGCAGCACGAACGCCGGGGTCGGTTCGGGGACGTGGACCGCGGTGAAGCTGTTGAGCTTCAAGGACCACGGCACGAACCCAGCGATCACGCCAGGTGCGACCGCGGGGAAGGCGCTGATCCGCGTCCAGCTCTCGAGCGGCGCGACGGGGGTCCTTCGGATCACCTGCGCGCTGCCCGGGGTAAAGGTGCCGCGCAGCTTCCGCGAGGGGGTTCGCCTCGCCGTCCAAGGCGGGCCGAACTTCAACAAGGAGGCAGGCGGCCTGACGCTGTTCATTCGCCACTAGGCACGCTGTTCTTTCGATCTACGGTAGCCCGCTCTCGATGAGCGGGCTACCGCGCGCGGCGGCCCAGAGCACCTGCGACGCCGGTGCGCAATCTGATCACGTGCGCCGCCGATTGGTGAGTTATTGGTGAGTAGCGGCGGAGACGAGCGCGGAGATCCCACGTTGTCGGTACGGGGGAAAGCGTGAAGGGTTCCCGCATCGTCCGCCTAAGTTCCTGCCCGCGCATCAATCGCACCCAAGAGCTCGCCGGTTCGAGTCCGGCTAGTTCCGTTCGCCGGTCAGGCGCCGTGGCCGCCGAGGAGGATCTCAGCGACGCGGACGGGCTGTTCCAGAGCCGCGAAGTGTCCGGTCTCAGGAAGCGAGACCGGTCGGGCGCCACGGAGCAAGGCCAGGTTGGCTTCACGCTCTGGGACGCGCGACCAGTCGTGGTCGCCGTAGACCAGGGTCACGGGGGCGGTGACCCGACCGTAGAGTGCTCTGGCGGCGATCATGCTGTCCACATTGCGGAAGACCTCGCGCGCCACGCGCGGGTAACCGCGACGCCGGCCAACCCGACGCACCTCGCCCAGGTAGTGATCTGGCAGCTTGTTCCCGTCGAACAGACCGCCCCGCAGCACCATGCCCAGGACGGGCTTGTTCTCCATCCTCGTGACCACCGGGCCGATTGCCGGGAGGCGTGCGCCGCCGACGTAGATCGAGCCGACCCGGTTGGCTCGACCGACGCCGTTGGAGTAGTCATAGGTGTTGAACGCGACGACGCGGCGCACGCGGTCTTGAAGCTCGGTTGAGGCCGTCAGCGAAACGGTGGCACCCATCGACTCGCCTGCCAGGGTGACGTCCTTGATGCCAAGCGTCTTGACGAACTCGACGATCGCGCGGCGGAGCGCCGGTTCGGTGTAACTCGCGCCCGGGGTGATGTCGGACCAGCCCATCCCGGGCATGTCGATCGCGTAGACGGTGAAGGCGTGCAGGATCTTCGGGATCACGAGTTGGAAGTGATCGAGCTGCGTACGGACCGTGTGGAGCAAGATCAGTGCCGTCGGGCCGGAACCCGCCTTCAGGTACCTCACACGCGTCCCGTCGGCGAGCGCGGCGTATTCGATCTCCCCTGACGGAGACCATGTCTTGGTGTAGTCGCTATTCGGCTTGGATTGCATTCGCATCGTGTCCTCCTGGCCGGAGCTTCCCGCGCGCGGGATCCGCGCCCCGCTCCTGGACCCGTAGTCGGCGCCGGAAAACGCGACCGGCCGCACGAGA
This sequence comes from Gaiellaceae bacterium, assembly GCA_044870105.1. Taxonomy (GTDB): domain Bacteria; phylum Actinomycetota; class Thermoleophilia; order Gaiellales; family Gaiellaceae; genus JBKPFU01. The sequence goes on along the minus strand of JBIOYJ010000158.1, from coordinate 2,973 downwards.
GGTTGAAGTACCCGCGCGTCACTGCCACAGTAGATCGACGGTTCTTCGGAAGGCTTCTGTGCCGACAAAGACACGGCTTCGCGGTCGCGCCGGTCACCGGCGCCCGGTCCGCTGCGCCTGGTGCGGCAGCATCTCCGGCGAGCGGGCGCGCTGGCACCGGCCGACGCTCTGGCGGCTGCTCCTCAAGGACCGCGAGCAGGAGAGCGGCTTGAGCCACGGCATCTGTCCGGCGTGCTTCGCCGAGCTTGCGCCCGGTGTGGCGTATCCGGGCCACGATTGAGACTTCTCGGCTACTCGGTGGTGTCGGAGGGTTCATCCTCGCGCTCGGGCCTCGGAAGCCGCGCGATCAAATCAACTACCAGCTCGCCCGTCGCCTCATCCTCGAGGTAGACGCGCCAGGCGCGCACGCCGATCGGATCGAAGCCGCGCACGACGAGCACGCGACCCTCGACCACGATGTGATCGCCGATCCGATAGTCCATCTGCCGCAGAGGCGCACTCGGGGCCAAGCGCATCATCGCGCAAATTCCTTCCGCGCTGCGCCGCTCGCAGCGACGGTTGGCCGGCAGGTCAGGTCGGGCAGCAAGCCCACCGCGTTCCAGCGGGCTGTTCGGGCGTCAGCAGCCCGACAAGTCGAAGAGGCGCTCCCCTACGGGGGCGCTCCCAGTGCGCCAAGGATCGCCGGCGCGCCGAGGAGCGGCTCGGAGATCACACGCCCGTCGCCGTCGAGAAGCACGGCGGCCGGCTTCCCGGGAATGGCGAACCTGCGCCGCGCCTCATCTGACCCTTCGAGGACGATCGGAGAGACGAGATCGACGGCCCGGTTATCGTCCTCGCTCCCGCTCGACGCGATCACGAGGCGTGGCGATCCCGGCGGCCGGTCCTTCTCCCACGCTTTGAGCCGCGGGAGCATGTACTGGCAGGGCGGGCAGTAGGGGTTCCAGAAAAGGAGCAGCGTTGTGCCGCTCGGGCTGCCGAGAGAGATGCTCTCGCCCGTCAACGCCCGGAAAAAGGACGCGGGAGCGGTGGTTCCGACGGCAGCTCCCCGCGTGCGTCGCTCGCGGCGCTTCCGAGCCAAAGTCGCGACCCACGCTGCGAGCATGGCCGCGACAAGCGCAAGGCCGACCACGACCGAGTCGGATACCCCAGCGGTGGCGGCGCCGGGTTCCGTCGCAGCCGCGAGCGCGGCGAGCGCCGCCAGGCCGATGTTCCGGATGAAGGGACGCGCGCCCGCGGAAAGCGGGTCGAGCGGGCCGAAACACTCGCACTCCGCCTCGACGCCGCGTGCGCGCGTCAGGGCTGCCGCGCCGGTGAAGACGGCGAGCAGTACGAGCACCGAGATCGCTCCCCAGGGCGCGAACTCAGCGGGGACTAGCGTGACGGCGACGCCGAGCTCGGCTAGCGGAACCCCGATCGCGACTGCCCCGACAAAGCGGCCCGGCACGCCGTAAAACGGGAGCGTGCGACGGAACGGGGCCGATTCGGCAAGCTTGCCGACCGCCGCGAGCCCGAAAACAACGGCGAGAACGACTTTCGAGACGAGGCCGAAGGCGTCCATCTCGGCGAGTTTGCCGACTTTGTGCGTCCGTCACTGACCAGGACGGCCCGGTCGCTTCTGCCTTGACAGGCCGGGGTCGGCGGACGTTTACTTGGCGGCCCGCACGCCCCCGCGTGCGACCGCGTACTGCGGCGAGAGAGGAGGTGAGAACCCATCTCTTGCCATCTGCGGCGTTTCCACCCTTAGGACGGGTCGCCGCGATCGCGCGATCCGCGTTCAGGAAGGAGCTGTGATGCCACCTCTTCCGAGGGAAAGGGACCGCGAAGAACGCAAGCAGGCGCTCGACAAGTTTCACGGGGCGATGACGCGCTCGGTGAATAGCCCACGCTTCAAGCGCGCACTCGAGGAATTCGAGAACGATCCGGAGGCGGCGAAGGGGGATCCAAAGGGGTTCCTGGAGAGCCACGGCGTGGAGCTTCCCGACGAGGCGACGGTCGAGATCGTCGAGCAGGAAGGAAGCTACTGCTACTGCATCCGGGTTTGCGTCTTGTGGTGGTGCTGGTGGGCCTGCGTTTGCGTCGGCTAGGCGCGCGCGCGGGACACGCAATCGAAGGGAAGGGGCGGCGTTATCGCCGCCCCTTCTGTTCCGCGTTGACTTCGTGTCGAGGCGAGAGTGATACTGGCGGTGCGGGTCGTGCGGCGCTCGCACTGAGCAGGCCCAACGTTAGGAGCGCCGATGCCCGAGGACAAAGACCCAGCGCCGAAAGACAAGGAGAAGGCGCCGAAGACGAAACCGATGCCGCTCGCCGATATCGGCGAGTACGCGGACTGGGTGAAAAAGCAGAAGCGGCCCACGCCTGAGGACAAAGGCGAGCAACCGCCCGAGCCCGAGAAGCTCAAAGAGCCCCGCCCCCACGGTTCCGCGGAGCCGGGCGGATGATCCAGTACCTCCATTGCTACGTCAACGATCGCCCGAACGTTGACTGGAACACCTGTGGGCAAGCGGCGATCGCGACCATCACCGACTACTGGGGCCGCAACCCCTACGGCCTCGCGCGTCGCGAGCGCGATTGGCGCAACGGTCTCTACTACTGGGACGACGGCGAGGCAATCGATGCGGTCAAGAACGGAGGCTTCGCTGCCGACGTGGTCTTCGGCTGGGGGACGACCGGCGGCCGGATCCGTGACGCGCTCGGCTCATACGGCCTAGCCGCCTACGTCGGCTACTCGGGCTTCTTTTCCTGGGGCTGGGACGGCCTCTGGCGCTCGCTGCAGAACTACGTCGCCTACAACCACCCCGTCCCGGTGATGGTCGACCTGGGCGCACTGCGCGGCCCCGCCTTCGGAGTCCACTGGGCGATCGTGTACAGGATCGACGGCGGCCGCGTCTATCTGGGGAACATGAGCTCGGCGTGGAACGCGTCGCCGACGACGAATGAATTTTTAGGCGCCTGGCATTGCTGGTTCCTGCCCTA
>JBIOYJ010000157.1:0-7227 GCA_044870105.1 Gaiellaceae bacterium | reverse complement strand
ACGGAGCGGCGCCGGAGTCGAACCGACCGAGCCGTGGGTCACACGACCGCACCGGTTTTGAAGACCGGTTGGGCCACCGGGCCCGTGCCGCTCCGAGGCGAGGGTAGCGAGTCGCCGGCTCGGCCAGCCTCATAGACTCAGCCGGTGCACGGCGTCATCTTCACGAGCCTGCGCGACTACGTAAACGCCGAGCACGGGGCGGAGATCGGCGACCAGGTCTTCAGCGGCGAGCCGGTCTACCTGCTCAGCGAGGCGTACCCCGACGAGCGGCTGGTCGAGCTGATCGGGCGCACGGCAAAGGTAACCGGCCTCGACACGGACGAGGTCCTGCGGGAGTTCGGGATCTTCACCGCGCAGACGACGTTCGCGCGGCTCTATCCGGCCTTCTTCGCGATCTCGCGCTCGGCCCGCGATTTCATGCTGACGGTGGAGACGCGCATCCACGAGCTCGTCCGCGCGACCATCCCGAATGCCGGCCCCCCGGAGCTCGACGTCGCGCCCCTCGACGACGACGGTGTCCTGATCGTCTACACGTCGCCGCGTCAGCTCTGTCCTCTCTTGCGAGGCCTGGCCGAGGGGACTGCGCGCCACTACGGCCAGCGCACCGAGATCGAGGAGACCTCGTGCATGCGGCGGGGCGACCCTGCCTGCCGGTTCGAGATCCGCCTCAGTCCCGCAGAGCCGTCCGCCTGAAAACGCGTTCGTCGCCGACACGGCGCGTGATCCCGTCGACGTCGAACCGCTCGAGCAGCAGCTGAGCCGCGCGGCGGGAGATCCCGAGCGCGTCGCGGAAGCCGCCAAGCGTGATCGGCGAGAGCTCGCGCAGGGCCGCGAGCCCGCGCTCGTAGAGCTCGATCGAGACCGCGAACCCGTCGCCGACCCGTTTCAACCGGCCCTCCTGCTCCAGGAATGAGGCGAGCTCGCGATCTTCGACCCGCGCGAGGCCCGACGCGGCGAGCTCGGCCTCGAGCACGGCCGCGGCATCGGCGCGCTCGCCGAGCGAGGCTGTCGCGCCGGGCAAATAGGCCTTGGCGCCGCGCCGCTCGACGTGCAGGAGCGGAGCGATCGCGGGCGCCCACGGTTCGGCGGGCAAGAGCTCTGCCAGCGGTATGCCGGGGTCGAGCGGCGACGTCTCGGCGCGCTCCGCGAGACGTCCGCGCACCCGCGAGCGAACGTCTTCCAGCCACCCGCTCGCGAAGTACCAGTCGCCTGCCTGCTCCATTCCCGCCAGACCCTCGGCCAGCTCGGCCGGATCGAGCAGGCCGCGCGCTTGCAGCTCGGGCCCTGTCACCGGCTCGTGGACGAGCGCGCCGACGATCTCCTTCGGAGCCGCGCGCTCCAGAAGCTCCAGCCGTGCGGGATCGAAAGCCCGCGGCGGGGCGGGATCGAGGATGCGGGCGGCTCCGAGCGTCGTCTCTCCGCGCAAAATCGCCACGTCGCCGCGGGCGGCCACAACCGGCTCGCCGAGGCGAAGCTGCGCGTAGCGCCCATCGCGGACGAGGCGGGCCGGGACGTCGGCCGTGCCGAGGTGGACCTTGGCTGCGGCCGGGAGCGGTTCGAGCTCCTCGACCACGACGTCGAGGCGGTAAGTGACCGGGTAATGACCGGGCTCGACCAGGGCGTTTCCGCGCGCGAGGTCGCCGCGCTCGAGGGTCGGCAGATTGACCGCCACCCGTTGGCCGGCCTCGGCCCGCTCGACTGGCTCATCGTGCACCTGGACGCTTCGAACACGGACGATCCGCCCCTGCGGTTCGAGCCGGAGCAGATCGCCCGCGCCGATCGATCCCGACCACAGCGTCCCAGTCGCAACCGTGCCGGCGCCCGAGAGCGTGAACGCACGGTCGATCCAAAGCCGCGTCGCGGCGAAGCGGCGACGGCGCTCCGCGGAGTCGGCCCCTCGAGCCAGGGCGGCCCGCAGCTCGTCGAGCCCCACGCCTGTCTTGGCCGAGACGGCCACGACCTCGGCCTCCGGGACCAGCTCGCGAGCTTCTTCGAGCGCGAGGTCGAGCGTGTCCTCGTCGACCAGATCGGCTTTCGTCACGGCGACGACGCCGCGCTCGACGCCGAGCAGGCGCAGGATCGCCAAGTGCTCGTGGGTCTGCGGGCGCGCGCCCTCGCCGGCGTCGATCACGAGCAGGAAGAGATCGATACCCGTGGCGCCGGCCACCATGTTGCGGACGAAGCGCTCGTGGCCAGGCACGTCGACGAGCGAAAGCCTGCGGCCGTCGCCGAGCTCGAGCGGGGCGTAGCCGAGGTCGATCGAGATCCCGCGCTCGTGCTCCTCCGGCAACCGGTCGGTGTCCTTCCCGGTCAGCGCTCGGACGAGCCACGTCTTGCCGTGGTCGATGTGGCCCGCCGTACCTACGACGAGCGACATGCGTGAACCGCCTGAGCGGCCTCGTCGGCCTCCGTGTCCGTCAGCGTGCGGCAATCGAGCAGCGTCCGCCCGTCGCGAACGACGCCGACGACCGGCGGTTCGTGGCGCCGGAGCCGCTCCGCGAGCTCCTCCTCGACTCCGCAGGCGAAGCTCGGCAGCTCGGCGAGGGGGAGCGCACCGCCGCCGACTCGGGCGACCGTCTCCTCGACCTCGCCGCCCACGGCCGCGGCCAGCCGCTCGGCGCGCTCGCGGACGGCCGGGAGCGGCTCCTCCAGCATGCGCAGTACGGGGATGCGGCTCGGCGCATCGAGGTGGAGCTGCAGCGTGCCTTCGAGCGCCGCGAGCGTGAGCTTGTCGGCGCGCAGCGCGCGCTGGAGCGGATGGCGCCGGAGGCGCTCGACCAGGTCGGCGCGGCCGACGACGATTCCCGCCTGCGGGCCGCCGAGCAGCTTGTCGCCCGAAAAGCAAACGAGATCGGCGCCCGCCGCAAGGCTCTCGCGCGGGGAGGGTTCGTCCTCGATCCGCCCGAGGGCGCCGGAGCCGAGATCGTCGACGAGCGGAAGCTCGTGCGTGCGCGCGACGCGTGCGAGCTCCTCCAGCCGCGGCTGCTCCGTGAAGCCCACCACGCGGAAGTTCGATTGGTGCACGCGCAAGAGCAGCGCAGTCTCGGGCCCGACCGCCCGCTCGTAATCCGCTGCTCGCGTTCGGTTCGTCGTCCCGACCTCGCGGAGCCGGGCCCCCGACCTCGCGAGCACGTCGGGAATGCGGAAGCCGTCGCCGATCTCGATCAGCTCGCCGCGTGACACGATCACCTCGCGACCCTCGGCGAGCGCGGCGAGCGCGAGCAGCACCGCAGCCGCATTGTTGTTGACGACGAGCGCGGCCTCCGCGCCTGTCAGGCGGCGCAGGATCGGCGCGACGTGGTCCTGTCGCGCGCCGCGGGCGCCCTCGCCCAGGTCGTACTCGAGGTTCGAATAGCCGCCGCCGGCCGCCCGCACGCGCTCGAGCGCTTCGGCCGCGAGCGGCGCGCGGCCGAGGTTCGTGTGGATGATCACGCCGGTCGCGTTCAGCACCCGGCGCAGCCGTGCGTGCCGCGCATTTTCGATCTCGTCACGAACCCGTTGTAGAAGATCGCCGGGGTCAGACCCCGCCCGGATTTCGTCACGAGCGTGTGACAGGACTGAACGCGCAGCCTCGACCGCGAGCGGATCGCCGACGGCCCGCGCGAGCTCGTCGACCGAGGGCAGATCCCGCAATTTCATGCGGTCAGTGTAGGCTCGGCGCCTCAAATGCAGCCTTCCGTGCTCCAGCCGGTGGACCGGCGGCGGCTGCGCAGGCGCGGCTATCGCCGGCGCCGGGTGCTCGCTCTCGTTCTGCTCGCCGCGTCCGCGACGACCGGCGGCCTGTACGTCACCGAGGTCTTCGGCGGCCACGACGCTGCCAAGGCGCAGCAGCCGCGGCGACCGCCGGTACGCACGGTCTCGAAGCCGCCGCCCGCGCCGCTGCTCACCCCCGCGTTCCGCCGCCATCGCCTGCGCCTGAGCGCGCGCGCGGCGATCGTCGTCCACGCGCAGACCGGCGCGGCGCTCTGGGCGAAGCGGCCGCACAAGCGCCTTCTCATCGCCTCGACGACGAAGATCATGACGGCGGTGCTCGCGCTCGAGCGGCTCGGCTACGGGCAGCGGATCCGCATCTCCCCGCTGGTTCCACGCGCCGCGCCGATTCGCGAAGGCCTCCGGGCAGGCGAGCGGGTCCGGGCCTGGAAGCTGCTGTACGGGTTGCTGCTCTACTCCGGCAACGACGACGCGCTCGCCCTCGCGATCGCCGCGGGTGGAAGCAGGGCCGGGTTCATCCGGCTGATGAACGAGAAGGCGCGCGAGCTCGGGCTTTCGAACACGCACTTCTCGACCCCGAGCGGCGTGGTCGATCGCGGCAACCGCTCAAGCGCGTGGGATCTCGCAGCGCTGACCCGCTATGCGCTGCGCAAGCCGGCCTTCCGCCGGATCGTCAAGACCCGGATCGCGCACGTGCGCTGGTCGGCGCCGACGTACGAGAAGGTCTACGTCAACAAGAACGACCTCCTGCGCACGTACCGCGGCGCCGACGGAGTCAAGACCGGGTGGACGACGCTCGCACGCCACTGCCTCGTCGCCTCCGCGCGGCGGGGTCGCGCGAGGCTGATCGCCGTCGTGCTCGGCTCGAGCGACCCTTACCGCGACGCCAGACGGCTGCTTAACTACGGCTTCAAGTCAGTGCCGCACTAGAGGGGTCCTTTGCCGACGAATCGAATCCTCCGAGCCCTGCTGCCCGTGCCGGTCCTCGCGCTGATCGCGGTTGCGATCACCGCGCCGGCGGGCTCGGTCGACGGCGTCGGACGGATGAGCGTGACCCCGACACGGGTGGCCGCCGGCAGCACCACGAATCTCGCCTTCACGTTCACGGCGGACACGGGCGCGCTGCGCGGCCAGACGATCGTCGATGTGGCTCGTGGTTGGAGCGCGCCGCAGCTGCGGAATGCGAGCGGCCTGGGCTACGTGCGCCTCGATCGCGGGACGTGCGCGACGGGAACGAGGATCGTGCGGGTCGTCGACCGGCGCATCCTGATCAACACGTCCTGCGCACGGGATCAGACCTACACGCTCGCGTACGGGCCGGCAGTGGCCCCACGCCTCGCCGCCGACGGCTACGTGTTCCTCACGCAGACGAAGCCGAGCGCCGCGCCGCCGGTGCGGACGACGAAGAAGAAGGGCAAGAAGAAGCGGATCCGGAGGCCGGTGCTCAAGTTCCGCGCGCTCGCGCCCAAGAAGCAGCCCGTGGTCTTCGTCATCGGCGGCCCCGTTCACCACCTGATCGTCAGCGCGACGAGCATCGCCACGTCGGGCGTCCCGTTCACCGTCACGGTCCGCGGCGTCGACGTGTACGACAACACCGCTTCGAACTACGGCGGCACGGTCACCCTCTCGAGCACCGATCCCCAGGCGGTCCTGCCGGGCTCGTACCACTACGGCCCCAACGACGTAGGGACGCACGCCTTCGCGGGAACAATCATGAAGACGCCGGGAACCCAGCGGGTCTCCGCGTCGGACGACGGGGGTCACACGGGCCAGAGCGGCCCGATCAACGTCTACCCGTTCCCGACGTTTTAACTAGCTACTGCGCGTCGGCCTTGGCGCCGGCGGCGGGGACTTCCGCGCAGCGGCGCTCGTAGCAGTCGATGATGGTCTCGATCGCGTCTGCCGGATCGTCGGTGACGTAGAGCAGATCGAGATCCTCCGGCGAGATCATCCCGCGGGCGAGCAGCGGATCGCGGATCCAGTCCATCAGCCCGGTCCAGTACTCGGTGTCGAAGAGGATGACTGGGAAATGCAGGACTTTTCCGGTCTGGATCAGCGTCAGCGCTTCGAAGAACTCGTCGAGCGTGCCGAAGCCACCGGGGAAGATGATGAACCCCTCCGCCGACTTCACGAACATGGTCTTGCGCGCGTAGAAGTGGCGGAATGTGACCGCAATGTCGAGGTAGTGGTTCGACCCCTGCTCGTGCGGAAGCTCGATGTTGAAGCCGACCGAGACCCCACCGGCCTCGCGCGCTCCTCGGTTCGCCGCTTCCATCACCCCCGGCCCGCCGCCGGTGACGACCGCGAAGCCCGCCTCGGTGATCCGCCGTCCCAGGTCGCGGGCTTCTTCGTAGACGGGATCTCCCTCGCGAACGCGGGCCGAGCCGAACACGGACACGGCCGGTCGGCCAATCCGTTCGACTGCCTCGAACCCCTCGAGGAACTCGTCCGCGATGCGTCGGACATGGCCCGCGAGGTCGCCGTCGCGGCGCTCGAGAAGTCGTCGGTCTTCCACTAGTCGTTCACTAGAAGTCGCGCGGGACGTGCGTCGCTTCCATGCCGAGGACGAGCAGCGCGGCCAAGCCGAAATAGAGCAGACCGATCGTCGCTCGCTGGCCCGGCGTCACACGGTAGTACTCCTGCATCTCCGGATGGCGGCGCAGCTGCCACCGACGCCAGAGCTCGGAGGCAGCGAGGATCAGGATCAGGATCAGGATCGGGTTCGGCCGCACGAAGACGAGCGCGAGCAGGCCGAGGAAGCCCAGCACCCACAGCACGGGATGGAGCGCCGCCGTGATGCGGCCGCCGTCGAGTGGGATCACGGGCAGCAGGTTGAACAGGTTGATGAAGAAGCCGAGGAATGCGATCGCTTTCAGCGGACGCGAGTCGGCGGCGACGCCCGCGACGTAGAGAGCAAGGGCCCCGGCGGAGCCGAGCAGCGGCCCGGCGATCGCCACCTTGGCCTCGTTCCAGGCGTTGTGCGGCATCTGCTTCATCGTGATCAGCGCGCCCATGAACGGGATGAAGAGCGGCGCGCTGACCGGCAGCCCCTGCCGCCTCGCCTCGAGCACGTGCCCCATCTCGTGGACGAACAACAGGAGCACGAGACCGATCCCGAACCACCAGCCTCCGAGCCAGACGTACACGGCGGCGGAGACGAACATCGAGAACAGGAACTTGAACTTGAGCAGCACGCCGCCGAACTTGATCGCGAGCCCGATGGCGGCGGCGATCGGAGCCCAGAGCCTGCGGAAGAAGCCGCGCCAGTCCGTCCCGCGCGGCTGCACCGGTTCGTAATCACGAAAGTCGAAAGGCGGGGGTTCCGGGCGAGGCTCCGGCGTAAATTGGCTCACACGTCTCATCGTAGCGACGGGATTGGGTCTTGAAAGGCGCAGCCCAACGCGTTAGCTTCCGCGAGCTTTCGCAGCCAAGAGAACCGCGTCTTCAGCAGCTCTCGCGGCAGGAGGGCACGGGGTCTTCCTTGGAAGAAAGCCGGCCGGTCCGCCGTCCGGGCCG
>JBIOYJ010000156.1:0-3313 GCA_044870105.1 Gaiellaceae bacterium | reverse complement strand
TACGAGTGGTACGACCACAACAGCCTCGTCGGCGACGAACGTGAGCATCAAGCGCTCGCGCCGGAGTTCATGGACCGGGCGTTCGACGTTCCGGCCCGAGCCGAGATGGAGGCGGCGCTCGTCGAGTTCGCCAGGCGTGGGGACGTTCGCGTTCGCTACGGCTGCGAGTGGCTGTCGACGCGGCGCGACGATGCGGGCTTCGTGCTCGGGACGTCGGACGGCGAATACCGCTGCCGCGTCTGCGTGTTTGCCATCGGCATGACCGAGCCGTGGATCGCTCCGATTCCCGGGCTCGAAGCGGCGCCGCACTACGTCTCGGCGAGCTCACCGGAGCGCTATCAGGGCAAGAGCGTCTTCATCGTCGGCAAGCGGAACTCGGGGTTCGAGCTCGCGCAGGGTCTCCTGCCCTGGGCGCGACAAATCGTGCTCGGCTCGCCACGACCGGTGGACACCGCGATGTTTGCCTTCTCGCCGCTCAGCATCCGATACCTCTCGCCGTATACCGAGCACATCCGCGGCGGCACCGGGACCTATGTCGTCGATGCGGCGATCGAGCGCGTGGAGCGCCACGCGGACGGGTACCGCGTCCATGCGAGCGGGACGACCTGGGAGGGGGCGCTCGAGCTCGACTGCGACGAGGTCATCGCGGCGACGGGCTTCCGCGCGCCGGTACGCGACCTGGCGAGCGTGGGCGTGGCGATGGTCAACGACGACCGGGTGCCGACGCAGACGCCGTACTGGGAGAGCATCTCTGTTCCCGGGATCTACTTTGCCGGCAACGTGACTCAGGCTTCGCCCGGCTTGCGGAAGCATGGCGCGACGAGTAGCTCCGGATCCGTCAACGGGTTCCGCTACAACGCGCGTGTCCTCGCGCAGCACATCGCCGAGAAGCATTTCGGGACCGGGCGCGCGCGGCAGGCGCTCGACGGCGACGAGATCGTGCAGCATCTGCTCTGGGAGCTCGCGCACGCGCCCGAGCTCTGGACGCAGAAGGGATACCTCGCGCGAGTGGTCGACGTCGATGGCGCCGACGGAATTCGCGACGAGGGGATCGTGCCGCTCGCGGACTTCGTGGATCGCGACGGCGGCGACGCGTGTGCGGTTGCGATCGAATACGACACGGACGGGACGATCATCCCCGTCGTGTACGTCCGGCAGGGCGGGCGTCTAGTGGAGCACGCGTTGCCTCCGCATCCCATGCACAAGTTCGATACCGACAAGCATCGCCGGCAGCTCGAGGTCTGCCTGGCGCCGCTCCTGTCTCGAATGGCGACCGCGTCGTCGCTGTGAAAGGCAGTGAGCTGAGACTGACCGCACGTTCTACGATCGGCGCGTGACCGACAACGAGCAGTTCTGGCGGGCGATCGTCACTGGCGACGCAGGCGTGATGCGACGCGAGCGCCGCCGGCATCGGCGCATCCCGGGCGCGCCTCGCTGCAAGACGTGCCTCGTGCCGCTCGGCGGACCGGCGGCCGCCGCGGTCCGCCTCGTCCTCAAACGCCGTCCATCCGCGAAGAACCCGAACTACTGCGACGTCTGCGAGACGTTCGTGCGCACGCACCCGGGCGGCGCCGAGGTCGAGATCTCGATGCTGTTCGCCGACGTTCGTGGGTCGACGACGCTGGCCGAGCACATGCGGCCGGCGGAGTTCAGCAGGCTGATGAACCGCTTCTTCGACCGCGCGAACCGAGTCGTAATCGACAGCGACGGGGTCGTGGACAAGCTCGTCGGCGACGAAGTCGTTGCGCTCTATGTGCCCGCCGTCGGGCCTGATCACGCGCGAAAGGCAATCGAAGCCGCGGGCGACCTACTTCGCGCGACGGCCGACCTCGTTCCGGTCGGGTGCGGCGTCCACACGGGCGTCGCGTACGTCGGCGCGGTCGGCTCTGACTCGACCGTCGTCGACTTCACCGCACTCGGCGATCCCGTAAACGTCACGGCGAGGCTCGCCTCGCTCGCGGGTGCGGGTGAGGCGCTGATCAGCGACACGGCCTGCACTTCAGCGGGCGTCGATCTCGGCGAGCTCGAGCGGCGGGACCTCGAGCTGAAGGGCCGCGGCGCGCCGCTTTCGGTGCGGGTTCTCCGGCTCTAGACGGTTCGCGCGGGCCGCGCCAATGGGTTTCTTCAGTTCTTCTCGTCGCCTTGGACCGTGTCGAGGAACGTCAGCACGCGCTCGGTGAGCAATGCCGCAGCGGCGGGGTCGTATGCCGGGAGCGAGGGCCACGGGGCCGATCCCCCCGGCGGCGGCCACTCCGCGCTCGGCCAGCGCGCCGAACCCCGCTTCACGCGCGAAGGCCATGCCCTCCCCGATCGTGTCAAACGTGCGCCCGTCGAAGGCGTCCGACCAGCCGTTGATCCCCCACTTCGTCGCCGCGTAGGCGGCGAAGCCGGCCGGCGCGACGCGGCCGGCGACTGACGGGATGTTCACCAGGTCGCCGCCATTGGCGCGGAGCTGGTCTAGGAAGACCTCGGTGGCCGTCATCGCGTCGAGCAGGTTGGTCTCGACCATGCGCCGGTGCTCTTCGCGCTGGTCAGAGGTGAAGGGCGCCGTCAGCATGACGCCGACGTTGTTGACGAGGATGTCCGCGCCGCCGAGCTCTTGCTGCACGCGCTCCGCGGCGGCGACGATCGAATCGCGGTTCGTGACGTCGGCCTCGATGGCGATCGCGCCGTTGCCGAGCTCGGTCGGCAAGGGCGTGGATGCGGTCCGCGCGGCGGGCGAGCAGCGCGACCCGGTGGCCGTCGACGGCCAGCGTGCGGGCGGTCGCCTCGCCGATGCCTGATGAGGCGCCGGTGATGACCGCGACGCGGCCGGTGTTGTCATCGGTGCTCACGCTGCGGTCACCGCCTCGTCGAGCGCCAGCGACGACGAGAGGTCGCGGTAGGCGTCGATCTGCTGCTGGCGTTCGGCGAGCTTCGCCTCGGCCTGCGTGATCGCGTCGGCGCCGGCGATGAAGCGGAACGGCGGCTGCTCCAGCTCGGCGATGATCAGCAGCGCCTGGGCGAGCTTGGCCGGGTCGCCGCCCTGCTTGCCGTTCATGCTCTCATAGAACTCGCGCATGGCGGCGTTGCGCTCGGCGTAGTCGTCGATCGACGCCGGGGCGTAGTTCGTCGACTCCTTCGTGAGCAGCTCGGTGCGAAAGAACCCAGGGTTGACGACCGTCGTGTGGATGCCGAACGGCGCGACCTCCGGCGCGAGCGACTCCATCCAGCCGTCAACGCCGAACTTCGACGCCGCGTAGGCGCTGCCGAACGGGGAGCCGGCGAGGCCCGCCAGCGACGAGATCGTCACGATGTGTCCCGAACGCTGCAT
>JBIOYJ010000155.1:0-7129 GCA_044870105.1 Gaiellaceae bacterium | reverse complement strand
GCACTACGCGAACGGCGCCGACCTCGTCGACGATCTTGCGGAGGGGGAGCGACGGCTACCCGAGGCCGCGGTGCCCGCCCTGCGAGCGGAGAGGGCGCGCTGCGCCGTCCGAGAGCGCTGCCGACTTCGACGGCTCGGGGTGCGAGGAAGTTCCCGCACGGACGCCGCTCCTCATCGGCTCTCGCGATAGGGGCCATCGTGATCGAGCCTCTTGTGAGATCGGGCGCGCGCGCGTAGCCTCTCATCGACGCAGACCGGTTCGTCTTGAACGAGGAGGAGGAAAATGGCTCTGCAGCTTGGTGACACCGCACCGGACTTCGAGGCCGAGACGACGGAAGGGCGCATCAGGTTCCACGACTGGATCGGGGACTCGTGGGCCGTCCTCTTCTCGCACCCGAAGGACTTCACGCCGGTCTGCACGACCGAGCTCGGCTACATGGCCAAGATCAGGCCCGAGTTCGACAAGCGCAACGTCAAGGTGATCGGGCTCTCCGTCGACTCGACCGGCGACCACGAGGGCTGGGCGAAGGACATCGAGGAGACGCAGGGGCAGGGGCCCAACTATCCGATCATCGGCGACGCCGACTTCAACGTCTCGAAGCTGTACGGGATGCTGCCCGCGAGCATCTCGGGGGATCCCAAGGAGCGGACGCCGGCCGACAACCAGACGGTACGCAACGTCTTCGTCATCGGCCCGGACAAGAAGATCAAGCTCGTGCTCGTCTACCCGATGACCACGGGCCGCAACTTCGACGAGGTCCTGCGCGTGATCGACTCGCTGCAGCTCACCGCCGAGCACAAGGTCGCGACGCCGGTGAACTGGCAGCAAGGTGAGGACGTGATCATCGCCGGCTCGGTCTCCAATGACGAGGCGAAAGAGACCTATCCGGACGGCTGGAAAGAGCCGAAGCCGTACATTCGGATCGTGCCGCAACCGCAGTAGCGCATCGGGAATAGTCTCCGTCTTCCGTCGTTTGACTCCGCTGATGAGGCGTAGGCGATGACGACCTTGGACGCACGCCGGCGCTGGATCGCGCTCTACGTTCTCTGCTTCGGGGATCTCATGATCGTCCTCGACTCGACGATCGTGAACGTGGCGCTTCCGTCGATTCGTGCCGATCTGGACTTTTCACAGGCCTCGCTCGCCTGGGTCGTGAACGCCTACCTGATCACCTTCGGCGGCTTTCTCCTACTCGGAGGCCGGCTCGGCGACCTGTTCGGCCACCGCCGCCTGTTCCTGATCGGCCTGACGATCTTCACGTTCGCCTCACTTGCCTGCGGCTTGGCAGGCTCACGTGGATTCCTCGTCGGAGCCCGGGCCGTGCAAGGGTTCGGCGGGGCGATCGTCTCCGTGGTCGTGCTTTCGCTGATCATGATCATGTTCACCGAGCCCGCGGAGCGCGCGAAGGCGATGGGCACGGTCGGATTCGTGCTCTCCGGCGGCGGCACGGCCGGCGTGCTCCTTGGCGGAGTCCTCACCGATGCGTTCGACTGGCACTGGATCTTCCTCGTCAATCTGCCGGTCGGGATCGCCGTGTTCGCGTTCTGCCTCGTCCTGCTGCCGGGCGAACGAGGCCACGCTGCAGGCGGGCGGCTCGACGTTGCGGGCGCCTTCACCGTGACCGCTGCGCTGATGCTCGCCGTGTACGCGATCGTCAACGGCAACGAGGCCGGATGGGGGTCCGGCCAGACCGTCGGCCTGCTGGCGGGCGCGGCAGCGCTCGCGGCAGTCTTTCTCGGGATCGAGGCGCGCGTTCGATCTCCGTTGATGCCGCTGGGTCTCTTCCGGCTGCGGAACGTCTCTACCGCGAACGTGGTCGCGGTGCTGATGGCGGGCGCGATGTTCGGCTGGTTCTTCCTCTCCGCGCTCTATCTGCAGTTGGTGCTCGGCTACAGCCCGCTCGAGGTCGGGCTCGGCTTCCTGCCGGCGACCCTGATCTGGGGCGCTTCGTCGCTCTGGCTCTCGGACAGGCTGATCATGCGCTTCGGCATCAAGGCGCCGCTCCTCGCCGGGCTGCTCCTCTTCGTGGCCGGTCTTGCCCTCTTCGCGCGTGCGCCCACCGATGGGAACTTTGCGCTTGACGTGCTCCCGGGCATGCTCCTCCTCGGCTTCGCCGGCGGGATCACCTTCAACCCGATTCTTCTCGCCGCCATGGGCGAAGTCGCGCCGACCGAGGCGGGCCTCGCCTCGGGGATCGTCAACACCGCCTTCATGATGGGCGGCGCGCTCGGCCTCGCCGTGCTGGCGAGCCTTGCCGCTTCACGGACGGATAGCCTGCGTAGCTCGGGCGATGCTCCCCTCGACGCGCTGACGGGTGGCTATCACGTGGCCTTCATCGCCGGCGCCGCGTTCGCCGCCGCGGGGGCGGTAATCGGCGGCGTCCTGCTCCGTGTCGCGGCACAGACCCCGGCGCACGGAGGCGAGGAAGAGATCGGCGCTCCGGCCGCCGCCGAAGCCGACTAATCGGTACCGAACGCCGGCGTGCGGAGAAGCCGAGCCAGCGCCTGCGGTGAAAGCTCGCCGACGCTTCGCTGCTCCGGGCGGCATTCGTAGACAGACGCTCCGCGGCCGTCGCCGCTCAAGGTAATGACGCGAATGCCGCTCGAGGCGACGAGCGCCAGCGCTCGCGCGGAGTCGACGGAGTCGTCACTCGCGACGACGACCCGCACACCTGTGCGCTCGAGCGTCTCTTCGAGCCCGCTCGCATCGTCGCGTTCGGCAACGATCTCGAGGTCGGGCTCTGCTCCTATCACTGCCTCGACCTGCTCGCGGAGCAGACGAGGCAACGCCACGAGCAGGATCGCGATCACAGCGGGTGACTGCATACCCGCTTTCCCGATTTGTTACGAGGAGGCCTCGGCCGCCGCGGGCCGGCCGACCGTTGCCTCCGCGTCCTCGCCGGCCGGCTGCTGCCGGGTGCGGAGCAAGAGCGCGCCGAGCGCGGCCGCGACCGCGGCGAAGACGCCGCCCACGAGGAAGGCGACGTGGTACCCGCCGGTGAGCGCCGCGAGGTGGCCGTCACCGGAGCTCAGCAGGCTCTCGGTGCGAGAGTCGGCCAGGCTGGCGAGCACGGCCAAGCCGAGCGCACCGCCCATCATGAACGAGGTGTTGACCACTCCGGACGCCAGCCCGGACTCCTCCGGCTTGACGTCGCTCATCGCGGCGAGCAGCACCGGGTTGAAGGCCATTCCGGCGCCGAACCCGAGCAGGATCATGCTCGGCAGCACGTCGAGAACGAAGTTCCCGTCGACCGGGGCGCGCACGAAGAGCAACAGCCCAACGGCTGCGAACGCAAGCCCGGTCGCCAAGGGCGCCTTGATGCCGAAGCGCATGACCGCCTTCGCCGAGAGGCCGATCGAGAACGCTCCCATGATCAGGTTGGCCGGCAGGAACGCGAGGCCGACCTGGAGGGGGCTGTAACCGAGCACCAGCTGCAGGTAGAGCGCCGCAAGGAAGAACCAGGCGAACATCGCCGCCGCCCACAGCACGCCGACCACGTTTGCGGTAGCGAGATTCCGCAGCCGGAAGAGACCCAGCGGCATCAGCGGCGCGCGCACACGCGACTCGAGCGCGAGGAAGAGCGCCAGCAGCGCCGCGGAAGCGCCGAGCACCCCGAGCGTGTGGCCCGAGGTCCAGCCCTCCTGGTTTCCGTTGACGATCGCATAGACCGCAAGCATCAGCGCGGCGGTGACGGTGACCGCGCCCGCGACGTCGAGGCGTCCCCTGGCGGCGCCGGAGGCGGCCGGCAGCAGCCGGAGCGCAAGCAGAACGACGGCGACCCCGACAGGGAAGTTGACGAGGAAGATCCAGTGCCAGTCGAGGACGTCCGTGAGCACGCCGCCGAGCAATACGCCGATGCTCCCCCCGCCGGAGGCGACGAAGCCGAAAACGCCCATAGCCTTCGCCCGCTCGGCCGGCTCCGTGAAGAGGGTCATCATCAGTGAGAGCGAGACGGCGGATGCGACCGCGCCGCCCAGCCCCTGCACCGCGCGCGCCCCCACGAGCATTCCTTGGTTGGTGGATACGCCGCACACGAGCGAGGCCAGCGTGAAGAGCGTGATCCCGGAAAGGAACAGCCGCCGGTGGCCGAACAGGTCGCCGAGCCGCCCGCCCAGCAGCAGGAACCCTCCGTAGGTCAGCAGGTAAGCATTCACGACCCAGGCGAGCGAGGTCTCCGAGAAGCCGAGGTCCTGCCTGATCGACGGCAGGGCGACGCCCACGATCGTCACGTCGAGAACGATCATCAGGCTGGCGAGGCAGAGGGTGTAGAGGGCGAACCAGCGGGTGCGGTTGTCCGCGATCGTCATTGGTGTTGTCCTTTCGGCGCGTTCGTCATCGGTTTCAATGCGTTAGACCGGGCGGCGCCGCAGAACTCATCGGTCGGACACCGATGAGTTCTCGCCGTCGCGGGGGTCTATCTCCTGATGGCCGCCGTTGCTCCGAAGACGATCGCCTTCGCTGTGAGCGGCCCGATCGCCCGCGGAGACCTGCCCGGCCTCTGCGACCGGGTCTGCACGCTGCTCCAGCGGACCGCGGCCGGGCTTGCGATCTGCGACGTGAGCCGCGTCGAGCCGGACGCGGTCACGGTCGACGCCCTCGCGCGGCTGCAGCTCGCAGGGCGTCGGCACGGCTGCCAGGTTCGGCTGCGCAATGCGTCGAGCGAGCTCCAAGCCCTGGTCGCCTTCATGGGGCTGCGCGACGTCTTACCGGCTTAGCCGGGGAACTCCAGCGGCAGGCCGAAGAGCGGGAAGACGCGCTCGGTGTCAAGGAAGAATGTGAATTCGACGATCCGGCCGTCCTCGACCTCGAGAACCTGGAGCGCCCAGGGCTCGTAGCCTTCGCCGCTCGCGCTCGGCTTGTACTGGCCGAAGGCGGGCGCGCCGTTGGCCGCGACGGTCGGGATGACGCGTGAGCCCTTGCAGCCGATCCCTGGGCCGAGCCACCATCTGAAGATGTCGTCGCGACCGCGCAGCCAGAGGTCGAACGGCGGCATCGACTGGGTTGCGTCCTCGTGGATCAGCGCCGTGAGCGCGTCCATGTCGTAGCGCTCGAAGGCCTCGACGTAGCGGGCAAGCAGCTCCTCGTCCGCCTTGTCGACCGACGGCGATGCCTCCGTCTCGCTGGCGTTCGTGGCCTCGAGCGTCGTCCGCGCGCGCTGGAGAGCGCTGTTGACCGAGGCGACGCTCGTGCCGAGCAGCTCGGCGACCTCCGAGGCCTTCCAGCGCAGGACCTCGCAGAGGATCAAGACGGCGCGCTGACGCGGAGGCAGGTGCTGGAGGGCGGCGACGAGGGCCAAGCGCACCGTTTCTCGTGCGATGGTCGCCTCCGCAGGATCGCCGTCCACCGGGGCGACGCGCCCGTCCGGGATCGGCTCGATCCAGGTGACCTCAGGCAGCGTGTTGAGGTTCGCCTCGATCGGCTCCCGCGCCGGCCCGAGATCCATCGGCCGCGCTCGGCGCTCTCGGACGTTCAGCATGTCGAGGCAGACGTTTGTGGCGATGCGGTAGAGCCACGAGCGCAGCGCGGCGCGGCCCTCGAAGCGCTCGTAGCCGCGCCACGCCCTGATGAAGGTCTCCTGGACGGCGTCCTCGGCCTCGAACGGCGAGGCGAGCATGCGGTAGCAGTAGGCCGTGAGCTCGGAGCGATGCTGCTCGAGCAGGTGCTCGAGCTGGCCGGCGTCGGGCTTGACGGTGAGCGACGAGTCCTGCACGGCCGACCATCGTACGCGGTCCGCCCGAGGCGCCGTAACGGGGGTGGGGCGTGGGGGAATCCGGCTGGATTCCCCCACGCGTTGGGACTAGGCGGCGAGGTCGAGCGCCGGCTCTACTTCCTGCGGCTGCTCGAGCTCCTCGCGGCGGATCAGCGTCAGCGCGGCGAGGATGCCGACGGCCGCGAAGCCCACGCCGACGAGGAAGGCGGTGGAGAAGCCGTCGACAAGTGCCGAGCTCAGTGCCGTGCCGCTCGCGACCGCATCATCCGTGCGGGAGGTTGCGATCGTCGACAGGGCCGCGATCCCGAGGGCGCCGCCGATCTGCTGCGATGTGTTGATCAGACCCGAAGCGAGGCCTGCCTCGTTGGCCTCCACGCCGGCGAGGGCCGCGATCGAGATCGGCACGAACGAGAAACCGAGCCCGATCCCGATCAGCAGGAAGCCGGGGAGGAGGTCGCCGAGATAGGAGCCGCCGACGGACACCTGCGTGAAGTACACGAGCCCTGCGGTCAGCATCGCCATTCCGACCACCAGCACCTGCTTGACGCCGATGCGCGTCACGAGCTGCGCGGCCACGGCCGACCAGAGGATCGCCGTTCCCGCGACCGCGAGATATGCGACGCCGGTCTTCATCGCCGAGTAGCCGAGCACCTGCTGCATGTACAGCGTCAGCATCAGGAACATGGAGAACGTGGCGGTGCCGAGAATGAAGCCGGCCACGTTCGCGCCGCTCACCGTGCGCGTCTGGAGGATGCCGAAGCGCATGAGCGGCTCGGAGTGACGCTGCTCCCACGCAACAAATCCCGCCAGCAAGACCAGGGACGTTACGAAGAACGCCACGGTCCTCCCGGCGAGCCAACCGTCCTGACCCGCCTGAGTGATCGCGTACACGAGCGACGAGAGGCCGCTGGTCACCAGCACCGCTCCGGGGAAGTCGAACGACTTCACGCTCGCGTCGCGGCTCTCGCGGAGCAAGATCGGCGTCAGCACGAACGCGGTCACTCCGACCGGCACGTTGACGAAGAAGATCCACTCCCAGCTGAGAGCGTCCGTAAGGATGCCCCCGAGCAGAACGCCGGCTGCCGCGCCGAAGCCGCCGACGGCGCCCCAGACGCCGAGCGCGATGTTGCGCTCACGCCCCTCGACGAACGTCGTCGAGAGAATGGAAAGCGCGGCCGGCGTGATGATCGCCGCCCCGAGCCCCTGGAGCGCGCGGGCTCCGATCAGCGAGGACTCGGACCAGGCCAGTCCGGCGAGAAGCGAGGCGACCGTGAACACCGCCAGGCCCACGAGAAAGATGCGACGTCGCCCGACGAGATCGGCCGCCCGCCCGCCCAGGAGCAGGAAACCGCCGAAGACGAGCGCGTACGCGCTGATTACCCATTGCAGGTTCTCCTGCGAGAACCCGAGGTCGACCT
>JBIOYJ010000154.1:0-10613 GCA_044870105.1 Gaiellaceae bacterium | reverse complement strand
ATCTCGCCTGCGTGGTCCCCGGACGGCTCTCGCCTCGCCTTCGTCTCCTTCGCCGATCGCAACGGCGCCACCTGCGGCGGCGCCGACTGTCTTCCGAACGGGGAGATCTACGTCGCCAACGCCGACGGCTCGGGCCTGCGAAGGCTGACGACCAGCAAGGCCGACGACCAGCATCCCACGTGGTCGCCGGACGGGCGACGCATCGCCTTCGCCAGCGGCTTCGAGTTGAAGCGAGACGGGCACCCGCCGTGGCTGATGGTCGTCTCGGCCCGCGGAGGACGGATCCATCGCATCGGCAGGCTCTCGGGCGTCCGCGACCCGGCGTGGAGCCCAGGTAACGTGCGGTAGCGATGCGTCTCGAAGGCATCCACCACGTCACCGCGATCACCGGCGACGCGCCGAAGAACGTCGACTTCTACGCGCGGGTGCTCGGACTCCGGCTCGTCAAGAAGACCGTCAACCAGGACGACCCGACCGTCTACCACCTGTTCTACGCCGACGAGGTGGGAAGCCCCGGCTCCGACATCACCTTCTTCGAGTATCCCGGCGTCCCGCAAGGACGCGCCGGGACCGGAATGGTGCACCGGGTCGTCTGGCGTGTCGCCTCCGAAGAGGCGCTCGACTTCTGGCAGGAGCGGTTGAAGGCCGAGGGCGCGGAGGCCCGGCGGGAGAACGGAAGCTTGGTCTTCGCCGACCCGGAGGGCCTCGGCCTGGAACTTCGCGTCGTCGAGACGGGCGACGAGCCGCTCGTCGCCGACCATCCGGAGGTCCCGCGCGAGGCCGCACTGCAGGGCTTCGACGGCGTGCGCGCCTACAGCGCCGTCCCGGAAACCAGCCGTGGTTTTCTCGGGGAGACATTGGCCTTCGAGCGCCTCGACAAGCGCGAGTGGGAATCCCGCGGTGAGGAGCGGGGCTCGTGGTACGCGTACGACGATCCGCCGGGCGAGAGCGGGCTCCAGGGCGCGGGAACCGTGCACCACGTCGCCTGGGCCTCGCTGATCGACGAGCACGAGGCCTGGCGCAAGCGGGTCGCCGTCGGCGGCGCGTCACCGACGCCCGTGATCGACCGCTTCTACTTCAAGTCGATCTACTTCCGCGAGCCGAGCGGCGTGCTGTTCGAGATCGCCACGATCGGCCCAGGCTTCACCGCCGACGAGCCGCTCGAGCATCTCGGCGAGAAGCTGTCCCTGCCGCCCGCCTTCGAGCATCTGCGCGAACGGCTCGAGCCGGTTTTGACGCCGCTCCCCGAGGCCCGTCCGGTCAGGTCCTGACCGGCGGCACGTAGCCGGGACGGCGCCGCGCGCGGAAGTCGACGAGCCAGGCAAGCGCGCGCAATCCCATCCAGATCGGGGTCAGCAGGACGTAGAAGACGACGATCGCCGCGCCGAGGATCGTCCACCAGACGGCCCACCGCCACAGCGGTACCGGAGGCTTCGTCTTCGGGTTCACGCGGTTTTGGCGGTCGCTTCGGCCTGCCGGCGCTCGATCAGCCGGATCACGCGCGCGGCGGTCTCCTCGATCGACAGCTCCGAGATCTCGATCACCGGGCAGCCCAGCCGACGGTGTACGGCCGCGGCCTGCTCGAGCTCCTCGTAGATCGAGACCAGCTCGGTGTAGTCGCGGTGCGCGCCGCCCATCCGACGCGTGCGCTCGCGCCTGATCTCCTGCAGCCGGTCGGCCTCGATCGTCAGGCCGACGATCTTGGTCTGGTCGATCTCCCACAGCTCCGGCGGCGGCTCGATTCCCTTCACGATCGGGACGTTCGCCGTCTTGTAGCCCAAGTACCCGAGGTACATCGAGAGCGGCGTCTTCGACGTGCGGGACACGCCGACGAGCACGATGTCCGCGTCGTGCAGGCCCGAGCCGAGGCCGTCGTCGTAGCGCACGGCGAACTCGATCGCGGCCATGCGCCGGAAGTACGTCGAGTCGAGCGGGGGACGCGCGCCGGGCGTCATCTGCGCCGCCATGCCCGAGACCTTCGCCACCGCCTCGATCGGGTGGCCGAGGAGGTCGCAGTAGTGCAGCTTCGCCCGCCGGCACAGCGCGCGCATCTGCTCGCGGAGCTCCGGCTCGACGATGGTGTAGATCATCACGGCGGGGCGACCCCGCGCCCGCTCGATCACGAGGCGCAGGTCGTCGACGGTCTCGACCTTCGGATGCCGGATCTCCTCGAACTCCTGGTCCGGAAACTGCGCTTCGAGCGCGTGCGTGAGCCGCGTCGCGGTCTCTCCCGTCGAATCGGAGACCACATGGAGCTCGACCGGGGCTGTCGTCACGGCCGAAAGCGTAGTTTCTGGCGCCGTGGAACCGCCGCCGCTTAGCCGCAACCGCGACTTCATCCTGCTCTGGACCGGGCGGTCGTCTCCGCGCTCGGAAGCCGGATCTCGATGGTCGCGTATCCGCTCCTCGTCCTGGCGCTCACGCATTCACCCGCGAAGGCCGGGCTCGTTGGCTTTGCAGAGAGCCTCCCCGCCTTCCTCTTCACGCTTGCCGCCGGCGACGTGGCAGGCCTCAGTGCTCGCCCGCAAGATGGAGATCATGCCTGACGCTCTTCGCGGCCGGATGCTCAGCGTCGGGACGATGCTGTCGATCGGCGCGGTTCCTCTGGCGTCGCTGGGATCCGGGCTCATGCTGGAGGCAACGAGTGTCCGGACGACGATCTTGGTACTCGCGGCCGGAATGGCATGCGTTGCCGTGATCGCGACGTTCAGCCGCGCCGCGCGCAACCCACCCGTAGTGGCCTAGCGCGGGATCTGCGAGAAGTCGCCGAGCGCGCGGAGCGTGTCGCGCACGTCCAGCAGCAGCCGCAGGCGATTCGCGCGGACGGCCGAGTCCTCGGCCATCACGAGCACCTCGTCGAAGAAGCGCTCGACCAGAGGCGCCAGCTGCGACGCCGACTGGAGGGCAGCCCGGACGTCGCCGTCGACCGTGATCGAGAGACCCGAAAGCGCCTCGGCCAGCGCCTTCTCGGCATCCTCCACCAGGAGGGCACGGTCGAGCGCGGGCGCCGCCTCCTTCTCGGCCTTGCCCGCGAGGCGGTGCGCCCGGTCGTAGGCGGTGTAGACACCGTCGAACTCGGCCGACTCGCGCTCTCGGTAGAGCGACTCCGCGAGCTCCCCCACGCCGCCGAGATCGGGAACCGCGGACGCGCGCGCCGCCCGCACGTACTCCACCGGCACGTCGAGGAGCGACTCGAGCCGCTCCTCCACGAACTCGCGCACCTCGTCGTCGAGCTGCGTCCGGTCGATCGTCAGCCCGCCCTCAATCGCCAGCCGGTTGAGGCCGATCGCTGCTCGACGGAGCCCGTACGGGTCGCGCGAGCCCGACGGGCGGTGCCCGAGCGAGAACGAGACCGTCAGCGTGTCGATCTTGTCCGCGGCCGCGAGCACCTTGCCTCCGTCGGTCTCGGGCAGCGGAGCGTCGGCCGCATCCGGGAGGTACTGCTCTTCGATCGCCTTCGCGACCGCCTCGGGGTACCCAGCGAGACGGGCGTACTCGCCTCCGATGTAACCCTCGAGATCCGGGAACTCGCGCACGAGCTCGGAGCCCTGATCGGCCTTGGCGAGCCTGGCCGCCTCCTGTGGGGCGGGCCCTCCGCCGAGCGCGACGACGAGTTTCTGCAGGCGCTCCGTCTTGTCGGCGAACGAGCCTGCGCCGGCGAAGTAGGTGATCGCCGAGAGTTGCTGCGCGAGCTTGTCGATTCCGCGCGCCACGTCGCGCTCGAAGGTGAAGGTCGCGTCGTCGAGGCGGCCTTCGAGCACCTGCTCGTTGCCGCGTCGCACGGTGTCGGGATCGCCGCCGTTGGCGACGAAGGCGAAGCGGTTGCCGCCGAGGGGGAAGTAGCGCTGGTGCGACTGCATCGCCGTGACGACGACGCGCTCCGGAAGTTGAAGAAATCGCTCGTCGAACGTTCCTTCGAGGACGAGCGGGCTCTCGACGAGATAGCCGACCTCGTCGAGCTTGCCGCCGGGATCGCTCCAGCCTCCAATCGCGTCGAGGCCCTCCACGATCTGCCTGCGGCGCTCAGCCGCATCGGGCTCGACGCCCGCGTCACGGAGCGTCTCCGCGTAAGCCCCCGCCTTCGATATCTCGAGCGGCCCGCCGGTGAAGCGGTGCCCGAACGACGTTTCGCCGAGGAGCGTCTCGCCGTCCAGCTTCGCCAGCGTCCAGCGAATGGGACGAGGGAAACGAACGCCGGACTCATCCCAGCGCATCGTCTTCGTGAACGCGAACCCGCGCACGAGCACGTCGACGCGCTCGGGCAGCACCTCGCGCAGCTCCCGCCCGGGCCGGACGACACCGAGAAAGCCATCCCGGACCTCGAGCTCCTCCGGCGAGACGCCGTGCTTCTTGGCGAAGCCGCCCGCCGCCCGCTCCCGCATTGCCTCCGGCGGGCCCTTGATCCATTCATCCGACGTCCGCTCCGGCAGGTCGTCGATCAGAATCGCGAGCCGTCGCGGGGTGACGAACACCTCACTCGGCCGCTTGCCGAAGTGCAGCTCCGCGAGCTCCGGGAGCTGCGCCTGCGCCTCCCGGCACGCCCCGGCCGGCAGCTCCTCGCAGCCAAGCTCAAGCAGCAGCGAGGGCACGTTGCTCCTGCTCCACGTATTGCTGGGCGATCTCGCGGGCGAGGTTCCGGACGCGCCCGATGTACTTCGCGCGCTCGGTCGCCGAGATCGCACCGCGCGCGTCAAGGAGATTGAAGGTGTGCGAGGCCTTCAGGACCTGGTCGTAGGCCGGAAGCGTGAGCTCGCGCTCGAGCAGCTCGCGGCATTCCGCCTCGTGCTCCTCGAACCGCTTCATCAGGATCTCGACCGGCGCCTCCTCGAAGTTGTAGGCCGACCACTGGCGCTCGCTCTCGCGGTAGACGTCGCCCCAAGTGACGCCCGGCGCCCACTCGAGGTCGAAGGCGGTCGACTTGGCCTGAAGGAACATCGCCAGCCGCTCCAGCCCGTACGTCATCTCGGCCGGGACGAGCTCGACGTCGAGACCGCCCAGCTGCTGGAAGTACGTCCACTGCGTGATCTCCATGCCGTCGCACCACACCTCCCAGCCGAGACCCCACGCGCCGAGCGTGGGCTGCTCCCAGTCGTCCTCGACGAGCCGGATGTCGTGCCTACGCAGGTCGATCCCGAGCACTTCGAGCGAGGCGAAGTAGAGGTCGAGCACATCGGGTGGCGCCGGCTTCAGGATCACCTGGTACTGGAAGTAGTGCTGGAAGCGGTAGGGGTTCTCGCCGTACCGGCCGTCGGTCGGACGAATGACCGGCTCCACGTACGCCGTCTTCCAGGGGCGAGGGCCGAGACAGCGCAGGAACGTCGCCGGATTCATCGTTCCGGCGGCGAGCTCCGTGTGGTACGGCTGCATCAGCACGCAGCCGTAATCGGCCCAGTAGCCCTCGAGCGCGGTGATCATCTCCTGGTAGTTCACGGCCCTATTTTCGCGGTCGCTCCATCAATCTCTTGCTGGGTCCGAAACCGAAGCGCTCGTAGAGGGCGTGAGCATCATCTGTGTGCAGCAGCCACCGGTAGTCCGCGAAGGGACCGTGCTCGACGGTCTCGCGGACGAGCTCGACGCCGAGGCCACGACCTCGATACTCGTCGAGGACGTACACGTCGCAGAGGTAGGCGATCTCCATACCCTCGACGCGAGCTACCCGCGCGAAGCCGATCTGGCGATCACCGTCGTAGAGGCCGACGACCCGCGACGCCATGCGGTTCATTCGCGCCTGCGTTTGGCGCGACCGCCCTTTTGCCCAATACGCCTCCTCGGAGAGGAAACGATGGACCTCGTCGAGATCGATGCGCTCGGGATCGTCGTCGAGCTCGATTCCTTCGCCGAGGTCGCGCCTCACGTGGCCGAGAGCGTCCTGAGCCGAAAGCCCCCGTGGAACTCGTACGAGGACGCGATCACGGACAGCGCGTCGCGGGCGGCGCGGTCGCCGAGCCCGGCGTCGCCCGCTTCCGCCAGCGGCCGTCGCAGCAGTTCCTCGATTCCGCTGAGCCCCCCGGAGGACAGCCGCAGGGCGCCGTCGGCGCAGGCGCGGCAAACCGCCCCGCCGGCCTTGGGCGAGTAGCCGACGAGCTCTTCCTCGGCGCCGCACTCGGCGCAGGAGGTCAGGTGCGGCAGATACCCGGCGACCCAGAGCAGCTTCAATTGAAACGAGAGGACGAGCGGGTCGAGCGCGGGCCGCTTGGGCGCCCGACTTGGCAGCTCGTCCAGCAGGTCGAGGAACTTCGTCAGCGCCTCGAACGCGCGCGGGTTCCCCTCCTGTTCACTGAACAGCCGCAGCATCGCCTCGGCGCCGACCAGACCGGCGTTGAGGCGGTATTGATCGGCTCTGGTCGCATCGTGCGCGTGGATGAGATCGACGCCCGTGACGGTCCCGAGCTCTCCGGATCCCTGGTGGAGCAGCAGCTCGACGTGGCTGAGCGGCTCGAGGCGGCCGCCGAAGCGCGATTTGGTGCGTCGGATGCCCTTGGCGATGGCGCCGACCCGTCCCCGGTCGAGCGTGTAGAGGTGCAAGACGCGGTCGGCCTCGCCGAATCGAATCGACCGCAGCACGACCGCCTCGCTCTTGAAGGTGCGCCCGGCCACGCGGTCAAGTCTAGATACGGTGTTGGCGGGAAATCAGCACGCGATGGCGCGGATTCAGATGTATACGACCGAGTGGTGCGGCTACTGCGTCCGCGCGAAGGCGCTCCTCGATGACAAGGGCGTTGAGTACGACGAGATCCGGGTCGACGATGACCCGCACTTCCGCCGGCGCCTGCTGGACCTCACCGGCAGCTGGACGGTGCCGCAGATCCTCCTGGACGGGGAGCCGATTGGCGGCTACAGCGAGCTCTGGCAGCTCGACCGCTCGGGCCGGCTGGACGAGAAGCTCGCGGCCTAGGGTTCCAGAGCTCGCCGCTGGCAGCCGGGGCAGTACCACGTGCCGCGGCCGCCAGCGCGCGTCTTCTCGATCGGCGTGCTGCACCGCTCGCACGGCTCGCCCGCGCGCGCGTAAACCTTGAACTCGTGCTGCATTCGACCGGAGCCGCCGTCCGGCGTCCGGTAGTCGCGGAGCGTCGCGCCTTGGCGCGCGATCCCCGCTCTCAGCGAGCGCCGGATCCCGCGGAGCAGCGCCTGAATCTCTTCTGCCTGGAGGTCACCGGCCGGCCGCAAGGGATGGATTGCGGCGTACCAGAGGGCCTCGTCGACGTAGATGTTCCCCATCCCCGCCAGCGTGCGCTGGTCGAGGAGCGCCGCCTTGACCGGCGCACGCCGCCCCGCGAGCCGCTCGGCGAGCCGGCGGGTTGTGAGCGCCCGGGCAAAGGGCTCCTCGCCGAGCCGCGCCGCGAGGTACGGCTCGACTTGGACGGGATCGAGCACGAGCCACGTGCCGAAGCGGCGGACGTCGCGGTAGGTGACGTCCGATCCGTCGTCTAGTCTGACAACAGCGCGCTGGTGCGGATCGCCGTCGGCCGCGGCCCCGTTCCGCGCGTGCATGAGATTCCCCGTCATCCGGAGGTGAATCAGGAGTACGCGACCGCTGACGAACCGAACAACCAGATACTTGCCGCGACGCTCGAGCGCGGCGACACGCTCACCTTCGAGCTCGGCCGCGACGGAGGCCGGATCGAAGGGGCGCGTAAGCCTTGGGTCGGAGATCTCGACGCGCTCGAAGGTACGGCCTACGAGCAACGGCTCGAGCCGTTTCCGGATCGTCTCGACCTCGGGAAGCTCGGGCACGGCCGCAGCGTAGCCGCGTGCCAGGGAGTCTCGGCGTGCCGGCGACCCGAGCCTCGCGAGCTCGTCCCGGCTAGCCGAGCACGTCCAGGATCACGGGGCGCGGCGCCGGAGGCTCGGCGGAAAGCTCGTAGGCTGCGCGGACCTCCTCGACCGCGCGCGCGGCGGCCTCGTCGGTGCGGGCGTGCACCTCAGCGAGCGGTTCGTCGGTCTCGACGACGTCACCGCGTTTCTTGAAGCAGACAACGCCGACGGCGTGGTCGATCGAGTCCTCCTTCGTCCGGCGGCCCGCCCCGAGCCGGAGCGCAGCGGTCCCGACGCTCACGGCGCCGAGCTCTCCGACGAAGCCGTCGGACGAGGCCTCGACCGGCCGCACGACCGGTGCGCTTTCGAGCGCGTCCTCGCTCGGGTCGCCTCCTTGAGCGCCGATCCAGCGCTCGTAGGCCTCGACGGCCGAGCCGTCGGCGATCGCCTGCTCGACGCGCCGGCGGGCCTCGTCCTCGTCGACGCCGAGATCCGAGAGGACAAGCAGGCGCGTGCACGCCACCTCGACGAGACCGGTGAAATCGGCCGGACCCTCTCCGCGCAGCGTCGCGAGCGCCTCGCGGATCTCGAGCGCGTTTCCGACCGCGTTCCCGAGCGGCTGGTCCATGTCGGTGACCAGACAGGAGACCTGCCGCTCGGCGCGCCGGCCGAGGTCGAGCATCACCTCCGCGAGCGCCTGCGCGTCGTGGCGTGACTTCATGAACGCGCCGTCGCCGACCTTGACGTCGAGCACGATCGCGTCCGCGCCGGCGGCGATCTTCTTGGACATGATGCTCGCGGCGATCAGCGAGTGGTTGTCGACGGTTGCCGTGACGTCCCGGAGCGCGTACAGGCGGCGGTCCGCGGGTACGAGGTCGGCGCTGGCGCCGATGATCGCCATCCCGGCCTCGCCCACCTGCGCCACGAACGCCTCGATCTCGAGCTCGACCTTGAATCCGGGGATCGCTTCAAGTTTGTCGAGCGTGCCGCCCGTGTGGCCGAGCCCACGGCCGCTCATCTTCGCGAACGGCACGCCGCAGGCGGCGACCACCGGCCCCACGGCAATGGAGGTCTTGTCGCCGACGCCGCCGGTGGAGTGCTTGTCGACGACCTTGCGTCCGAGGGCCCCGTGCAGGTCGATCGTCTCCCCGCTGCGGATGATGGCGTCTGTCATCGCGTAGGTCTCCGCGCTCGAGAGCCCGCGGAAGTAGACGGCCATGCAGAAGGCGGCCATCTGGTAGTCGGGCACCTCGTCGCGCGCGTACGCGAGGATAAGCTCGAACATCTCCCGTTCGTCGAGCTGTCCGCCGTCGCGCTTGCGCTGGATCAGCTCTGCAGCAGAGATCACGGCGGCGTCTTAGAGCCGACCCTTGACAGTCCAGCGCGTCGACCGGTCGGTGCAGACGGCCGCGCGAGCAAAGGAGACGGCCACGCCGGCGAAGCCGGCGTGGCTTCTAACCGGCATCGCAAGCGATGCCTCAGCCGCACGGCCTGATGACGGCACCGCAAGCGGCGCCTCACGGCTCGACGATGGCGGTGCCGGGAATACCTCGGGACGATTTGCCGCCGAGCCACCTGTTGACCGTGGCACCGACGTCAGCGAACTCGCCCTCGTGGATGCGCCCGTTCGCGTTTTTTCCCTCGGCGTACGCGAGCAAGAGCGCGTGCTCCCGCGAATGGTCGGTGGAAGGAGTCGTTGGATCGCAGCCGTGGTCCGAGGTCATGATCAGCAGGTCCCCGGAATTGAGCGCCGCGAGGAGATCGGGCAGTCGCCGATCGAAGTCCTGGAGGCAGCGATGGAAGTTCTCGGGGTCGTTCCTGTGCCCCCAGAGCATGTCCGTCTCGACGAGATTCGTGAAGACGAGGCCGTCGTCGAGCTCGCGCAGAAGCGTTTCCGTCTGCTGGATCCCGTCGATGTTCGACTTGGTCGGATGCGACTCGTCGATGTCCTGACCGGCGAAGATGTCGCCGATCTTCCCCACACCGTGGACGCTCTTGCCCGCGTCGCGTACGAGTGAGAGGTAGTTCGGCCGCCTCGGCTCGAGCGAGAAGTCGTGCCGGTTCGGCGTCCGCTCGTAGCTCCCCGGCTCACCGACGAACGGACGCGCGATCACGCGGCCGACGCCGTGCTTGCCGACGAGGATCTGCTCGCGCGCGATCCGGCAGGCGGCGTAGAGCTCGTCGAGCGGGATCGTCTCTTCATGCGCCGCGACCTGGAAGACCGAGTCCGCCGACGTGTAGACGATCCACTTGCCGGTCCTCTGGTGCTCTTCGCCGAGCTCCTCGATGATCTCCGTGCCCGAAGCCGGCTTGTTGCCGAGCACGCCGCGTCCGGTTCGGTGCATGAACGGATCGATCACGTCGTGAGGAAATCCCTGCGCATACGTCGGGAACGGCTGCGCCGTCACGACCCCCATCAGCTCCCAGTGACCGGCCGTCGTGTCCTTGCCCTTGGAGCGCTCGACGAGACGGCCGGCGACCGCCGGCGCGCCGGGCTGCGGAGGACAGCCCTCGAGCGGCTCCACGTTGCCCAGCCCGAGCGCCTCGAGATTCGGAAGGTCGAGGCCTCCGACCGCGCGCGCCACGTTGCCGAGCGTGTCCGAGCCGACGTCCCCGTACTCGGCGGCATCGGGCAGCTCACCCGCGCCGACGGCGTCGAGGACGATCACGCACGCTCTAGACATCGGGCTATTCTAGGTCGGTCGTGGACAGCGTCCTTGGCCTCCTGGCCCTCCTCGTCTTCATCGTCTGCGTGATCGCATTCGCGGCCGGAATCACCTGGATCGTCGTCAAGGTGAGTCCGAATCCCGAGGACAAGCGGAGGCGAGAGCAGGAAGCTGCTTAAACCGGCGAGAGCG
>JBIOYJ010000153.1:0-6009 GCA_044870105.1 Gaiellaceae bacterium | reverse complement strand
GGTCGGACGTGAGGGTGCCGGCGAGCATGACTGCCACGCGCGCCTTGCCCTTGCATGCCTTGGCCGGCTTGGCGGGCTTCGCCGGGCGGTCGTGCGCGAACGCCACCGAGGTGGCTGCGAGCGCTGCGACCAGCGCGACGATCAATGACTTGAACCGCATCTACTTACCTCCAGGGGGATTTGGGGGGTACTCCTGTAGAAGACGGTGGTTTCGGCGGGCTCCTGCGTGCTGCTCAGCGAAATCCCTGGAACGGGGTACCTCTTGAATTTTTCGGCGCGGTTGCCGGCTACCTCAAGGCCGCGCACGTTCCGACCGCGGTCGCAGTCCCCTACTCCAGGCGCCGCTGAGTGATTGAGAGAGGGGGCCGCTTCGCGCGGCCCCTCTGACTACTTCAGCTCGACGCGTGCGCCGGCCTCCTCGAGCTCTGCCGCGGAAAGTGCGATTCGCTTACCCGCCGCGCTTTCCGCGGTGATCCTTACTTCAACTCGACCTGCGCTCCGGCCTCTTCGAGCTGGGATTTGATGTTCTCGGCCTCTTCCTTGTCGACGCCTTCCTTCACCGGGTTCGGCGCGCCGTCGACGAGGTCCTTGGCCTCCTTGAGCCCGAGGCCGGTCACCGAGCGGACGACCTTGATCACGTTGATCTTCTTGTCGCCCGCGCCCTGGAGCATGACGTCGAAGGTCGACTGCTCCTCTGGGGCCTCGGCGCCGTCGCCGCCCGCCGCCGGAGCCCCCGGGGCCGCGACCGCGACCGGAGCGGCTGCGGTGACGCCCCACTCCTCCTCGAGCTTGTTCTTCAGCTCGACGAGCTCGAGCACGGTCATCTTGCCGAGCTGGTCGACAAGCTTGTCGGTGTCACTCTTCGTTGCCACTTGCATCCTCCTCAGCTTCCTAGGTTGCCTCTTTTTGGCCTTCTTCGGCTGCCGGTTCGTCGGCGACCGGAGCCTCAACAGTCTCTCCTTGCTCTTCCAGCAGCCGGATGCGCGCGTCGAGCACGCCGACGAAGTCGCGCACAGGCGCTGTAAAGAGCCCGACGACCGTCATCAGCGGAGCGGTGACGGCGCCTGCGACCTGGGCCCGGAGCATGTCCGCCGGCGGCAGCTTCGCCAGCTCCTTGATCTGCTCCTCGGAGACCGAGGCGCCTTGGAGCAAGCCGCCGCGGATCACGAGCACGTCGTGGGCCCGCGCGACGTCGCTCATCACCTTCGCCGCGGCCACAGGGTCGCCGTCAGGCTCGATGAACGCGATCGCGGTCGGCCCATCGATCAGCTCGAGCAAATCCTTGACGCCGGCCTCCTCGGCGGCGCGCTTCGTGAGCGTGTTCTTGACGACCGTGAAACGGGCTCCGGCCTCGAGCATCCGGGTCCGGAGCTCGTCGATCTCGCTCATCGTCAGGCCGCGATAGTCGGCGACGAGCAGCGTGTCGACGGACTTCAGCCGGTCGACCAGCTCCGCGACGATCCGTTCTTTTTCCTGTCTCAACATGATTCGAGCCCGCCGTGAGGCAGGCTCGAGCAACCAGAACTTCGGGCTGAGCCGCCTCGGGTGGACTTCTGCCCTCGCAGGGCCGCCACCGGTCTTTGGCGGAAAACCTCCTTATGCCGTTACGGGTTCTGGCTCAGTCTCCTCCAGCTCTTCGACCAGGCCCCGCGTCCGCGCCGGATCGACGTGGATCCCGGGACCCATGGTGCTCGTCAGTGTAATGCCCTGAATGTAGCGGCCTTTTGCCGCCGCCGGCTTCGCGCGCATGATCTCGTCGATGAGCGCCGCGTAGTTCTCGAGCAGCTGCTTCTCGTCGAAGCTCTTCTTGCCGAGCGCGACGTGGACGTTCGCGCCCCGGTCGGTGCGGTACTCGAGCTTGCCCGCCTTCGACTCGCGCACGGCCTTGCCGACGTCCATCGTCACGGTCCCGGTCTTGGGATTCGGCATCTTGCCGCGCGGCCCCAGGATGCGGCCGAGCTTGCCGACGTTGCCCATCTGGTCGGGCGTCGCGATCGCGACGTCGAAGTCGTCGAAGCCCTCCTCGATCTGCTTCGCCAGATCGGCAGTGCCGACGACGTCCGCTCCGGCCTCCTGGGCCTCCTTCGCCTTCTCTCCCTCGGCGAAGACGGCGACCCGAGTCTCGCGGCCGGTGCCATGCGGGAGCATCAGCGTGCCGCGCAGCTGCTGCTCGGCGTGGCGGACGTTGAGGCCGAGATTGAAGTGGACCTCCACCGTCTCGTCGAACTTCGCGTCGGGGAAGCTCTTCAGGAGCCGGATCGCCTCGGCCGGCGAGTAGAGATTCTCGCGGTCGATCTGCGCGCGAGCGTTGCGGTAGTTCTTCCCATGCTGGGTCACGCGTCGACCTCCGGACGATCTACGTGTCGACCGGTCATTTCAGACGGACGCACGAGCAAAGCCCGTGCGTCCTGACTGAGACATCGCAAGCGATGTCTCACAGGTCTGTCTCGACTCCCATAGAGCGGGCCGTTCCAGCCACGACCTTCATCGCCTGCTCGATGTCGCGGGCGTTCAGGTCCTTGAGCTTCACCTCGGCGATCTGGCGGACCTGATCGCGCGAGAGCCGGCCGACCTTCTCGCGATTGGGCTCGCCCGACGCCTTGTCGAGGTTGAGTGCCTCCTTGATCAGGACGGCAGCCGGCGGCGTCTTCGTGATGAAGGTGAACGAGCGGTCCTCGAAGACCGTGATCTCGACGGGGATGATGCGCCCGTTCTCCTGCTGCGTCTCGGCGTTGAACGCCTTGCAGAACTCCATGATGTTGACTCCGTGCTGGCCGAGCGCAGGGCCGACCGGCGGCGCCGGGTTCGCCTGCCCGCCGGGGATCTGCAGCTTGATCATTGTCAGGACCTTTTTGGCCATCAGCGACCCTCGGCCGACGAGATCGTGCTCACCGGCGGCGAAAAGCGAGCGACGCAAGGACGCAGGGAGCGTGCGTCTCCGGAGGATACGTGCGCGACCGAGGACGCAGCGACGCGACGCTCTGCAGCCGCCCGGGGAGTGCGAGATATGAGGGCGGGGGGAGCCATCAGTCGATCTTCTTTACCGCCTCGAAGCCGACCTCAACCGGGGTTTGGCGCTCGAAGATGTCCACGAGCACGGTCAGCTTCTGCTGGTCGGGGTTGACGTCGACGATCTCGCCGTCGAAGTCGGACAAGGGGCCAGAAGTGATCTTCACCGACTCGCCGAGGCTGAACTCGACCTGTGCGCGCGGACGTTCGCCGATGGCAGTACCCGTGCGCAGGATCCGGTCGACCTCGGGCTGCGAGAGCGGCACCGGCTTGTTGCCTGCGCCGACGAAACCGGTCACGCCGGGTGTGTTCTTGACCACCGTCCAGGCGTCGTCGTTCAGGTCCATGTTCACGAGCACGTAGCCCGGCAGGATCCGCTTCTCGGTCTGCACCTTCTGTCCGTCCTTCGTCTCGATCACCTGCTCGGTCGGGACGACCACGCGGCGGAAGCGCGGGTGTTGCCCCATCGAGTCGATGCGGTGCTCGAGGTTGGCCTTCACTTTGTTCTCGTGGCCGGAGTAGGTGTTGATGGCGTACCAGCGGAACACGTCGAGATCCTTACTCGTTGAGGAAGATCCGCTCGACGAGCGGCTTGAATGCGAGGTCGGCAACCCAGAGATAGATGCCGACGATCACGCATGCGATCAGGACGACCGTCGTGCCCTGGATCAGCTGATTCTGCGTCGGCCACTCGACCTTCTTCAGCTCGGCCCACGACTCGGAGACGAAGCGGCCGAAGCCGCCGCCGGGCGCTCTGCGCGCTCCGGTCTGGCTCTTGGGCTGCTGCGCTGCCGGGCGAACCTGCTGCTGGCGCTGGCGTGCGCGCTGCGCCATCCCCGACTTCTGCTGCGCCTCGCGCCGGGCGCGGCGTTGTGCTCGCGTCTGCCTTGCCATTACCGAGTTTCCCTGTGCGCAGTGTGCCTGCCGCACCAGCGGCAGTACTTGCGCAGCTCGACGCGGTCCGGCGTATTCCGCTTGGACTTCGTCGTCATGTAGTTGCGGCGCCTGCACTCTCCGCAGGCGAGCGTGATCTTGTCTCTAACTCCTGAAGCCATGGCTGTTCTTTCGAGGCGCGACGAAGTAGCGGCGGGTGGATTCGAACCACCGACCTGCGGGTTATGAGTCCGCCGCTCTAACCACTGAGCTACGCCGCCCCGCGCCGGCTGAGTGTAGCAATCAGGTTCCGAAGATAGGCTCAAGCCATGGCCGCGATCGAAGCGGAAAATCTGCGCCGGACCTACAAGTCGACCTCAGGGTTCCTCCGCCGCCGCACGAAGACGATCGAGGCCGTTCGCGGAATCGACTTCGAGGTGCACGAGGGCGAACTCTTCGGCCTCCTGGGCCCAAACGGCGCCGGCAAGACGACGACGATCAAGATGCTCGTCACGTTGCTGATCCCGACGTCCGGGACGGCACGGGTGCTCGGGTTCGACGTCGTCAAGGACGCGCGCGAGGTGCGACGTCGGATCGGCTACGTCTTCGGCGGCGAGCGCGGCGCGTACGACCGGCTCTCCGGCCTCGACAATCTGCGCTACTTCGCGGAGCTGTACGGAGTCCCGCCGCGCGTGCAGAAGAAGCGGATCCCCGAGCTGCTCGAGCTCGTGGGGCTGACCGGGCGCGAGAAGGAGCGCGTGGAGGGGTACTCGCGCGGGATGAAGCAAAGGCTGCACATCGCGCGCGGGCTGCTCCACGACCCGCCGGTCGTCGTGCTCGACGAGCCGACGATCGGTCTCGACCCGATCGGCGCCCGCGAGCTGCGCTCGACGATCGCCGAGCTGGCCCGCGCCCGCAAGACCGTCCTGCTGACGACGCACTACATGTACGAGGCCGATGCTCTCTGCGACCGGATCTCCGTGATCTCGCAGGGAGAGATCGTCGCTTCGGGCACGCCGGCCGACCTCAAGTCCGTCGTCGCCGACCGGACGATCGTCGAGATCGAGGCGTTCGGCGTTCCCAACGAGGCGATCGAGCGCATGCGGACCGCACCCGGCGTCACCTCGGTCGCGGTCGAGGAACGCGAGCACGCGCAGCTCCTCCTCGTGCAGTCGCCAAAAGGCCTGGAGCTGACGCGCGAGCTGCTCGCCTACCTCGACGGCGTGAAGGTCGGTCGCGTCGCCGCACGCGAGCCGACGCTCGAGGACGCCTACGTCAGTCTCGTCAAGGAGGACGCGTGATCGCAGGCGCCCGCCTCGCCTGGGCGGGCTGGTGGTTCTACCTGAAGGGCCTCACACGATCGGGTCTCTTCATCTTCACCGCCATCATCGAGCCGCTGATCTTCGCGACGCTGGCGTACTACCTGTTCAAGGCCGGTCAGCGTCCCGGGACGCTGCTCTACGCCTCGCTCTCGGCCGGGCTGATGGGGGTCTGGACCTCGACGCTCTTCGGCTCCGGAGGGGCGATCAGCTGGCAGCGCTGGGAGGGGACGCTGGAGCCGATCGTGGCCGCGCCGCCGTCGCTGCTCGCCAAGTTTTTTCCGATGACGATCGCGACCGCGACGATCGGGATCTACTCGCTGACCGGAACGCTGCTCTGGGGGCGACTCGTCTTCGGCATCCCGCTCGATCTCGCGCATCCGCTCTGGTTCGTGCTGACGGTGATCGTCGCGGTCATCGCGCTCGGCGCGCTGGGCGTCGTGATCGCATCGAGCTTCGTCCTCTACCGCAACGCCAACGCGCTCTCGAACATGCTCGAGTTCCCGGTCTGGATCGTGACGGGTGCGATCGTGCCGCTCTCGCTCCTGCCGGGCTGGGTGCACTACATCTCGTGGGTGCTGGCGCCGACGTGGGGCTTCCGGGCTGTGCGCGCCGCGGCGCTCGGCGGAAACCCGCTGCCCGGCGTCGCCATGTGCGCCCTGCTCGGCGTCGTCTACCTGTTCGTCGCGCAGCTCTTCCTCGGCATCTTCGAGCGCCAGGCGCGCGAGCGGGCCGCGCTCTCACTGACGTGAACGCCCGCTCTCACCGCACCTCTCCAACGGCCGGGTTTAGCCGGCCGCGGGGGGGG
>JBIOYJ010000152.1:0-6754 GCA_044870105.1 Gaiellaceae bacterium | reverse complement strand
CGGCGGAGCCGCCGATCTTCGTCCCCGGCCAGCCGAGCGTGTACGCGAGCGGCGTGATCAGCCTCGGGGCGTTCAGGGCGACGCCGAAGAAGAGCAGCAGCATCCCGATCAGGAGCGCCAGGATTCTCGTGGCCGCCGGGAGACCCCCGGCGAACATGCCGTAAATCATCAGCCCTACGCCGAGCGCCAGCACCGCTAGCGACGTCACGAGGCCGAATCGCGCGAGCCGGGACGGCGGCAGCACGGCCCCCTCGCGGACCGCGGCAATCGGAGGCACCCGCGTCGCCCGGAACGCCGGCCGCATGCTCGCGAGCAGAGTGACGACGATCCCGACGACCAGGGCGACGATGATCGTCCGCGTCTTGAAGACGGTCCCGCTCGTAGGCAGGTCGATTCCGAACTTGACAAACAGCCAGTTGAGGAACTTCGCGAGCGCCAGGCCGAGGAAAAGCCCCGCCACGGACGCGAGCACGCCGACGATCAGCGACTCGATCAGCACGGAGCGTCGAACCTGGCGGCGGGTCGCTCCGAGCGTGCGCAGCGTCGCGAGCTCGCGCATCCGCTGGGCGATCGTGATCGAGAGCGTGTTTGCGATCACGAAGCTGCCGACGAAGAGCGCGACACCCCCGAAGGCGAGCAGGAAGTACTGCAGGAAGCCGGTGAAGCCGCTCGACTCGCTGGCGTCGTCGTCGGCTTGCTCGGTAGCGCTCTTCACCTGCGCGGTCGGCGGCAGCAAGGGGCGGATCTCCGAGAGCAGCTTGGCCGTGCTGACGCCGGCCTTGCCGTCGACCCGGACGAAGTCGTATTCACCGACCTTGCCGAACAGACGCTGCGCCGTCGGCGTATCGAAGACGGCGATGGTGGCGCCGCCGATCGAGATGTCGGAGAACTTGACGATCCCGCTGATCCTGAACGGCCGAACCGGCCCCTGGGTGGCGATTCCGACCGTGTCTCCGACCTTGAAGTTCTTCTCGCTCGCGGTTGCCCTGTCCATAGCCACTTGATCCGAGCTGGTAGGCCACGAGCCGGAGACGAGATCCAGCGGGTTGAAGCGCTGGTCCGACTTCGGATCGACGCTGAAGGCCAGGTTCGGTGCGCCGGTGCTCGTGATCACCTTGCCGTTGTGTCCGACGAACTTCGCCTCGTCCGCAACGGAGCCCTCGGCCGCCTCGACGTCCGGAAGCCCTCGCGCCTTCTTCAGCACGCTCGCAGGGAACGACGGTGCGTTTTCGGTGCTGCTCTCGGAGTTCTTGAACGCGACCTTCCCGGTGATGACGGCGTCGCTGTTCTGGTAGGCCTGCGTGGAGATGGAGTTGAACGCGCTCTTGATGGTGTCGGTGAGGACGAAGGTGCCGCTCACCATCGCGACGCCGAGGATGATCGCGAACGCAGTCAGCGACGCCCGCAGCTTTCGGCCGGCGAGCCCTCTGAGGGCGACCGAGATCACCGGGGCGTGAGCTCTTCCACCGCCACGATGATGTCGTGCTCCGTGGCGCTGCCGAGGTCCTTGACGATCAGGCCGTCGGCGAGGAAGAGAATGCGGTCGGCGATTGCGGCGGCTCGGGGATCGTGCGTGACCATCACGGTCGTCTGGCCGTAGCTGTCCACGGAATCCCGCAGCACGGTCAGGATCTCGCCGCTCGTCTTCGAGTCGAGGTTGCCGGTCGGCTCGTCGGCGAACACCACCGTGGGCCTCGAGACGAGCGCCCGCGCGATCGCGACGCGCTGCTGCTGGCCCCCGGAGAGCTCGGACGGCCGGTGTTCACGGCGGTCCTTCAGCCCCGTCTGCTCGAGCAGTTGCTCGATCCACTCGCGCTTGGGCTTCTCGCCGGCGATCGAGAGCGGGAGGACGACGTTTTCCTCCGCGGTCAGCATCGGCAGCAGATTGAAGAACTGGAAGATGAAGCCGATGTGCTTGCGGCGCAGATGCGTGATCTCGTTGTCGCTCAGCCGGCCGAGCTTGGTTCCCGCGACCCAGACGACGCCCGAGGTTGGCCGGTCGAGCGCCGCCATGATGTGCATCAGCGTCGACTTGCCTGACCCCGAAGGGCCCATGACCGCGGTCAGCTTGCCCTTGTCCACGTCCAGCGTCACTCCGCGCAGAGCGTCGACGGCCGTGTCGCCCTTGCCGAAACGCCTCGTGACGTCGCGCGCCGCCACGACCGCGTCAGGTGCACGCTCTGCATGCACGCCTTCGGCGGGCACTGCGATTGCCTCTCCCACGGGATTGCCCTCCCCTCGTCCGTTGTCCCGATCGCCGTCGAGTCTAGACAGGTCGGGGCGCGCAACTCAAGGGTGTAGCTTGCGGCGCGTGAGCACTGTCGCTCTCGATATTGCGGCCGTTCGCGCGCGCTTCTCGGCGCTACAGCGGGAACTCGCCTTCTTCGATGCGCCGGGCGGAACGCAGGTGCCCGACGAAGTGATCGACGCGATCGCGACGTACCTGCGGGAATCGAACGCAAACGTGGGCGGCACGTTCGAGACGAGCAGGAAGACCGACGCGCTCGTGGCGGACGCTCGCCTGGCTGCGGCCGGTTTCCTCGGCTGCTCACCGGACGAGACCGTGTTCGGCGCGAACATGACGACGCTCAACTTCGCAATGACGCGCGCGGCGGCGCGCGAGCTCGCCGAAGGCGACGAGATCGTGGTCACGCGGCTCGATCACGACGCGAACGTAGCGCCGTGGCTCGAGCTCGCGCCGGACGCCGGCGTGGTCGTGCGGTTCGCGGATCTCCACGACGACACGACGCTCGATCTCGAAGATCTCGCCGGTCAGGTCTGCGAGCGCACGCGCGTGGTCGCCTTTCCGTGGGCCTCGAACGCGGTCGGAACGCTGGTCGACGTCGAGCACGTGGTCGAGCTCGCCCACGAGGCAGGCGCGCTCGCGTGGATCGACGCCGTGCACTACGCGCCGCACGGCCCGATCGACGTCGGTTCGGTCGGCGCGGACGTGCTCATCTGCTCTCCCTACAAGCTCTTCGGTCCGCACCTCGGGCTTGCGTTCGCGCGCTCCGAGCTGCTCGAGCGGTGGCGCCCGTACAAGGTCCGCCCCGCGCCCGGCTATGAGACGGGCACACTCGCGCACGAGCTTCTGGCCGGGTTCGTGGCGGCCGTCGACTACGTCGATTCGCTCGGCTGGGAGGCGATCCAGGCGCACGAGCGCTCGCTCGGCCGGCGCTTCCTCGACGGACTGCCCGGCACATGTCGCCTCTACGGCCTTCCCACGATGGACGGCCGTGTGCCGACCTTCGCCTTCACCGTCGCGGGTTTGTCGCCTGAGGCGGTTGCCGAGCGGCTGGGCGCCCGTGGAATCGCCGTCTGGCACGGCAACTACTACGCGGTCGAAGTGATGCAGCGGCTAGGCCTGCCTGAAGGAGCCGTCCGCGCCGGGGTCGTCCACTACAACACGGCCGCCGAGGTCGACCGGCTGCTCGAAGAGCTCGCGCAGCTGTGAAGCTCCTCGTTCTCGGCGGAACGAAGTTCGTCGGCCGCGCGGCGGTCGAGGCCGCGCTGGAGCGCGGACACGAGGTCACGCTGTTCAATCGCGGCGAGACGAACCCGGAGTTGTTCCCGGAGGCCGAGAAGGTGCGCGGCGACCGCGACGGCGACCTCTCTGCGCTCCGAGGCCGCAAGTGGGATGCCGTGATCGATCCGAGCGGCTACGTGCCGCGGATCGTGAAGGCGTCCGCTGAGCTGCTGCGTGAATCGGTCGGCTTCTATCTCTTCGTCTCGACCATTGCCGTCTATGCGGACTTCAGTCGTTCCCCGGAGGAGGACGACGAACTGCGCGGCCTCGGCGAATACTCCGCCGACGAGATACGCGAAGACCGCGCGAACTACGGCGCACTCAAAGTGCTCTGCGAGGAAGCCGTGCGCGATTCACTTGGAGACCGCGCCATCATCGTCCGGCCGGGCTTCATCGTCGGTCCGCACGATCCGACGGGCCGCTTCACCTACTGGCCTCACCGGATCGCCCGCGGCGGCGACGTGATCGTGCCGGCTCCGCCCGAACGCCGGCTTCAGTTCGTCGACGTGCGGGATCTCGGAGATTGGATGGTCCGTCTCTGCGAGCAGACACGAGCCGGAGCCTACAACGCCGCGAACCAGGGCGTGTCGTGGGCCGAGTTCGTGGACGCCTGCCGCGAAGTTGCCGGCTCCAACGCCCGGTTCGTGTGGGTTCAGGACCCATTCCTCGTCGAGCACGGCATCGACAGTTTCTTGGAATTCCCTCTCTGGATTCCGGGTAACGAGTACATCGGCTTCCATGACGTGAACGTCGCCCGGGCGATCGAGTCCGGGCTTACGTTCAGGCCGCTGATCGAGACGGTCCGCGGTACCCTCGAGCAGGCCGAGACGACGGACGCGGGTCTCGCGCCGGTGCGGGAGGCGGAGCTGCTGGAAGCGTGGGCTACCCGGTTGGGCTAGGTTCT
Source organism: Gaiellaceae bacterium (assembly GCA_044870105.1). Taxonomy (GTDB): domain Bacteria; phylum Actinomycetota; class Thermoleophilia; order Gaiellales; family Gaiellaceae; genus JBKPFU01. The sequence continues at coordinate 2,324 of JBIOYJ010000152.1, read as the reverse complement.
GGCCGGGCGGTCCAGCGGGTCGCGGCACTCGCGCGAGCGAAGCTGCGGGCGGCCTGCTCGTCCACCGCCAGCACGACGGGTCCGTGCACGATCAACCCCGGCTCGGCCCGCTCCTTCATCAGGTCGGAGACAAAGCCCTCGACGAGCCACTCGCGCCCGGGAGCCACCGTCGCGCGCATGCGAATGCGGACGAGCGTTTCGGACAACTCCTCGACTTCGTCGATCCACGGCCGCTTCACGAACGTCGTCGGTCCCTCGGGCAGGATCGACTGAAGCCCGAAGGCGAGCCGCTCGCCGAGCTCGCGGTTGTGGACGAAGAGCTCGAGCGCCAGCTCCTTCACGCCGGTCGGAAGCACGCGCACGGCCGGGATTTGCGAGTTCGAGACCTGGATCGTCTCGCCGTCGAGCGTGCGCAGCTTCGTCCGGCGTAGCGAGACGTCCTCGACCACGCCCTGGAGCTCGAGCGTCGGAATCGCGATCGTGTCGCCGACCTGGTACCACTGCTCGACGAACATCATCAGCCCGGCGATGACGTCCATCAGCACGCGCTGCACCGCGAAGCCCGCCAGGATCAGCACGAACGAAGCTCCCGCCAGCGTCGAGAGACGGTCCAACCCGCCGGTCACCTGCGCCACGGATAGCACGGCTGCGACTGCGAACGCCGCGTAGGCGATCGCGGCGCGGATGACCGCGACCGTCGTCTCGCGTCGCTTGACGTTGGCGATCTTCAGCGCCACGGTCGCGGCGGCAGCCTCGTTGCGGCGGTCGTGCCACGCGAGCACCTTGCGGGCCACAAAAGCGGCCGTGCGCGAGACGAGCCACGCGGACGCAAGCAGCGTCGTGATCGTCAGGATGTGGAACATGTCGGACACCTGTCGTCACGCTAGACGCGTGACCCCACCCCCGCGCAAGCCGCAGCCCGCAATCCTTACGACCATTTAACGAATGCCCGAACGCGACTACTCGACGACGCCGCTGACGCACAAGCTCGGCGCGAAGCCCGGGGCGAACGTCCTCCTCTTCTTCACCACTACGAGCGCGCAGCTGGAGCGACGGTTCAAGGACTTGAAGGGCACCCTCGATCCGGCGGACGGCCTCTGGATCGCGTACCCGAAGAAGGCGTCCGAGATCGACAGCGACCTCTCCTTCGAGGAGGTGCAGCGCCTGGGGCTCGAGTCCGGTCTCGTCGACAACAAGAGCTGCGCGATCGACGATGACTGGACCGCGGTGCGGTTCGTCTACCGTCGTTCCGATCGATGACCTGGCCGGGGCTCGCGGAGCGGCTCGAGGGGCGGCTCGTCGTGCTGGAGCCGCTCGCCCCTGAGCACGAGAAAGGGCTGCGCGAGGCGGCCGCCGATCCCGAGATCTGGCGCTGGACGCGGCTCGACCTCGTCGGCGTCCCGGACGCCTTCGAGCGCTGGTTCGAGCGGACGCTTGCAGCAGCCGAGCGGGGTGAGGAAGCGCCGTTCGCGACCGTGGAGCGGGCGACGGAAAGGATCGTCGGCAGCACGCGTTACATGACGCTGCGCCAGGCCGACCGCGGTCTCGAGATCGGCTACACCTGGCTCGAGCCCTCGATGTGGCGGACGGGCGCGAACGTGGAGGCGAAGCTGCTGATGCTCACGCGCGCGTTCGAGGCGCTCGGGTGCATGCGGGTCGAGTTCAAGACCGACGCGCGCAACGAATACTCGCGCCGCGCGCTCGAGGCGCTGCCGGCGAGGTTCGAGGGGATCTTCCGCAAGCACGTCGTGCTCGGCCCGGACGAGATCCGCGACTCGGCGTACTACGCGATCACGGACGACGAGTGGCCGGAAGTAAAGGCAAACCTCGAGCGGCGGCTCGCCGCTAGCGGTGTGTGCCCATCGTGATCGCGCCCACGTAACCGGTACGGGTCTTGCGCAGCCGCAGCAGCGACTTCCGACCCCCGTTGCGGTAGACGGCGTCGTTCGCGTTCCGCGTCGTGCGCCGCGGCCGCCTGCCGTAGGGCGCGCGGCGGAAGACGGCGTCGGTCACCGCATCGGAGAAATAGAGCTGTCCGGTGTGGATGACGTTGCCGCCCAGATGCACCTTGACGTGGATGTGGACGGTCCGCCCCTGGTAGTAGCCCGGATAGATCGTCTGGAAGACGGCGAGCCCCTGCGCGTTCGTCCGCTGGACTCCCCGCAGGAAGGTGCGGTTCCTGAGGCCGCCGACGCCCGAATACGCGCCGGCCGCGTCGCAGTGCCAGATATCGACCGCGGCGCCCTTGATCGGCTTGCACGTCGAGGCGTCGACGACCGCGACGCGGAGCGTCAGCGGAACCCCGCGTTTGCCCTCGGTGATGT
>JBIOYJ010000151.1:0-4667 GCA_044870105.1 Gaiellaceae bacterium | reverse complement strand
TCGCGATGCTCGCGCCGTTCGACCTCGACCTCGCGCTCACGAGCAACGGGGTGAAGCTGCCCGAGATGGCACACGACCTCGCCGCCGCCGGGCTGCGTCGCATCAACGTCTCGCTCGACTCGCTCCGGCACGACACGTTCACCGCCCTGACCCGTCGCGACGATCTCGATCGGGTCCTCGCCGGCATCGACGCCGCGCTCGACGCCGGGCTCGATCCGGTCAAGGTCAACTGCGTCGTGATCCGCGGCGTGAACGACGACGAAGTCGTCGACCTCGCCGCCTTCGGGCGCGCCAAGGGCGTCGGCCTCCGCTTCATCGAGTTCATGCCCCTCGACGCCGAGGGCGCCTGGAGCATGGACCAGGTCGTCCCGGCCCAGGAGATCCTCGACCGCGTCGACGCCGCCTTCCCCCTCGAACCCCAGCCCACCGACGGTGAAGCCGAGCCCGCCACCCGTTACCGCTACCGCGACGGCGGTGGCGACGTCGGCGTCATTCCGAGCGTCACCGAGCCGTTCTGCGACCACTGCGACCGTGTGCGGGTCACGGCCGAGGGCAAGTTCCGCACGTGCCTGTTCGCGCTGGAGGAGTTCGACCTCCGAGCGGTGATCCGCTCGGGCGGCTCCGACGAGGACCTCGCCGCGCTCATCCAATCGGCCGTCGGCACGAAGTGGGCCGGCCACCGCATCGGCCAGGTGAACTTCGTGCGGCCGGGGCGGTCGATGAGCCAGATCGGCGGCTGAAGGACCGTGGATCCGCCCGGCGACGGGATCGGGCCCGACCCCTACACTCGCGGGCGGCGACGGCGGCCAAGGGAGACATTGTGTCGGCATCCGAGTTCACCCACTTGGACCCGCTGGGGCGGGCCCGCATGGTCGACGTCAGCTCCAAGGAAGCGACGCACCGGCGGGCGGTCGCGCGGTGCCGGGTGAACATGCAGTCCGAGACCGTGTCCAAGATCGCCGCCGGTGCCATCTCCAAAGGCGACGTGCTCGCGGTGGCGCGCGTCGCCGGCATTCAAGCCGCCAAGCAGACGCCGAACCTGCTGCCGCTGTGTCACCCGTTGCTGGTCGGGTCGGTGTTCGTGAACTTCCGCATCGAGGACAGCCACGTGGAGGTCGAGACCCAGGTCGACACGGTCGACCGCACCGGCGTCGAGATGGAGGCGCTGACCGCGTGCGCCGTCGCCGCGCTCACGATTTACGACATGTGCAAGTCGGGTGACCGGACGATGACGGTCGGCGACCTCGCGCTCTGGGAGAAGACGGGCGGGCGCTCCGGCACCTGGCGCCGACCGCCGGCCTTCGACGACGACCTGGATATCTGACCGGGTTTGTCGCAATTCCGTCGGCGTCTGACCCTGGACAAATCGGGAGGGGTTGACCCGACGGGGGATGGGTCCGCTAGGGTGCCCGGCGCACCAGGCGGTTGGTTTCGGTTGAAGGTCCACCCTTTGCCCGTCGTGCGTCATTAGCGTTTCGACGAGCCCCCGAAAAGCGGCGGAGAACCCTTGGCGATCCCGGTCCTACTGATTCTCGCGGTGCTCTGGGCGGCGGTCCTCGTGCCCCCGGTGCTGCGGTCCCGCTCCGAGAGCCGGCGGCGGGGCTCGGTGGGCGACTTCACGTCTCAGCTCAACGCACTCTCGGGGAAGCGCGGCCGGCCCGGCCGATCACTGGATGCGGTGCCCATGCCACGCTTCGGCTCCATTCGGCCTCCGGGGCCGGCGGGGCACCCCTCCAGGGGCCCGCGCTCGAACCGGGCCGCGAACCGGCCGATCGCCTCCGGCGCTGCGGCGCCGATGACCCCGGCCCAGAAGCGCCGTCGGGACGTCCTGATCATCCTGGCCGGAGGTGCCATTGCGAGTCTTCTGCTCGCCCTGGTCCTCGGCAGCCCGATCCTGTTGATCGTCCAGGTGCTGACCGACGTGCTGCTCGCCGTCTACGTGGTCATGCTCGTCCAGTTCAAGAAGCGAGGCTCCTTGGCGGCCCTGCAAAAGGACATCGACACGTGGCCTCCCGCCCCGCGGTCGACCCGGCCGCTGGCTCACCCGAAGGTGCCGCCGCGACCCGAGCTCGCGCCGCTCTCGCCTGAGGGCTCCTCGCTGCCCCGCGCTGCCGCGAGGTAGCGCGGCCGCCCTGCACCGGTGTGACCACTGACCGGTCCGAAGAGATTTCGGCGGCCGGTGAGGCTGCCCGGAAGGTCCTCGAGGAGAAGCACCTCGCTCGCGAGATCACCCTCAACGCGTCGCGTCGCGCGATCCGTGCGTGCGCGTCGGCGATTCGGGCGGTGCAGCGACGAGAGTTTTATCCCGCCCGGGAGCTGATCGCGGAGGCAGCCGCGTTCCTGGCCGAGGCCGACGCCGCACTCGAGTGCCACCCCGACGTTCGCTACGCGGGCATGCTCCATGACGCCAAGAAAGAGTTCGCCGAGGCGAACCTCACGCTCGCGTTCGTCTCGGGGCAGGCTCTGCCCGGCCCCGACGAGCTGCGGGTCGAGATGCCGGCGTACCTCAACGGTCTCGCCGAGGCGGCGAGCGAGCTCCGACGGCAGGCGCTCGACTGCTTGCGTCGCGGAGAGCTCGCCGAGGCCGAGAACCTGCTCGGCATCATGGACGACGTGTACGGCGAGCTCGTGACCATCGACTACCCGGAGGCGCTGACCGGCGGTCTGCGTCGCGCCACCGACGCCCTGCGCGGCGTGCTCGAGCGCAGCCGCGGCGATGTCACCAACGCGCTCGTGATGGCACGCATGCAGGACGCGATCAACAGCGAGCCACCGAGACAGGACGAGTAACCTGGCTCCTTCCCGGGGGTGTAGCTCAGTCCGGTAGAGCGCTACGTTCGCAACGTAGAAGTCGTGGGTTCAAGTCCCATCACCTCCACTCGCCTGACCTGCGGATACTCCGCCGCATGACACGCTGATCCACAGGCCTTGACTATTCCTCTCGGGGCGTGCGGCAATTCCCCGGATCGTCATCTGCCAGTGTGCGGTGGCGCGGGGGGTAGTTGCACCGTGACGCGGAGCCCGCCTTCGTCCCGGGGGGTGAGGGTGAGCGTTCCGTCGTGTGCTTGGGTGATGCTTTTGACGATTGCCAGGCCGAGGCCGACACCTGCGTGGTCGGTGCGTATGCGTCTGGTGCCGCGCTGAAACGGCTCAGCAAGCGTGGAAGCTAATAGTGGAGTGAGCTTCTCGCCGGAGTTCTCGACAGTGAGCACCACACTCTTGGGGTGAACGCTGGTCGTGACCCGCACGGTGCCTTGTTCGGGCAGGTTGTGCACGATCGCGTTGTGCACGAGGTTCGTCGTCATCTGCAGCAGGAGCGCGTGTGAGCCGATGGTCGGGGTGATGTCGCCGGAGGCCCCGAGGGCGATTCCACGTTTCTCAGCGAGGGGGAGCAACGTTTCAGTGGCTTCTTCCGCTATGAGGGACAGGTCGACGTGTTCTCGGGTGAAGGACCGTTGGTCGGCGCGGCTGAGCAGGAGCAGTGCTTCGGTGAGGTCGATCGCTCGGGTGTTGACAGCGTGGAGGCGGTCGACGAGCTCGCCGTTGTCGCGGTTCGGATCGTTGCGGGCCACGTCGAGAAGTGTCTGCGTGACCGCCAGTGGGGTGCGAAGCTCGTGGGAGGCGTTGGCTGCGAATCTCTGCTGTTCGGCGACATCTGCTTCGAGCCGCGCGAGCATCGTGTCAAAGGCGTCGGCGAGTTCGCGGAACTCGTCTTTGTGGCCGTCCAACTGGATCCGGTGGGAGAGCGATCCGTTCGCCGCCATGCGTGTGGCGTCCGTGATGCGGGTCAGCGGGGCGAGCATCCGGCCGGCGAGAATCCACCCTCCCAGCAGACCGAACACCAGCAGGAACGCCAACACTGTGGCTGCCGCCGGAGCGAAGTTGCGCGCGAGGACGGAGCGGCTTATTACCCCCCCGGGGCCCGCTACGTAGGGCACATCACGCAGCAGGAACACCCACACGGCCGCGAGCAGCAAGGCACCGGCGAGCATGAGGAAGCCGGCGTAGCTGAGGGTGAGCTTGAGGCGAACGCTCAAACCGGGGGCTCTATCCACGGTCTCCTCCCTCACGCCCGGTGTCTGGTTGAGTGTCGATGCGGTAGCCGACGCCGGCCACGGTGGCGATGATCCCGGGTCCGCCGAGCCGTTTGCGCAGTGCCGAGACGGTGATGCGCACGGCGTTGGTGAACGGGTCGGCGTTCTCATCCCATGCTCGCTCTAGGAGTTCTTCGGCGCTGACGACGCCGCCTTCGGCAGCGACGAGGACTTCGAGCACTGCGAACTGCTTCCTGGTCAACGCGACGTAGCGGCCGTCGCGGTAGACCTCGCGGCGGAACGGATCCAGACGCAGACCTGCGATCTCTCGCACAGGCGGCCTGTTGTGGGCGCGCCTGCGGTCGAGTGCTCTGAGACGGAGCACGAGTTCTCGGAGTTCGAACGGCTTGGTGAGGTAGTCGTCGGCGCCGAGCCCGAACCCGGTGGCCTTGTCGTCGAGACGGTCGGCAGCGGTGAGCATGAGGATCGGCATGCCGCTGCCGGAAGCGACGATGCGTTCGGCGATCTCGTCGCCGGAGGGCCCGGGGATGTCGCGGTCGAGGACGGCGATGTCGTAGGCGTTGACGCTCAGCAGCTCCAGTGCGGTGTCGCCGTCGCCGGCGATGTCGGCGG
>JBIOYJ010000150.1:0-7147 GCA_044870105.1 Gaiellaceae bacterium | reverse complement strand
CCGGTCGAGAGTGTGCAGCCGGTAGAGCCAGTGGCCGAGGAGGCGGAGCCGGAGCCCGAGGCGACCCCGCAGCCCGTCGAGGCGCCGGCGACGGTTGCGAGCCAGCCGGTGGCGGCCGAGTCCGATGTCGAGGCCGCTCCCGCGGGCAACGGCAAGGCGTTCGTGTCGCCGGTCGTCGCCCGGATCGCCGCCGAGCACGGCGTCGACGTCAGCAGGGTTCCGGGCACAGGCACCGGCGGCCGCGTCACGAAGAAGGACATTCTGGGCTTCATCGACTCCGGCGCCGCGGCCGAGCCGGAGACGCCGGCGCCAGCCCCACCCGCCGAGGCCCCGGCACCCGCCGAAGCTCCCGCACCCGCCGCGCCTCCTGCCGCCGCGGCGCCTGCCGCTCCCGCGCCAGCTCCGGCCGCAGCGGCGCCCGCTCCGCCCAAGGCGGCAGAGCCCGCAGCTCCGCCCGTGGCAGAGGAGGGCGAGACCTTCGAGCCGGTCACCCCGATGCGCCGCGGGATCGCGGAGCACATGCGCCGGTCGCTCGACACCTCCGCGCACGTCACGAGCGCGATCGAGGTCGACATGTCCAAGGTCGTCGGGATCCGCAACAGGCTGAAGAAGGAGTACCAGGCGACATACGGAGTCAACCCGACGTTCCTGTCGTTCATCGCCCGCGCCGCCGTCGAGACGCTGCGGGACTACCCGTATCTGAACGGCGAGCTGCGTGGCGACAAGATCGTCACGCGCAGCTACGTCAACCTCGGCTTCGCGGTCGAGCTGGCCGACGGCAAGGGGCTCATCGTCCCGGTCGTCAAGCACGCGGAAGGGCTGAACCTGCTCGGGATGGCGCGCGCGATCGCCGACGTCGCCAAGCGAGCGCGCGACAAGAAGCTGCTCCCGGACGACGTCCAGGGCGGGACGTTCACGATCACGAATCCCGGCGGCTACGGCACCTTCCACGGGACGCCGATCATCAGCCAGCCGCAGGCCGCGATCCTCGGGACCTACGCCGTCGTCAAGCGACCGTGGGTCGTCCAGGACGAGCGGAGCCAGGACGTGCTCGCGATCCGGCCGATCATGAACCTTACCCTGACCTACGACCACCGCCTGGTCGACGGGGCGTTGGCCGGTCGCTTCCTGCACGACATGCGTGAAAAGCTCGAGACCTGGGACGAGGTCTCGTACTGATGCCCTACGCGCCGATCACGCCGTACCTGGCGTACGAGGACGCGGACGCAGCGATCGAGTGGCTGACGAAGACGTTCGGCTTCACCGAAACGCTTCGTTCCACGGGCGACGACGGGAAGGCGAACCACGCCGAGCTCGAGCTCGAGGCCGGCGTCGTGATGATCGGAGCGCCGGGCGGGGACTACAAGGCGCCGAAGAAGACCGGCGGCGCGCGTCACATCTTCGTCCACGCCTACGTCGAAGACGTCGATGCGCATCACGAGCGCGCGAAAGCTGCCGGCGCAAACGTCCTGGCGGCTCCGGAGGATCAGGCCTACGGCGACCGTCGCTACCAGGTCGAGGACCTCGACGGGCACATCTGGTTCTTCGCCCAGCACGTGCGCGACGTGGCTCCTGAGGAATGGGGCGGTCAGACCGCTGAGCCGGCGGGCGCCTCGTCTCCGCCTAGCTGACAGACATCGCGTTCCTGGTGGCCGGGCTCGTGCTCGTGGTCGCGGGTGCCGAGCTCCTGCTCGACGCATTGCTTGCGGCCGCCGCACGGCTCCGGATCCGTCCGTTTGTTGCTGCCGTCGTCTTCTCAGGGTTCGAGCTCGAGAACGTCGTGGCCGGTATCGCGGCCAACGCGAAGGGCCTGGGCGGCGCGGCCGCGGGGACGTTCCTGGGCGGGACGACGTTCCTGGCCCTCGGGGTGGCGGGTCTCGCGGGCTTGATCGCACCGATTCGCGCGGATGTGTCGCGGCGCGCGCTGTTGTCCACCGCCGCCGCGCCCCTTCCGCTCCTCCTGCTGACGATCGACGGACGGCTCAGCCGGCTGGACGGCGCCCTTCTGCTCACGTGGTTCCTGATCGTGATCGTTACCCTTGCGCGAGCGGGCGGGGCGCCCTTGCCCGAGCAGCCCATGCGGCGACGTGCGGCGGCTTTGCGCCTCGCGGCAGGACTCGGCCTCTTGACCGCCGGTGGCGAGCTGCTCGGAGACGGCCTGCGTCGTGTGGTCGCACGTTTCGACGTCTCGCAAACGCTGCTCGGCAATACGGCGATCGCCGCGAGCGTCGAAGCCGAAGAGGTCGCTCGCGTCGCGGTCGCCGGGCGGCGGGGGCGGAGCGACGTCGCGCTCGGGAACCTCCTCGGCACAATTGTCCACTTCATCGCGCTGAATGCCGCCGTGATCGCCCTGGTAAAGCCGCTCTCCCTCGATCACGCGACGCGTGTCCTGCACCTGCCGGCTGCCGTCGCCGCCACATGGATGCTGTGCACGCTCGCCGCCGCGCGAGGCAGGCTCGGGCGCCCCGAAGGAGCCCTGCTCGTGGCCATGTACGCGGGGTACGTCGCCGCGGCCGTCATCTATGGCGTCTGACCACGAAAGACGGCTTGCGTGGTTACCGATCCCGCGGCGGGAGGGCGAACGGGCAGACTGCAGTAGCCATGGCGTACCTGATGAACCTCGGTCTGGTTTCCTACCGCCAGGCCTGGGAGCTCCAGAGCGCCCTCGCCGGCGCCGTCTCGCAAGGTGCGGTCCCTGACACGGTGCTCCTGCTCGAGCACCCGCCGGTGATCACGCTCGGGCGGCGTACCGAGGAGGGCGAGCTGCACGTCCCGGAAGGAGCCGGGGTCGAGATCGTCGAGACCGACCGCGGCGGGAAGTCGACCTACCACGGGCCTGGACAGCTCGTCTGCTACCCGATTCTCGACCTCAGCCGCCATGGCGAGGACGTGAAGAAGTACTGCCGAGACCTGGAGGAGGCGCTGATCCGGACGCTGGCGCCCCTCGGGATCGCGGCGACGCGGATCGACGGACTGACGGGCATCTGGCTCGAGCGACCCCCTCGCAAGATCGCGTCGATCGGAGTGCACATCAGCAAATGGATCACGACGCACGGGTACGCGCTCAACGTCGATCTCGACCTGACGCCGTTCACTGACTGGATCACGGCCTGCGGGCTCGAGGACGCGCAGTTCACGACCATCGCCCGAGAGCTCGGCAGACCGGTCACGGTGGACGAGGTGCGCCCGCATGCGGCGACGGCCCTGGAGGAGACCTTCGAGTTTCGCTTCGAGGAGCTAAGCGCCGACGACGGCGTCGGCCTCGGGCCCGCGCACGTGCACGACGCTCTCTCGCGGCAGCCCTAGCGTCGCGATCAGGGCCTCGACCACGCCCGGGTCGAACTGCGTCCCGCTCCCGCGGCGCAGCTCGGCGAGCGCTTCGTCCAAGGGCATGGCCTTGCGGTAGGAGCGGTCGCTCGTCATCGCGTTGAAAGCGTCGCAGCAGGCGACGATGCGCGCGACCAGCGGGATCTGCTCGCCCGCGAGCCCGTCCGGATAGCCGCTTCCGTCCCAGCGCTCGTGGCACGCGCGGACGATGCGCCCGATCTGCCCCAGCAGCCCCCCGACCTTGTGGAGCATCCGCTCGCCCTCGACCGTGTGGGTCTCGATCACCTTGCGCTCCTCGGGCGTCAGCGCCCCGGGTTTGTTGATGATCTCCTTCGGAATCCGGACCTTGCCGACGTCGTGCAGTAGCGCGGCAAACTCGGCGTCGCGTCGCTCGCGCGGCGGCAGGCCGAGCTCGTCCGCCACCGAGAGCGTCAGCTCGACGACGTCCCGGCTGTGCGTGCCCGTGTACGCGTCGTCGGCCTCGACCACGTCTCCGAGGAGGTACGCCGTTCCCCGATAGGCATCGCGCAGCTCCAGCTCGTGGTCGATGCGCACGCGGCGTTCCTTGGAGAAGACCGCCAGCAGCGCCACGAGCGGCAGCGCGAGCACGACGCCGCCCCCCGACCGAGAGCTCGCGAATGCGACGGCAAGGCCCACCGGCGCGAGGGCGACGTCGATCACGTACACCCAGCCCATGGCGCGGAGCTGCATCTTCGGAGGCACCCCGAGCGTGAGCCACTCTCGCGCAGCGGCGCTCGCGAAGTCGAACGCGAACTGGGCCGCCAGCGCGCCGACGTAGATCGGCCAGCGCGAGAGCGCGGGCGGCCCTTCCCCCGCGAGCCCGAGCACGAGCGCCGGTCCGACCGCGTGCCACGCGTACACGAGGCGGAAGAACCCACGCTCGACGTGAAGGTCCCCGCGCGCGTAGTCCATGACGCTGCCGAGCAGGATCCCGCCCGCGACCGCAAGCGGCGCGAAGCCGGTGGGCAGGACGAAGAGCATCGGCACGAGGAACAGCTGCGTGGGCACCGCAGAGCCGGTTGCAATCTCGAAATCGAGCCGGAACGCGGCGGCATAGGCGCCGAGGAGCACGATCACGGTCAGCGGCGAGGGCGCCCGGTCCGAGGGAATCAGGAAGGGCAGCACGATCGCGACGCCGAGGAAGGCCGCGGTCGATACGAGCAGCGACCAGCGGTCGCGGCGCGCCAGGCGGCTGAGCCGCCGCGCGCGCTGCTCCTCGATCACGCGCTGGGCATCCGGATCCAGTGTCGCGGCCGCAGTCGACATGCCCTAACCATCGGCGCGGCGCGCCCCGCGGACGACCATGCGCACGCAGAATCACTCGATCGAGGGATCGGCGCGGCCCCGAATAACCCCCTAGAGGGATGCGGCCAGCCGCTCGTCGCCCAAAGTGAGAGCTGACGATGCGGAGGTCTTCTGTGGCACGTTGGATGGTGGCGGTCGTTGCGGCGGCGGCACTTTGCGTTCCCGTTGCGAACGCGGGTCTGCTGACGACCGGCTCGGCCAGCTATTGCGACACCAGCGCCTCGCAGCCGTTCATGCCGTGGGGCGACTCCTCCAGCTACGTGCTCACACCCGGCGGCAACTTCGAATACGGGTCGGTGCCGTGGGCGCTGGGCGGCGGCGCTCGCGTCGTCTCCGGAAACGAGTCCTACTTCGTGGGCGGCAGGCGCGATAACCGGTCGCTTCTCCTGCCCGCCGGCAGCTCGGCCACAACGGGGACGATGTGCTTCGCGCTCGGCGACTGGCACCTGCGGCTGTTCGCCCGCAACGTCGGCTCGAGTTCGGGTGCGCTTCGCGTGACCGTGATCGTCCCGAGCCTCGTGGGCGTGCTCACCGTCCTCGACGGCGGCACGATCAGCGGCGACGGCAGCTGGCGGCCCTCGCCCCGCGTTCAGCTCCTGCTCTGCAACGTCACGTCGCTGATCGGCACGCGCGCCGTGGCCTTCCGCTTCACCCCGGTCGGGTCTGGCGCCGCGTACCAGATCGACGACGTCTACCTCGACCCCTGGAAGGGCACCTAACTCGCCCCATCTAGACTGACGGGCAATGCGACCGTCGCTGCCCGTTGCGGAGAGGCCTCGTCGGCCCGAGTGGATGAAGGTTCGCGCGCCGAGCGCGAACACGCAGTACTTCGACGTCCGCAAGCTGATTCACGGCGCCTCGCTGCACACGATCTGCGAGGAGGCGCGCTGCCCGAACATCGCCGAGTGCTGGGGACGGGGAACGGCAACCTTCCAGATCCTCGGTGATACCTGCACGCGAGCCTGCCGGTACTGCTATGTGCACTCCGGCAAGCCCGACGGCCCGCCCGACCCGCTGGAGCCGCTGCGGCTGGCCCAGACCGCCGCGCAGATGAGGCTCAAGCACGTGGTCGTCACCTCAGTCGACCGCGACGACCTTCCCGACCGCGGCGCCGGCCACTACGCGGCCACGATCCGCGCGCTGAAGCGCAAGCTGCCCGCCGCTTCTGTCGAGGTGCTGACGCCGGACTTCCTCGGCGTCGAGGAGGAGGCTCTGCGGACCGTCCTCGCCGAGCGTCCCGACGTCTTCAACCACAACATCGAGACCGTGCGGCGGCTGCACAAGCGCATGCGCGGCGCGAAGGTCGAGTACGACAAGGCGCTCTGGCTACTCCGGCGGGCGAAGGAGCTGGCCGACTACGCCGTGCTGACGAAGTCGGGCATCATCGTCGGCCTGGGGGAGACGAACGAGGAGGTCGTGGAGACGATGCGTGACCTTCGCGCCCACGGCGTCGACGTCGTCACGATCGGGCAGTATCTGCAGCCGAGCGCGAAGCACGCCAAGATCGATCGCTGGGTGCACCCGGATAGTTCCGCTGGTTCCGCGAGCAGGGCGAGGCACTCGGCTTTGGCTCCGTCTTCTCCGGTCCGCTGGTTCGCTCGTCATATCGCGCGGACGAGCAGCGCCACGCCGCGGCATCCGGCCGCGGGGCGATCGCGTACTAACCGGCGCGGGCGGGTATAAGCGGGTCATGCGAAAGAGCATCCTGATCGGGGCCGTCGTGCTGCTGGCGATTGCCGTTCCGGTCGCCATTGCGGCGACGGTCGCGCGCGACAACGGGTCGAGGAGCCAGACGAGAAAGGCCAAGCTCGAGGCGATGAGCACCCAGCCGCTGCGGATCCGGGGTAAGGAGTTCGAGCCGGGCGAGCGCGTCACCGTGACGCTCACGCTCGTGCTCGGCAAGAAGATGATGCGACGCGTGACCGCCGGAAGGCACGGCGGGTTCGTCACGAGCTTCGGCGACGTGAACACGTGCAACGGGTTTACGGCAAGCGCGGTCGGCAGCCGCAACAGCCGAGCGGCGCTCTCGTTCCAGTACTCCTCGTTCGTTTGCGGCCAATAAACCGAGGGGCCGGCTGTTGCCGGCCCCTCGGAGGGTGAGACGCGATCTCTCTTAGCCGGTGAACCGGCCGTTCATGCGCCCCTCCCCTTGCTGATCACGAGGTTCACACGTGCCCCGGCGGGGCGCCTGACGCCGCCGCGCGGCGATTGAGCCACGACGCGACCGGCACGAGCCGCACGGGACTTCACCCTCCTGATCTTGCCGACACGGCAATGCGCGCGGACGATCGCCCGGCGTGCGCGCCGTTCGGTCATGCCCTTAGTCCGCGGCACCAGACAGCGCCGCGCTGGCGCTGACCTCGGTGGCGCCGGAGCGGGCGCCGGCGAGGCCGGCGGAGCCGGAGGCGTCGCTGCGGGCGGCCCGAGCACGTTCACGTTCGTCGTGAACGCTTGGAGCTCAGCGGCCCGGACGAACCGCCGGCTTGCATTGGCG
>JBIOYJ010000149.1:0-4056 GCA_044870105.1 Gaiellaceae bacterium | reverse complement strand
TACTGCGGGCTCGCCATCACGTACACGGTCTCGACGTCGGGAGCGAGCGTGCGGTTCAGGTGGTTCATCTGGAACTCCCACTCGAAGTCGGAGATCACGCGCAGCCCCTTGACGATCACCTTCGCGTCCCACTTGCGCGCGAAGTCGACGACGAGCTCCGAGAAGCGGTCGACCTCGACGTTCACGGCGTCCGCGAGCGCCGCCTCGAGGAACGCGACCCGCTCGTCGAGCGAGAACGTCGGGGCCTTGTGATGCGGGTTCCCGACCACGCCCACGACAACACGATCGAAGATGCCGGCCGCGCGGGTGATCACGTCGACGTGGCCGTTCGTGACGGGGTCGTAGGTGCCCGGATAGATGGCGGTGATCACGGTTCGAAGACGGTCAGGCGGGCCGAGCCGTAGCGACGGCTCGTCCGCTGCGGGATCGGAAGCTCCGGCTCCTCCTTCGCGTCGGTCTCCACCACGAGCAGCCCATCGTCGGCGATGACGGCTGGAAGGTAGGCGGCGAGCCCGGTTTGCAGAGAGGAAAACATGCGATAAGGCGGGTCGACCAGCACCAGATCGTAGCTTCTGCCCGCGGCAGCCTCGGCGGCGAGAGCCTGGAGCGCGTCTCGGTTCACGATCGTCGCGCCGGTAAAGCGCAGCTTGTCGAGGTTCCGCTCGATCGCCCTACACGCGTCCCGATCGGACTCGACGAACACAGCCGAGGCCGCGCCGCGCGAGAGCGCTTCGAGCCCCATCGCTCCGGAGCCCGCGTACAGGTCGAGGACGGTGGATCCCTCGACGACGGGACCGATCAGGTTGAACGCCGCTTCGCGAACACGGTCGGCGGTCGGACGCGTGTCATGTCCCTTCGGGGCAAAGATCCGCGCGCCCTTGCGCGTTCCGGCAATGATCCTCACGTCTCGACCGGTCGTGGCAGACGGAGCGTTCCGGCAATGATCCTCACACGTCGACTCGCTGCGGGACCGGCGGGTTCTCCTCGCCCGCCAACAGCCGCAGCGCCCATTCGGCCTCCTCGGCCACCGACCACCAACCGTCGATTCGCTCCTCATCCTCGCGCAAGTGCTCGAGCGTCGGCTTCGACTCTTGAAGCCCCAACACGCCCGCGGCGAAAGCGCTCCAGAACCGAACCTCTGCCGACGGGTCGCGCAGGCCGCGCACGATCGTCGTCCGGACGTGGACGAGCACGACCGAGTATTGGAGGAGATGGCCGAGCGCCTCCGCCGCGTACGCACGCACCTCGTTCTCTTCGTGCAGGTCGGCCAGCACTCGCGCGAGCGCATCCGCGGCCTCGCCCTCGCCGAGGAAGCCGAGCGTGTAGGCGGCCGCGGCGCGGGCCTGCGGGCTGTCATCCTCGGCCAAGATTTCCTCCAGCCGCTTGCGCAGGCCGCGACCGCGCATTCCGGACAGCGCCCGCGCTGCACGCCAACGGGCGTCGTCGTCCTCGCCGGTCAGTGCGCGAAGCAGGCGGCGGCGCTTCAGCATCACGCCAGTGCTGCCGCGTCCGCGGCTGCGAAGAAGCGATCGACTTCGTCGTTCAGCGGGCCCTCGTGCTCGACGAGCGCCTCCGCTTCGTCGCGCGCGCGCTCGAGGAGCGGTCGGTCGGCACGGAGGCTCGTGAACTTGAACTCCGAGAAGCCGGATTGGCGCGTGCCGAGAAGCTGCCCCTCGCGCCGGATCTCGAGGTCGGTCTCCGCCAGCTCGAACCCGTCCGTCGTCGCCACCAGCGCCTCCAGCCGTGCCCGCGCGGAATCCGTCAGCTCCTCCTTGGCGCGCGACACCAGCAGGCAGTAGGACTGCTCGGCCCCGCGACCGACCCGGCCCCGCAGCTGGTGCAGCTGGGCGAGACCGAAGCGATCGGCCTCCTGGACGATCATGATCGTCGCGTTCGGAACGTCGACGCCGACCTCGATCACCGTCGTCGCCACGAGCACGTCGAGCTCGCGCGCCTTGAAGCGGGCCATCAGATCGCGCCGTTCCGCCGGACGAAGGCGGCCGTGGAGCAACCCGACCCGGTAATCGCGCAGCTCACCTCGCTTGAGCCGTTCGGCTTCGGCCTCTGCGGCGCGCGCCTGCGAAGTCTCCGATTCCTCGATCAGCGGGCAGACCACATAGGCCTGGCGCCCCTCGTCGAGATGGCGGCGCAGGCGGGTGTACGCCTCCGAGCTCTTCTCGGCGGTCACCCAGGCCGTCACGATCGGCTTGCGGTTGGCCGGAGGTTTGGCGATCTCCGTCACCGCCAAGTCGCCGTAGACGGTTAGCGCGAGCGTGCGCGGGATCGGCGTCGCAGTCATGTGCAAGACGTGAGGCGAACGCCCCTCGACCAGCGCCTTCCGCTGCTCCACCCCAAATCGATGTTGCTCGTCGACCACGGCCACGGCGAGCTCCCGAAGATCGACCCCCTCCTGGATCAGCGCGTGCGTCCCGACGACGAGCTGCGCGTCCTCGACGACGCCCTTCACCGAGCCGGTGAGCAGCGCGGCCCGCACGCCCAGCTCCGTGCAGATCGGCTCGATCGTGAGGAAGTGCTGCTCTGCGAGCGTCTCGGTCGGCGCCATCAGCGCTCCTTGCCGGCCGGCCTCGACGGCGCGCAGAAGCGCGTACAGGGCGACCACGGTCTTGCCCGAGCCGACGTCGCCCTGCATCAGCCGCTGCATCGGCCGCTCCGTGGCGAGATCGGCGTCGATCTCGGCAATCGCGCGCTCCTGGTCGGGGGTCAACCGAAACGGCAGGATGTTGCGGTAGCGGCCCACGACGTTGCCAGGCCCGCCGAGCGAGGTCGCCTTCGCCTCCTCCCGGCCCTCCCGAATCCTGGCCAGCCCGACCTGGAGCAGCAAGAGCTCGTCGAAGGCGAGGCGGCGCCGGCCACGCTCGGCCTCCTCCTCGTCGTGCGGCCGGTGGAGCGCAACCAGCGCGTCGGCGCGGAGCGGCAGCGATTCCCGCTCCTTGAGCTCGGCCGGAAGCGGATCCTCGAACGCACGGGCAAACGGGAGGGCCTGCTCGACGAGCCCGCGGAGACGCGCAGAGGGGACCTCCTCGCTGGCGGGATAGATCGGCGCGAAGTCTGCGGTCGCGCCCGCGCCGTTCACGTCGTACGAGCGCACGTGGAACTCGTTTCGCTTCAACTGGCCCCGCAGCCGGATCTGCGTCCCGGGCGCGAGCTTCTCGGCGAGCCACGGCTGGTTGAACCAGACCGCGGTGATCTCGTCGCTCGCATCGGCGATCGTCGCCTTCACCACCGTGAGTCGCCGCCGCGTTGGACGGACGCTGACCCGCCGAACCTCGCCGGATACCACCGCTTCGTCCTCGCCGAACAGGTCGGCGATGCGCGTCTCCCCCACCGCGCGCTGATAGCTCCGGGGGCGATGCTCGAGGAGGTCGCGGACTCTCCGCAGGCCGAGGTTCGCCAGCTTCCGTTGAAAGGCGGGACCGACGCCGGTCAGCGTGCTCAACGACGCGTCGAGCCGCTCCGGCCGTGTCCGCCCGCGCGTCGGCGCCCATCCCTCCGGCCGGTCCAGGCCGGCGAACACCGTCGGCAGGCGGTTCACGGCCTGGATTCTAGGTCCCGAGCCGGAAGACCTCCCGGCGCCGCCAGACCCCGTCGGCTCGCTTTTCCAGCGCCAGGACCTTTTCGGCCCGAGCCTCGATCGGCAAGACGGGCGCGAGCTCCGCCTCGGCCCGGGCCAGCACCTGGGGAGCCGCGCGGCTCACGATCGTCAGGTGCGGGACGATCTCGTCGTGGATGCCCTCGTAGGGCGGGTAGTCGGGGAACCGTTCAAACAGCGCCTCCGTCAGCGCGATGAAGGGCTTCGCGGGATCCGGAGCGAGCCAGGTGGTCTCGGGAAAGCGCTCGACGCGTTCGAGCCGGAACGAGAACGGCGCCGCTTGCGCAAACAGCGCCCGCAGTTCGTCCCGAAACTCGTCCACCGGCCCGAAGGGGATCAACAGCGTCACGTGCACTGGCGCGCCCGGAGGTGGGTCCCACTCGCCGATCCACCTGTCGTAGAGCTCTTGCGCCTCGGGCACCTCGACGACGAGGGCGGTCTCAGTC
>JBIOYJ010000148.1:0-25491 GCA_044870105.1 Gaiellaceae bacterium | reverse complement strand
TCGCGGCGACGCGCGCGGCGGGCGCGATCTGGCGCCTCAGCACCGGCGAGGAGCCGCCGGCGAAGCGATGACAGCGGCCGATCGTCTCCTCGACCGCGCCGCCGACCGGCTCGAGCAGCTGGCGCAGCGCGGCGCGTCCGGCAACGGCCTGGCGGCGAAGCTCGTCGCGCCGCTCGGCGAAGACGCCGAGTTCCTGCGCAAGCTGAAGCCGAGCCTGATCGCGGCGCGAGCCAAGGGGCAGGCGCCGGCGCCCACGAACCAGCAACCGGCCCGCGAGCCGCTCGCGCCGACCTCACCGCAGCTGGGTACTCGCCCGAAGCCGAAGAAGCGTCGCCGGAAGGGCCGAGGCCCCAACCCGCTCCTCGTCGCCGGCGCGGCGCTCGCGGTCGGCATCGTGCTCGCCAAGGTGATCGACTGGAGAGGACATGCCCACCCACGCGACTGAAGAACGGACGCACCGGAACTCTGGCCTGGGCGCGGCCGCGAAGCAGGTGGCCGAGCACGCCAGCGCGCTCGTTCGCCTCGAGCTCGAGCTGGCGGCGACCGAGGTCAAGGGCAAGATCGCGAAGCTCGGGCTCGGCATCGGATTCGGCCTCGCCGCAGCAGTCTTCCTGCTCTTCTTCCTCGGCTTTGCGTTCGCAACGGCCGCCGCCGCGCTCGCGACGGCGATGCCGACTTGGGCGGGGCTCCTGATCGTGAGCGGCTCCCTGCTCTTGATCGCAGGGATCCTCGGAGTGCTCGCGCTCACGTCGATCCGCAAGGGAACCCCACCGGTCCCGGAGCAGGCGATCGAGGAAGCAAAACGAACGTCGGAGGCGCTGAAGGCCGATGCCCGGACGTGACGGACGCACGGCGGCACAGGTCCGCCACAACATCGACGAAGAGCGAAACCAGCTTGCCGACGCCGTCAACGATCTGCGCGACGAGATCGGAGAGGCAGCGGACATCGCCGGCAAGCTGCGCGGGAAGCTGCCGCTCGTCGCCGCGGGTGCGCTCGGCGCGGGCTTCATCCTGGCCGGCGGGATCGGCGCCACCGCGCGGCTGCTGATGCGGAAAAGCCGCGAAGGCCGGACGAAGGCCAAGTTCGGCCCGTTCGCCTTTGTCGACCGCGACTGAGCGCGTCGGCGCCGAGACGGGGCATGTCCCGTCCGGGCCGCACAGGCTCGCCGCGGGGGAGTGGCTGGACGCCCTCAAGCGGACGGTCAAACGGTTCATCGAGCACGACTGTCTGGGCCTCGCCCAGCAGGTCGCCTACAGCGCGTTGCTTGCCTTCTTTCCATCCGTGATCCTCTTGATCGGCCTGCTCGGACTGTTCGGGTCCGACACGTACGAGTCGTTGAAGGACCTGCTCGGGGCGGTCGCCCCGGGAGCGGTGCTGGACGCGATCGACCTGGCGAAGAAGAGCTCCGCCGGGCGGCCGGCCGCGTCGACGATCGCCTTCCTCGTCGGGCTGATCGGCGCGCTGTGGGCGGCGAGCGGCGCGACGGCGGCGGTCATGAAGGCGGTCAACCGCGCGTACGACCGACTGGAGACGCGGCCGTTCTGGAAGGTGCGGCTGACCGCGCTCGTGCTGGTCGTGGCGACGGGGATCACGACGGCGGGCCTGTTCATCCTGATCGTGTTCGGGGGCCCGCTCGGCGAGGCGATCGCCGACAAGGCCAGCCTCGGCACGGCCTTCGACCTCGTCTGGGGCATCCTGCGCTGGCCGCTCGCGTTCGCGGCCGTCCTGTTCTTCTTCGCTCTCGTCTACTACCTCGCCCCGAACAAGGACCAGCGCGACTGGAAGTGGATCACGCCCGGTTCGCTGCTCGGCGCGCTGCTCTGGCTCGCCCTTTCGGGGCTGTTCGCCTTGTACACGAGCTTCTCGAGCTCGTACGACAAGACCTACGGCTCGCTCGCCGGGGCGATCATCCTGCTGCTTTGGCTGTACTACTCGTCGCTCGCGCTGCTCCTCGGTGCGGAGTTGAACGCCGAGCTCGAGCGGCAGGCGGACATCCGTGCCGCCGGCGGGCCGGAGGCGGGTTTGACCAAACCCGCCCGCCGAACGGCGTAGCTACGTGGTTGCGGGAACGACGGCGAAGCGGCCGCTCAGCCGCCTGTGCGCGTCGGAGCGGTACCTGTACGTGCCGCGCGTGAAGGTGACGAGCCAGCTGGCGCGGCCGCGGAACCTGACTCCCGTCTTGCGGTTCACGC
The DNA here is from genome assembly GCA_044870105.1 of Gaiellaceae bacterium. Lineage (GTDB taxonomy): Bacteria > Actinomycetota > Thermoleophilia > Gaiellales > Gaiellaceae > JBKPFU01. Next base: position 23,298 of record JBIOYJ010000148.1, on the reverse strand, counting down.
CGGCTCCGAACAGGTGGAAGTTGTCGGTTTTGGTCCGGTCCGAGACGACGACGCGATAGCGCCCCGCCCGGAGCCTCGTCACGCGGGAGCCGCTCGCGGTCCGCAGCGAGATCACCCGTCCCGGACCGACGCGCCCGTTGAGGCGCGGGACGACCGGCACCACGCCCGAGGTGAACGAGCCCCGCATCTGCGTAGGGTGCGCGTCGCAGACGTACGTGTACGTGCCGTTCCCGAACGTGACCGTCCAGGTCGCCGTCGACGTCGTCTCGACCTCGGTCGTCTGGTTGACGCCCCGGCCGGAGAGATGGAAGTTGTGCATCGTCGCGAAATCGCGCACGCTGATCGTGTAGGTGCCGGGGTCGACGTGCGTCACGCGAGCACCGGTTGCCGCATCCGTGAGGACGATGCGAAAAGCCTCGGGAGCCCCGGCCGACCCGACCTCGGCGTTCAGGATGGGTCCGACCGTCCTGCCGGCTCCGGCGCCGGGCAGGCCGACCGCGAGCGCTGCGAGCGCTCCAGGAAGCAGCAGACGTTGCAGTTTCGACAACGGTAAGACCCCCTTAACGAGCTGGCAGCGACGTCACGTTAGCTGTAGTACGGGCAGAAAGGGAGAACCGGATTCCCTAGACTCGCGCCGTGCGCTTGCGGCGCAATCAGAAGGTCGAGCTGATCAAGAGGGTGCCGCTGTTCTCGCGCTGCTCCAAGCGTGAGCTCGACGACGTCGCGCAACTCGCCGACGAGATCGACCTGCGTTCCGGAAAGGAGATGACGCGACAGGGCCAGCGGGGACGCGAGTTCTTCGTCCTGTTGGAGGGAACCGCGGACGTGCAGAAGAACGGCCGCAAGATCAACACGCTCGGCGAGGGCGACTTCTTCGGCGAGATCGCCCTCGTCTCGCGCGCGCCGCGCACGGCAACCGTCGTCGCCACCTCGCCCGTGCACGCACTCGTGATCACCGAGCAGTCGTTCAGGCGGCTGATGGAACGCTCGCCGCAGATCCAGGCGAAGGTCCTCGAAGCGCTGGCCGAGCGCCTCGCCCCCGAGCTGGTTTGAGCCGGGCGCCTTAGGCCCGCAGCTCGGCGCCGAACGTCTTCGCGAGCGCGTCCACGATCTTCTTGCGCAGCTCCGCCGCGTCCTCGTCTGAGAGCGTGCGCTCGGGCGACTGGAACTCGACCGAGAAGGCGATCGACTTCCTGCCCTCGCCCACCTGCTTGCCGTGGTAGACGTCGAAGACGACCATCTGGCGAAGCTCGCGTCCGGCCGCCTCCTTCGCCGCGTCGATCAGGTCGCCCGCAGCCACGTCCTCGGAAACGGCGAAGGCCAGGTCCTGACGGATTGCGGGATAGGTAATCACGTCGTCGTACTCGATCCGCTCCGGGGTGCCCTCCCCCAGCGTATCCAGGTCGAGCTCGAACGCCCCCCACTCCCCCTCGAGCGCGGTCGGGAGGAGCTCGCCGGCGATGCCGGCCTCGACCCGTGCGGTCTTGCCGGGATGGAATAGGTCACCCGCGGCACGCTCGAAGCGCGGCTGGATCTTGAGCGCCTCGTGAATCGCCTCCACCGCTCCCTTCACGCGGGCGAAACCGCCTTCCACGATGCCGCCGACACGCCAGCGCTCCTCCGGGAGCTTTTCGCCCGAGGGCAGGTAGACGCGCGCGATCTCGAAGAGCGCGAGCCCTTCGGCGCCCACGGACCGGTTGAAGGCCGCCGCCTCGATCAGGCTCGGGAGCAACGTCGTCCGCAACACGGCCATCTCCTCGGACTGCGGCTGCGGAATGCGCAGCGCGTTCGGATCGGGGTCGTCGGCGACGAGGCTCGGCGTGTAGACCTCGTCGAAGCCCGCGCCGACGAGCACGTCCTCCAGCAGCCGCCGCAGCCGCTGCTCCCTGGTCATCCGTCCGAACATCTCGCGGCGGGCGGGCAGCGTGAACGGCACCTGCTCCAGCCGCATCCGCGCGACCTCTTCGATCAGATCGACCTCGCGCGTGACGTCGCGGGCGCGCCACGTCGGCACGATCACCGTCCAGTCGTCGGCGACCTCGAAGCCGAGCCGCTCGAGGATCTCGCGCTGCTCGTCAGCCGGAACCTCCAGGCCCAGCAGTTTGTTCGTCCGCTCCGGCCGTAGGTGTACGACCGGCGGCGCCGGCACCTCGCTTCGGACGTCCGTGTGACCGACCCAGCGGGCTCTCGCCAGCTCGACGAAGAGCTCCGTCGCGAGGTTCGCCGCCTGCTCGGCGAGGTACGGATCGATGCCCTTCTCCCAGCGGCCGGACGCCTCTGATCGCATTCCCAGCCGCTCGGAGGTCCGGAGGATGCCGATCGGCTCGAAGTTGGCGGCCTCGAGCAGGACGTCGGTCGTGGACTCGTCCACCTCCGAGTGCTCCGAGCCCATCACTCCCGCGATCGCGACCGCGTCCTCGGCGTCGGCGATCACGAGATCCTCCTCGGTCAGGACGCGGGTCGTTCCGTCGAGCGTCCTGATCTCCTCCTTCGGCCGGGCGCGGCGAACGACGATTCGCCCCTCCGTGAGTTTCTTCTGGTCGAAGGCGTGGAGGGGGCTCCCGAGCGCGTGCATGACGTAGTTCGTCACGTCGACGACATTCGAGATCGGCCGCATGCCGGCGGCGACGAGGCGCGCCTTCAGCCACTGCGGCGATTCGCCGATCCGAACGTCGCGGAAGGTGCGCCCGATGTAGCGCGGGCAGCGCTCCAGATCCTCGATCTTCACGTCCACTTGCTCCTCGTTTGGGACCTGTCCCGGGGTCTGACCCCCAGGCATGTCCGAAAGCGACGTGCCGAAGATCGCCGAGACCTCGCGGGCCATGCCGTAGATCGAGAGCAGGTCCGGGCGGTTCGGCGTCGTCTCGATCTCGAGCACGTCCTCGCCCAGCGGGAGCACGTCTGCGAGCGGGGTGCCCGGCTCAGGCCCATCGTCGAGGACGAGGATCCCCGTGTGGTCGTGCCCGAGCTCGAGCTCCTGCTCGGAGAGAATCATCCCGGATGACTTCTCGCCGCGGAGCTTCGCCTCCTCTAGCTTCTGGCCGCCGGGCAGGAGGGCGCCCGGCAGCGCGACGGCAACGGTCGCACCGGCGCCGAAGTTCCAGGCGCCGCAGACGATCTGGCGCGGACCGCCCTCCCCCACGTCCACCTGGCAGAGCTGGAGCCGGTCGGCGTTCGGATGCTTGGCGGCTTCGAGGACACGTCCGACGAGGTAGAGGCCGAAGTTGCCATCCTCGTCCACGACCCCGCGCCGGACGACCCGCTCGACCTCACAGGTCGAGATGGTCAGCCGCTCGACGAGCTCGTCGACCGCCACGTTCAGGGCCACGTACTCGCGGAGCCAGTTCAGCGGGACGCGCATCAGAACTGCTCCAGGAGACGCAGATCGTTGCGCCAGAGATCGCGGATGTCCTTCAGCCCGTGCCGCAGGAACGCCATCCGCTCGAGTCCCCAGCCGAACGCGAAGCCGGAGTACTCCTCCGGGTCGTAGCCGACCGCTTCGAGTACGTTCGGATCGACGAGGCCGGCGCCGCCGATCTCGATCCAGCCGGAGAACCTGCAGACGCGGCAGCCGCTGCCGTCGCAGAGAAAGCACGACGTGAAGGTCTCGATCGAGGGCTCGGTGAAGGGGAAGAAGGAGGTCGAGAAGCGCGCCTCGCGCGCCTCGCCGAAGAGCTGGCGGAGCAGGTGCAAGAGCGTTCCCTTCAGGTCGGCGAGCGTGATCCCGCGGTCGACGGCAAGCCCCTCGACCTGGTGGAAGATCGGGTAGTGGGTCGGGTCGGGCGTGTCGCGCCGATAGCAGCGGCCGAGCGTGACCATGTACACGGGCGGCTTGCGACGCTCCATCGAGTGGATCTGCTCCGGAGAGGTCTCGGTCCGCAGGACGACGTCGCCGTTCAGGTAGAAGGTGTGGAGCGGCGAGCGAGTCGGATGGCCCGGCGGCATGTTGAGCATGTCGAAGAGGTAGTGCGCGGTCTCGACCTCGCGACCGTCGGCGATCTCGTAGCCCATCCCGAGGAAGATGTCCTCGACCTCGCGGCGGATCTGGGTGATCAGGTGGAGGTGGCCGCGGCGCGGACGCTCGCCCGGGAGCGTGACGTCGAACGCCTCCACCGCAAGCTTCCGCTCGAGCTCAGCGCTGGAAATGCGCCCAATGGCTGCATCTCGCGCAGCTTCGAGGCGAGTGCGAATTTCGTTTAGTTCTTTGCCGGTCTCTCTGTCGCGGACCTCCCGAAGCGCAAGCTTCAGCGGGCTCTTTCGACCCAGGTACTTGATGTTCGTAGCCTCGAGTTCATCGGGGGACGCAGCGGCCTCAAACGCCTGATCAGCCTCGATTTCATAGGCCTTCCAGTCCACGCGGCGACTGTAGCATCGGCTCAAATGAGCGAATACGACGCGTTCGCCGCCTTCTACGACGAGTGGGCGTCGCATATGACCGAGGACGTTCCGTTCTACGTCGAGCTCGCGCGGGAGACCGACGGGCCACTCGTCGAGCTCGGGGTCGGGAACGGCCGCGTCGCGATTCCGGTGGCGCAAGAGACGGGGCGAAAAGTGGTCGGGATCGACCTCTCGGCGGAGATGCTCGCGGTGGCGCGCGAACGCGCCGGGGAGGCAGGCGTCGAGTTGGATCTGCGCGAGCAGGATATGCGCGAGTTCGAGCTCGACGAGCCGGCCGGCCTGATCTACAGCCCGTTCCGCTCGCTCCTCCATCTGCCGACGTGGGCCGACCGCCGGCAGGTGTTCGAGCGGGTAGCCTCGTCGCTCAAGCCGGGGGGCCGGTTCGCCTGGAACGCGTTCGCCTTCAATCCATGGTTTGCGGTCGAGGCGCACGATCAGGAGCAGCCGCACAACGAGGGCAGCGAGATCCGCGCCGTCGCCCACCACGTCCCCCCGGACAACCGGATCGACATCAAGGCCTGGAAGGGCAGTCACCGCATGCAGACGTCGATCTGGTGGCTGACGCGCTCCGAATGGGAAGGGTTGATCGACGCCGCGGGCCTCGAGATCGAGGCCCTCTACGGCTGGTTCGATCGCAGCCCGTTCGGCGAGGAGAGCCGAGAGTTCGTATGGGTGACCAGAAAACCGTCGTAGCCGGTTACGACGCGATTGCTCGGGTCTACGACGAGTGGAGCCGCAGCGTGGTCGAGGACGTGGCGTTCTATCTCGAGGAAGCGCGCCGCGCCGAAGGGCCGATCGTCGAGCTCGGCGTCGGGACTGGGCGCATCGCCGTGCCGATCGCGGCGGACGGCATCCGGGTCATCGGGGTGGACTCGTCGCCCGGGATGCTCGAAGTGTGTCGCGAGCGCGCGGAGGCGGCCGGCGTGGGCGACCTGCTCGACCTGCGCCTAGGGGACCTCCGCGATCCGCCGCTGGAGGAGCGCGTGGAGCTCGTCATCTGCCCATTTCGGTCATACCTCCATCTGCGGGACGACGACGAGCGCTTGCGGGCTCTGTGCGCGGCCGGACGACTGCTGCTGCCGGGTGGACGCCTCGTCTTCGACGTCTTCAGGCCCGCGCCGGACGACATCGCGGACACGCATGGTCGCTGGCTCGAACGCGAGCCTGGCATCTACGAGCGGGCCCACTGGGACGTGGGCACGCGAACCTTGACGCTCTCTGTGAAGGGCGAGGCCGGCGAGACGACGATGTCGCTGGCGTGGCTGTCGCCGCGCGAATGGCGGGCTTTGCTGGAGCGTGCGGGGTTCGAGGTCGAGGCGTGTTACGGCTGGTTCGATCGCACTCCGCCTCGCGGCGGCGAGGACACTGTTTGGATCGCGCGCTCTTCGTGACGACTTCGTGACGACTTCGTGACGGGCCGTCACGGGGCGGTCACAACGGGCGGCTTGCGTCCGGCCGTGCCGGCAGGCTTTCTGTATGCAATTCAGACAACGTCTGCTCGCACTCATGCTGGTGACGTTTGCCGTACTCGTCGGCTTGGTGCCGTCGGTCAGGGCCGCGCCGCTTCGCTCGATCAGCCGGTACGTCAGCAATCCCGACCCGGCGCGCTGGTTCGACCTCGGCTGCGCCCTCGGCACGGCCGTGTTCGAGGGGACGCGCCCACGTGATGCGGGAGTGATCCTGGATTTCGGCGATCCCGCGCACACGGATGCCGGCTACGGCTCGTTGATCTTCAGCGGCCGCTTCCTCTCGATCGCCGGGATCCGCCGCGTCGCCCAGGAGTACGGCAACGGGTACTGGTCGTGCTCACCGGTGGACTCGACACTCCGCATCGTCGTCGGCACCACGAACCACGGCTCGCATGTCTCCTTCGGTCACGGTACGGCGTGGGCCAATCTCGTCGACTCGGTCAACGGCTACTACCGCGCGAACTGCTGCATCGCCGCACAGGTCGCCGCGGTCGGCGGGCTCGACAGCGAGCTGGACTGGAATCCACCCTCGGTCACACGCGCGTGGGTCGACGGATACGACTCGGCCAACAGCTGGCTCTACCTCAACTTCGGCGACGCCGCCGGTTGCCCACCTGCGGGTTCGTGCAACGGCGGCTGGGACTACGAGGACATCTGGTACGTCTCGTGGGGCAATCCGGCTGCCTGGCCGATGCCCGAGATCTACAACGAGCTCGGAACGCAGGCTGCGCAGTGGGAGCGGATCAACGTCTGGGCGGTCGCGACGCAGGAAGTCCGGATGGACTTTCGGGGCTCGCTCGCGCAGCACCAGGCTTGCCTTGATCTCGGCACCGCGTGCCCAGGCGTCGACAACACCGCAGACGAGGCCTGGTCGCAGCTCTACCGCGCCCTCAACTCGCACTCGAGCACGGCGCAGCCGCTCCGCTGGTCGAGCGACATCTCCTGGAAGAACTGATGCGGCGGGCCGCGGTCACCGGAGGCTTGTCGCTCCTGGCCGTCGCAGCCGCGGTCGGAGTCGGAGGAAGCGCGGCCTCGCGAGAGGGCGGGCTTCCGCCGGAGAAGGCGGCCTTGCTCGCGCACGAACAGCAGGTCCAGGACGAGGCTCGTGCGCACGCTCGTGGCCGGGCGAAGCCTGCCAATCCGGCCGAGCGGCGCCCCGACTCCGCGCACGGCTCACTGCCGACAGACGGGATCAAGGAGCTCTCCGCGCCCTTTCGGGCGAACGAGTTCCTGCTCGACAGCCGCGGCTGGCAGCAGGCGGACGCCGGCGGGATCACGACCGCGTTCGCCGGAGCGCTCGGCAGCTACCGCCGCGAAGGTGTAGTCGTGGTGATGCGGTCGACGGCAGACGGAGAGCCGCTGTCCGCCCGTGCGTTCGCGGCACCCGGGCGCTCGGGCGCGCTGACGATCCTGGCAGCGCGAGGCCCCGTCCTGACGCTGCGCTCCGCGTCGGGCAGCAGGCTCGTCTTCGACGTGGCCCGGAGAAAGTACGGAGGTTGAGGCCTATGCCTTCGAGAGCAGCCGGACCTCGTCCCCGACCGCCACCTCGCCGGACTTGACGACCCGAGCGAGCATCCCGCGGCGATCGTCGAGCTCGGCGCGAAGCCCGTCGCGAAGCTCGTCCATGCGGTGGCACGGGTCGCAAACCATCGTGATCTCGAACTCCGCCTCGCCGACCGCGACGCGCTGTCCGACCGGCCACTGCTGGACGTCGGCGCCGGCAACGGTCAGGTTCTCGCGGATCGCGCCCGGGTCGACGCCGACTGCCCGCAGGTGCTCTTCGGAAGCGAACAGGATCTCCCGCTTCGGCGGATTCGCGTGGGCGCAGCCCTCGAGGCCCTGACCCTCGATCGCTCGGCGCCGCTCGTGGCCAACCGAGGTTCCGCTCTTCCGAGCCGGGGAGGTGAAGATACCGACGATCGTCGCCATCTCGGTCGAGTCTAGTCGCGCTGTCGGCTCCACTCGTAGAGCGCGATCGCGCCCGCGACTGCGACATTGAGTGACTCGGCTGCGCCGGGCGTCGGGATGGTCGCCGTCGCCTGGCAGCGCGTTAGCACCTCCGACGGCAGGCCTTCTCGCTCGGCCCCGAGTACGAAGACGGCGCCCTCGGGAAGGTCGAGCTCAGGGAGAGATGCTCCTCCGTGCGCGACCAGCGCGATGCTGTGGCCAGTCGCGTCGTCGAACTCCCCGAGCGGAACGCGGAAGATCGCCCCGGCGGAAGCCCGAAGCGCCTTCGGCCCGGTGGGATCGGCACAGCCGGGCGAGAGCGCGACCGCGGCGCCGAAGGCGTCGGCGCTGCGAATGAGTGTCCCGACGTTCCCCGGATCGGCGACGTGCCACAGCGCGAGCGTGGCCGGCCGCTGCTCGAAACGCGGGAGATCTTCGCGCCGGAAGACGCCGATCCGCCGAGCCGCGTGCGGCAGCGTCGAGACCGACGCGAGCGCCTCGGCCGAAACCGTCTCGCCCTCGACCAGCAGGTCGAGTGGCTCGAGGCCGGCCGCGAGCGCAGCTTCGACCAGATCCTCGCCCTCGGCCACGAACAGCCCGAGCTTCTCGCGCTGACGCCGCGACTCGAGCTTGCGGACGAGCTTGAGCCTCGGATTCGAGGCCGAGGTGATCACAGCCACCAGTCGAGCCAGGCGCCGTGGTAGTCGGCCTCGCCCGCGAACTCACGCTCGGCCCCGGGGTAGTAAACGATCCGCAGCCCCCAATGCTGGTCACCCGTGCGGCCTGTGCCTGTGCTCAGGAAGGCGAGCCGGCCCGCCCGGCCGGCCTCGTCGAGAGTCGCGCGGATACGGGCGAGACCGTCATCCGGGAGGTAGCCGAGCGAGGCCGTGGCGAAGACGATCGTCAGCGCGTCGTCGGAGCGTCCGGCCAGTACCTCCGGCAGCTCCTCGACCATGTCGCCGCGCGTCAGCTCGGGTGGGTTCTCGCGTAGCACCTCGATCGCGCGGTCAAGGCGCTCGAGCCGCTCGTCCTGTCCGGCCCAGACAAAGCACTTGAGAAGCCGCGCCCCTTCATCCGTGGTGACGTCGATCGGATCGCGGTCGATACCGATCCTGCCGCGCACCCGAGGATTGAGCCCGAGCAACTCGCTCGGCACCGGCTTCTTCTCCTCCGCCGAAAGGGTAAGACGCGCATTGCGTGGGCCCCACTCGCCCGCCTCGTACAGGAACCGATACCGGTCCCAAACAAGATTGAGGCCTGCGCTCGGCCCGAGCTCGACGAGATCGAACACCTCGGCCTCCGTACGTTCCGCCACGCGCATGAAGAGCGGCACGAGGATCCACGACCGCTGCACCTCATTGGTCTGGACTCCGTGCGAGCGGACGAAGGTGGCGAGGAACTCGCGGTGGAGCTCCAGCGGGTCGCCCCAGGATGCCTCCCCCGCGAGCACCAGATAGTGCAAACCACCGAGCAGGCGAAGCGGCTGCTCCCAGCTCGGCTCGGGGCCGACGATCTCGCCGGCGACGGGATCGGTCGCGAACCGCCGGCAGAGCTTGGCGTAGAGCTCCGACCGCGAAGCACAATGCTTCGCCTGCGCCTCGAACACCTCGCTTTGCGAGGCGGCGTCAGTCTTGCTTGGCAGCTTGAGGCTCGAGCGCGGCCTTCGCCCGCTCGGCGACGGCCGTGAAGGCGGCGGGATCACTGACGGCGAGGTCGGCGAGGACCTTACGGTCGAGCTCGATCTCGGCCTTGCGCAGGCCGGCGATGAACTGGTTGTAGGAGAGGCCGTTCTGCCGTGCCGCCGCGTTGATGCGCAGGATCCACAGACGGCGGAACTCGCGCTTGCGCGCCTTGCGGTCGCGATAGGCGTAGACGAGCGAGTGCTCGACCTGCTCCTTCGCGCGCTTGTAGCTCGAGTGCTTGAGCCCCCAGTACCCGCGTGCCTGCTCGAGCACCTTGCGCCGCTTCTTGCGGGCGTGAACGGATCGCTTGACGCGAGGCACTAGAGGCCACCTCCCGAGTAGATCGTGTTCGCCGCCCGCGAAAAGCGAGCCGGGCAAGGACGCAGGGAGCGTTCGTAGCCGGAGGCTACGGGCGCGACTGAGGACACCGCCCGGCGACACTTTGCAGCGCAGCGGCGGGCGCGAGATGCGAGAGAGGTGGCCGACATCTAGCCCCCACCCCCGAGCATCTTCTTGACCGCTTTCGCGTCCCGGCCCTTGACCTCGCGATGGCGGCGGAAGCTGCGCTTCCGCTTAGGCGACTTCTTCTCGAGCAGGTGGCTCCGCATCGCTCGTCGGCGGAGCAGCTTGCCCGTTCCGGTCACCCGAAATCGTTTCTTGGCCGCTTTCGACGTTTTCTGCTTTGGCATCTTCCCTCACTACCCCCGCGTTCTTGGTCGGCCCGAGCAACATGACCATGTTGCGCCCGTCGAGGATCGGCTGTTGCTCGATCATCCCGACCTCGGCGACGTCCTCGGCGAGGCGCATCAGCAGATCCCGACCCCGCTCCGGGTGGGAGGTCTCCCGGCCGCGGAACATGATCGTGACCTTGACCTTCGCGCGCTGGTTCAGGAACCGAAGGACGTGGCCTTTCTTGGTCTCGTAGTCGTGTCGTCCGATCTTGGGCCTGAGCTTGATCTCCTTGACGTGGATCTGCGACTGGTGCTTCCGCGCGAGCTTCGCTTTCTGCTCCTGCTCGTACCGGTACTTGCCGTAGTCCATGACCCTCGCGACCGGCGGATCGGCTTGGGCGGCCACCTCGACGAGGTCAAGATTCTTCGAATAGGCGTACTCGCGCGCCTCCTCCGTGTCCTTGATCCCGATCTGCGCGCCGTTTTCGTCGACGAGCCTGACCCGCGGCACGCGGATTCCGTCGTTGATCCGGGTCTGGTCCTGGACGGGCCGATCCGGCGGCTCGAATGGCCTCCGCCGCGGCCTCAAAAGGCTGTCACCAAGCTAATTCTCTCCTCCTTCGAAACGACAAGACCGCTGCAAGCAGCGGCCCGTTCCGGTCGTCCGGTTTCCGACTCGGTTCGAACCTCCGCGGAGCCCGCGGCTCGGGAGGTGAGGAACGGGTTCGCCCCTGCTTGCAGAGTCAAAGCGTAGCAAGCTCGCCGATGAGCTCGGTCAAACTCTTTGTCGATTGATCGCCGCCGCGCTCGCGGACGGCCAGCGCGTCCAGGCTCTCGCGGTCGCCGTACACGATTACGCGCGGGATCTTTTCCACTTCGGCGTCCCGGATGCGCTTGCTGACGGTCTCGTCACGCTCGTCGATATCGACACGAAACCCGGCTTCCTGGAGACCCAGACGGACGGCTTCGGCCGGTTCGCGGTGCGCAGCGCCGACCGGGATCACACGCACCTGCACCGGCGCGAGCCAGAACGGGAAGGCGCCGCCGTACTGCTCGGTCAGGACTCCGATGAAGCGCTCGAGCGAGCCGAGCAGAGCCCGGTGGATCACGTACGGCGTGTGCTCGTGATTGTCGGCGCCGACGTAGGTCAGGCCGAAGCGCTGCGGCATCTGGGCGTCCAGCTGGATCGTCCCCATCTGCCATGACCGGCCGAGCACGTCGGTCATGTGCAGGTCGATCTTCGGCCCGTAGAAGGCGCCGTCGCCTTCGTTCAGGTCGTATTCCAGCCCGCGCCGCTCCAGCGCCGCCCGGAGAGCGCCCTCGGTGAAGTCCCATTCCTCGTCGGTGCCGAGCTTGTTCTCGGGCCGCGTCGAGAGCTCGAAGCGCGCTTCCATCCCGAACAGGTCGTAGACGAAGGCGGCGTAATCGAGGCAGCCGAAGATCTCCTCTTCGATCTGCTCGGGGGTGCAGAAGATGTGCGCGTCGTCCTGGGTGACGTGCTGGACGCGGAGCAGCCCGTGCAGCGTTCCGGCTCGCTCGTTGCGGTGCAAGGTCGACGCCTCGGCGTAGCGGAGCGGCAGGTCGCGATAGCTGCGCAGCGCATTGCCGAACAGGAGCATGTGCCCTGGGCAGTTCATCGGCTTGAGACCGAGCGTCCGCTCCTCGCCGTAGGGAACGAGGAACATGTTGTCCCGGAACTTCTCCCAGTGGCCCGAGGTCACCCAGGTGTCGACGTCGTACATGAGCGGAGTCTTCACCTCGACGTAGCCGCGCTTCGCGTTCTCGCGGCGGCGCAAATCCTCCAACTGGTTCCAGATCACCATCCCTTTCGGATGCCAGAAGGGCATCCCCGGCGCGTGCTCGGAGAGGTGGAAGAGATCGAGCTGCGGGCCGAGGCGGCGATGGTCGCGCTGCCGGGCCTGCTCGAGCCGTTCGAGGTACGCGTCGAGGTCCGCGCGATCGTAGAACGCGGTCCCGTAGATCCGGGTCAGCTGGGTGTTGTGCTCGTCGCCGCGCCAGTACGCGCCGGCGAGGCCGGTCAGCTTGACGGCTTTGATCGGTGTCGAGTCCTGAAGGTGCGGGCCCCGGCAGAGGTCGGTGAAATCGCCCTGCGTGTAGAAGGAGATGGGGCCGTCGGCCGTGTCGACGAGCTCGACCTTGTATCGCTCTCCCTCCGCCTCGAAACGCTTCTTCGCCTCGTCGCGCGAGACCTCCTCGCGCGACCACCGGCGCCCCTCTGCGAGTTCGCGGTTGATCTCCTCCTCGATCCGCGGCAGCTCGACCTCGGTGATCGGTTCCGGAAACTCGAAGTCGTAGTAGAAGCCGTTTTCGATCGGCGGGCCGATCGCGATCTTCACGCCTGGATACAGCCGGCGCACCGCCTCCGCGAGCAGGTGGGCGGCGGAGTGGCGGAGCACATAGAGCGCGTCCGGGTCGTCCTTGTCGCGCGTGGTCAAGATCTGGATCTTCTGACCCTCCTCGAGCGGAAGGCGGAGATCCTGAACGCGGCCGTCCGAGCGCACGAGCACGGCGTCCTCGGCCAGCTTCGGGCCGATCGCGGCCGCCGCGTCGAGGCCGCTCGCGCCGTCCGGAAGTTCCAGTTCGGAGGAATCGGGAAGCACGACCTTCATGTCGGATGAGGATACTTCGGACGCTGGCGCACCCCGTCGCAGCGACGACCGCAGCGACGAGCTCGAGCAGTCTCCGGCTCCCGACCCGGAAGAGAAAGAGGGCGCGCCCACCGCCGAGGACGACCCCCAGGCCGACTAGGCGTGGGGGAACCCCGGGTTCCCCCACGAAGCCCCCTCCTTCACGGCGCTGGCTTGGTTACGACGGTTCAGGAGCCGGCAGCTCGTCTCTCTGCCCGGTTTGCGGCGCTGTGAGCCTCTCGGCCGGCAAAGCCGGCCTCCGGCGGCCGATCAACCCGCTACCTCGGACGCATCACTCGTCGGACTCGACGGCGGTCCTCAGCTCGGCCGGCGCCTTCAGCCAGTAGCTCTCGCGCAGCCACTCGAGCGCCGCCTCGAGCGACTCTTTATCCGTCACCGTGGCGGTGATCCAGCCGTACCGCCCCACGTAGCTCGCCTTGCGGACGTACGGGAGCAGCTGCGCGATCTCCCGTTCCTCCGCAGTCAGCTTCACGGTCAGCTCGACGACACCTCGCAGGCTCATCGCGGCGAACATCTTGTTGTTGCCGACCTTGAAGACGGGATGGCCCCAGGGCGAGTCCTCGTAGGTCTCGGGAAACGACAAGGCAAGCTCCCTGATCTTCCGCCGGACCGTATTTGGCTTCACGACTGGGATTTTGGCTGTTTCACACCTCTGGAGGCCGGGTAGGCGTTTATTTGTCTAAACCCATAAAGGGAGGACTGATGTCGAAGAGCATCAACGAAATCATGAGCTCGAACCCCTGTAGCGTCGAAGCAGACAGGTCGGTCGCCTACGCGGCCAAGATGATGAGAGACGAGGATGTAGGCCTTGCTCCCATCGTCGAGGGCACCAAGCTGATCGGGACCCTGACCGACCGCGATATCGCGATTCGCGTCGTGGCGGAAGGCAAGGATGCCGAGTCGACGACGGTCCGAGACATCGCGTCGACGAACGTCGTCACGATCGATCCACGGCAGGATCTCGACGATGCGCTCAATCTGATGGCGCGCCACCAGGTGCGCAGGCTTCCGGTCGTCGAAGACGACGGTCGCCTCGTCGGTGTCGTCGCCCAGGCCGACATCGCGCGCGAGGCGAAGGAGAAGAAGACCGGCGAGCTGGTCGAAGAGATCTCGAAGTAGCCGAGGAGGAACGTCCATGCCCAACAAGCGACCCAGCGTCAAAAACGAGAAGCAGTACGAGAAGCTGAAGGAAAAGGGGATGTCGAAGGAACGTGCGGCGAGGATCTCGAACTCGCCGGGCGCCTCGAGTCGCGGCGGCAAGAAGTCGGGCTCGGGCTCACGTTCCCGCAGCTCTTCGCGGCAGGGCGGCACGACAGCCCAGAAGAAGGCCGCCGGCCGCAAGGGCGGCCGCGCCAGCGCCCGCAAGAGCTAGGGGGCTTGGCGGAACTCCGCCAAGTCCTCCTGACGGAAAAAGTTCACACGATCTTTACGAGCGCGGGGCAGCAGGTTGCTGCCCCGCGGCGTCATATATGTCGCCATGGAAATGCACGCGGCCGAGGTCAGCCGAATCGAGCGGCACATCGAGGAGCTCGTCGCCGAGCGTCAGCAGCTGCGCGCCTCGGGCGCCGAGCACGATGCCCTCGAGCGCAACCGCGCCGAGATCGTCCGCAGCCAGTGGGAGCTGGCGGCGGCGCTCATCGCCTGCCACCAGCCCGCCCCCACGACAGCCGTCGCAGCCGCCTAGTCCCCTAGTCCTGGTTTTCAGGCCAGGCGACGCCCACCGAGAAGTCCATTCCGGCCACCGTCGTCTCGCCTGCGCGATAGCGAAGCGGGAGTTCGCTGCCGTCCTTGCGACGGACGAGAGTCGTTCCTTCCGACGCACGACCGTCGACGATCGCCGAGTAGCGCTCGAGGGCGTCGTCGCGCGAGACGGCCAGGTCGTCGAGACGCATCGAGAGCAGCTCCTCGCGCGTGTAGCCGAGCAGCTCGCACGCGTATCGATTCACGGCCGCGTAGCGGCCGGTCTCGTCGAAGACGAAGACGGCGACCGGCGCGCCGTCGATGGCCTCTCCGAGCAGGGTTATCTGGATCAGCGGCTCGCTACCGACGGCGGCGCCCATGCGGCTCTCTTCGATTGGGGGGAGGGGGTCGCACTCATTCTGATCCGCCTCTCCGCGTCGCGCTACCCCCGGGGAGGTGAAAATGAGAGCAGCGACCAGGGAGGGGCGATGCAGTTTGCGCGCGTGAGCAGGTATTCGATCGAGCCGGACCGGATGGACGAAGCATGCGATGCCTTCCGCGAGGCCGGATCGAATCTGCGCGAGATCGAGGGGAACGGCGGAGGCTATTTCCTCGTCGACCGGGAGAACGGGGCGGCGCTCACGATCACGTTCTGGGACAGCAGGGCGTCGCTCGATGCGAGCGACGTGCGGGCGGCCTCGCTTCGGCGCATGGCCTCGAGCGCCGTCGAGGCGGGCATCGACGCCGTCGAGAAGTACGAGGTCGCGGTCGACTTCGGCTGACGAGTCAGCGGGCGAGCGGGAGCTCGAAGAAAAAGGTCGAGCCGGCGCCCGGCCGCGATCGCACCCAGACGCGTCCGCTCATCAGCTCCACCAGCTCGCGGCAGATGTAGAGGCCGAGGCCGCTGCCTCCCACACCGCGGGTCATCGCCGGATCGAGGCGGTAGAACTTCTCGAAGATCCGGTGCTGTTCCTCGGTCGGAATCCCGAGCCCTTCGTCCCGAACGGCGAAGCGCAGGCGGTCGCCCGCGCGCTGGAGATCCACCCGGACGCGGCCGCCGCCGGGTGAGTAGCTGACGGCGTTCTCGACCAGGTTCGCGAGCGCTTGACGGGTGCGGGCAGGATCGGCCAGCACGAGCGGGAGCGTCTGTGGCGCGCGGAGCTCGAGCTCGAGCTCCTCCGGTAGAGCCGCTCTCGCAGCGTCGACAACGAAACGCGCCACCTCCCTGGCGTCGAAGGGACGAGGCTCGAGCCGCACACCGCCGGACGAGAGCTGGTTCGCGAGCATGATCTGGTCGGCCAGCCGCGCGAGTCGATCGGACTGGTCGTACAAGACCGTGAGCAGCTGCCGCCTGGTCGCCTCGGCGAGCTCGGGACGCTCGCGCAGCGTCGCCGCCGCGCCTGCAATCGAGGCCAGCGGGGTTCTCAGCTCGTGGGAGACAGTCGCGACGAAGTCGGTGCGAACCTCCTCGAGGCGGTGCTCTTCGGTCAGGTCGCGGAAGGCATACACGGTTCCCTCGGGGAACTCGACGCCTGAGAACGAGAGCCAGAGCTCACGTCCGTCGACGCCGTAGAGGCCGGTCTCGGGATGAGCGGGCGGCGGCGGCGCCCCGGGCTCGGCCGCCACCGCGCTCGGCGGCGCCTCCGACCAGCCGCGAAAGACGGCGTCCGGCGGGCGCCCCTGGACGTCGGCCTCGTCGAGCCCGGTGATGGCGGCCGCGGCCGGGTTCCAATACCGAATCGTCCGGTCTCCGTCGACCAGGAAGACGCCGTCGCCGAGGTGCGACAGAACCTGGACGGCCTGCGCGCGCTGCTGCTGCGCCAGCCGCGACCGCGCAAATGCGGGAGCGAACGCGTACGCGACGAGGCCGACGCCGCCCAGGATCGCGAGCCCGGCAAGAATCACACGCCGCCTCGCGCGGCCGGCTTCCGCCTCGATCGGCCCCTTCGGCGTGGCAGCGACGAGGAGGAGATCTTCGTGCCGTGCCGGGATCTGCACCGACGCTCCGCGATAGCGCTCGTCGCCGAGCGAGAGGTCGCCGGGACGGTCGAGCGGAACATCCAGGCCTCCCCTCCGAACGAGCAGTAGACGCTCGTCCGGCTTGATCGGGATTCTTTGGCGAAGCTGCTCCGCCAGTTCGCCGGTGAGCGGGAGCGCGGCGGAGATCCGCCCGACAGTGCGTTTGCCACTTCGGATCACGGCCTCCCGGATCGCCGCATCGCGCGGTACCACGCCCGCGAGCAGCTTTCCGCCGGCGTAAAAGCCGGTGTCAGGGTTCGCGCGCGCGAAGCGCGTCAGCGCGGCACGATCTCTCCGGGCGAGAGCGCGCTGCACTTCCGGTCGCTGCGCCAATAGCCTCGCCCGCGTCGCGGCCTCGTCGAGCATTCCCGTGTACGCGCCCGCGGCCGCGCGGGCGGTCGCAGCGACGGGCGCGTCCGAATCGTCGCGAGACGCGTCCGCAGCGTAGTTGGCGAAGGCCCAGACCCCCACCGCGAGCGGGAGCGCGAGCACCAGGAAGTACGGGAGCAGCTGAACCCGGACGCTCTCGCCGAGCCGCGCGCGCGGACTACTTCTTCTTGTTCTTGTCGCCGTGCTCGTGCTTGCCACGGTTGTCCTTGGCGTCCTCGTCCGGGTCGTACGCCGCCGGCGGCGGCGGAGCCGGCACCGCCGCGATTACGGGCCGGTCGCGCTTCTTCGGCTTCTTCGGCTTCTTCGGTTTCTTCGCAAGCTTGGCCTTGGAGATGCGAACCGGGACCGCGGCCGGCGGAGGCGAGATCGCGGCGGCGGGCGGCGCCTCTATAGGAGGAGCCGGCTGCGCAGGCTGCGGTGAAGGCGGAGCCGCGGGAGGTCGCAGAGCCAACGACTGCGGCACGAGCGCGCGCGGGCGCGGCGGCGAGGACGCGGGCGGGCCGGCCGGAGCGCGAACCGCGACCAACGCGGAGCCGGCGGCCGGAACCGGAACTACGGGAGAGGCCGGCGCGGCGGGGGGCCTCGGTCGCGCCGCCGGGGTCGGAGCCGGCAGCGCGGACACGACGGCGGCCTCGCTCGGCCGCGCGGCCGCGGGTAGCGTCCGCTCGCCACTGCCGCGCAGGAGCAGGGGCGGGACGATCAAAGAGAGGGCCAGCCCGGCGGCGGCCGAAAAACGTCCGATCGCGTTAGGGAAAGTCGGGGTCATCGGCGAAACCCTTTGGCCGCACCAGGGCAGGTAGTAGTTGCCCACATAGTAGCCCTGTTATCGGCGCGCGGAACCAATGCATCGAGCCCCAGGGTTACGCTTCGGCAGTGGCTGCGAACGCTCCGATTCTCACGCTGGATCGCCTCAACCGCCGGTTTGCCAAGCGCGATGTGATCACGTCGCTGAGCCTGCAGGCTCATCCCGGAGACCGGATCGCGCTCTACGGCCCCAACGGCTCGGGCAAGACCACGGTTCTCCGCTGCGTGGCCGGGACGGTGGCGGCCAGCGCGGGAACCGTCCGGATCGACGAGCACGCACCGGGCTCGATGGCCGCGCGACGGCTGCTCGGCGTCTCGCTGTCGCAGGAGCGCTCGTTCTACTTCCGCCTGACCGGCCACGCGAACCTCCTCTTCTTCGCGCGCCTTCGCTACGACAGCGAGAGTGACGCGCGGCGCGAGGTCGGCTCGCTCGAGGAGGAACTGGAGCTCCAGGAGATCGCGGCCGAGCGCGTGGACAAGTGCTCGACCGGAATGGTGCAGCAGCTCTCGTTCGCGCGTGCGTTGCTCGGCGACCCGCGGCTCCTGTTGCTCGACGAGCCGACGCGCTCGCTCGACCGTGAAGCGCGCAAGCGCGTCTGGCAGGCGATCGATCGCCGGCAGCACGCGGCGGTGTTGATCGCGACCCATCTCGACGAGGACCTCGAGCACTGTGGAACACGCGTTGAGCTTCCCGTTTAGGGGCGTGCGGCTGCCGCGGCCGCGCGTGATGCTCGCGATCGTCAATCGCGACATCCAGATCACGCGCTCCTACCGTCTCTCGTTCGCGCTCGACCTCGTCTTCGGAATCCTGAACCTCGCCGTCTACTTCTTCATTTCGCGCACCTTCAACGACCCGACCAACGCCGACCTCCACGGCGCGCCCAGCTACTTCGCCTTTGCGGCGGTCGGGATCGCGATCACGGTGGTGATCGACGCGGCGAGCACGGCGCTGGCCTACCGCGTCCGCGAGGAACAGCTGACCGGAACGCTCGAGGCGCTGCTCGCGCAGCCGATCACGCTGACCGAGCTCTCGTTCGGCCTCGCCGGCTTTCCGTTCCTGTTTGCGATGCTGCGCGCCGTCTTCTACCTCGCCGCCGCCGTCCTGTTCATGAACGTGAAGGTGAGCGGCGCGAGCTGGGCCGGCTTCGTGCTCGTCCTGCTCGCTGCGGGCATCGCCTTCGTCGCGCTCGGAGTAATGCTGGGCGCGCTCGTGTTGATCATCAAGCGGGGCCAGGTCGTCGTCGGGATGCTGATCTTCGGGATGGGGCTCGTGAGCGGCGCGTTCTTCCCGGTGCGCGTGCTCCCCGACTGGGTCGAGCCGCTGGGCCGCGTGGTCCCCACCCGGTTCGCCTTCGACGGCTTGCGCGCGGCGCTCTTCCTGGGCCACGGCTGGATTGTCGACGCCGGCGTGTTGCTCCTGTACGGCGTGATCGGGATCCCGATCGCGGTCTGGCTGTTCCGGCAGGCTTTGAACTACGCGCGCAGGCAGGGCTCGCTGACGCAGTACTGATGGAACGGACCGATCTCCTGACCCTAGGCGCCGGGCTCCGGCTCGACGCGCACGCCGCCGCGACCTCCGAGCGTCTTCGCGACGCCGGCGTGCGCAGCGTCGTGCTGAAGGGCCCCGCCGTCGAGCGGCTTCTCTACGACGGCGCGCGCCGGCGGGACGACATCGACCTGCTGGTTCGGCCCGACGACGTGGCGGCGGCCGCGAAGGTGCTCCAGGACGCCGGTTTCTCGCTCGCGGACGTGGACGAGCACGCGAGCACGTGGCTGCGCGCCGAGGACGGCCTCTCGGTCGATCTCCACACGACCCTGATCGGCGTCGGCGTCGGCCACGAGGAGGCGTGGGCGATTCTCTCCGAGCAAACCGTGCCGCTCGAGCTGCCCCGCGGCCGGGTGGACGTCTTCGGCCCGCCGGCGCTCGCGCTCCACGTCGTCCTGCACGCGGGGCAGCACGGCGGCCGTTCCGGCAGGCCGCTCGACGACCTCGAACGCGCGCTCGACCGGCTCGAACCGCAGGTGTGGACCGACGCCGCGCGACTGGCCGGGAGGCTGAAGGCGGTCGCCGCCTTCGCCACCGGCCTGCGGCTGCACGCGAGAGGCCGCGAGCTCGCCGATCGGCTTCGGCTGCCGACGGCGACGACGGCCGAGATCGCCCTGCACGCCGAGACGGCGCCTCCGACGGCATTGGGCCTGTACCGCTTGCGGTCGATCCCCCGTTTTCGCGCGAAGCTCTCCTTCTTGGCGCGAGAGCTGGCTCCCCGCCCCGCGTTCATGCGGGCGGTCTATCCGGTGGCGCGCCGCGGGCCGGCGGGTCTCGCCCTCGCGTATCTGTGGCGGCCTTTCTGGCTCCTGCGGCACACCGCCCCGGCGCTGCTCGCGCTCCGGCGGGCCGTCCGGGCCGCTAAGCGCTGAACGACATCAGCTCCTGGTAGCGCACCAGCGTCTCGGGAGGATCGTGAATGGGGCTGCCGTCGACGAGCACCCAGACGTGTCCTTCGAGGTCCGCCTCCCCCTTCGCCATTCCGACCACGAGCCGCGGGTGCGCCCCCTCCCGCGCGAGAAACCGATAGGTGAGCAGGCTGCGTTCGAGGCAGTTGTCGTCGGCCGCGAGCAAGGCGCGCGTCCGCGCGAGCAGGCGTGTGAGCTCCACGATGACGGCCTCCTGCTGAGGTCGTCGCGCGGCACCGCGCCGGCGCGGAGTCGCGAGCCGCACGAGCCGCGGCAGGGGCACGACGAACTTGAGCACCGGCAGCGAGAGCGCCCACGGCGCCATCCGGGCCAGCAGCATCGCCCGCCGCGGTGACCGGGCGGCCCACCGGAGCGCGCGGAGGCGGCTACCCATCGTCGACCGCCTGCTCGATTCTCTCGGCGATCTCGGGCACGCGTTTCGCCTCGCCGGGAAAGCTCACCGCCAAGACCGGCACGCGCTGCACGAGCTCCAGGTAGCTCTCCAGCATCGCGGCGTTCCGATTCCGGTTGCGCAACGTGAAGCAGTAGGCGTGCGTGAGGACGGCCGGGAAGGCCGCGGCGGGCGTCATCCGCTCGATCGAGATACCCGCACCGGCTCGCTCGAGGAGCGCGATCGCGGCCAGGCTCGCACGCTCGGGTTCGTGGATCGGCCCCGAGCTTTCGCCGGCCAGGCGCAGCGTGAACGGAAGCGGGACCGCGCGCACCTCTTTCGCAACGAGTTCGAAGACGACCGCGTCGTCGGCCCAGAGGCGGTGGCCTCGACCGCTGAGCGCGTGCGCAAGGGTCGACTTCCCCGTGCCGGAGACCGCGCAGAGCGCGACCACGCCGGCCGGGTGCTGCACGGCGCTTGCGTGCAGAACCTCGCGGCCGAGCACCTGGAGCGCCATCGGCAGCACGATGCGGCGGAAGCCGTCCTCGACGATCTCGGGGAGGACCGCATCGTCCGGAAACGCCTCGACGGCTGCGTCGGCGCCGAACACGTAGACGCCGACGCCCGGGAGCAACATCCAATGGCGGTCGGCCTCCGAGCCCCCGTACGCGACCGCGGCCCCTTCCTCGTCTCGCCAGACTTCGGTGTCCGGCGAGGAGACGTCCGGAGACGGCGACGTTGTGGCGCCGGACTGGTGAAGCTTCAGCTCGAGCATCACGCCTCGCGCCGAGGCCGTGGGCGGCCGGCCTCGAGCATGTGGTGGGGGAGGGGCGTCGCTAGCTCGAGACCGGTGCTACTTCTTCGGGTTGTTTTCCTCCGGATGGCACGGCGGCGGTTCCTGCCCGCGCGGCTTCCTCATCTCCTCGCCGGGGTCGCCGCAGACGATGCTGAGCTTCCCTCCACCGTTCTGAAGCACCTCACCGACGTGCCCCACGTACCGTAGATCCATCGGCTCCCAGTCTCGAAGCGCTCCCCCCCGATGGTTCATGACCCTCACGTATTTTTCACCTCCCCCACCACGTGTAGCCGTGAGCGTACCCATTTCTCTACCGAAATAAGCATCCAAACTCGCGTTAGCTCGCCAGGACTACTTCCTTTCAGCACTTCTTTCACGTAGAAGCTTACGCCTGATTTGTCAACTATGCCAACCTCGGCGAGCGTCGACGCGCCGCCCAACTTCTCCCAAACTGCAGGTGCTTCGTCGTACATGACGCTCGCGAAGAAGTTGGTCGCGAGAACCTTCCTTTGTCTGTCGAAACCTAGATCCGGAAATCGCCGCTGAAGCAGCTGGCGGACGAAGCCTTTCTGCCGCCCGGTCTCGGTCAGGAACTCCGGCGGAATCCGGTAGAGGAAGTCGACCAGATCCGCGTCCCAATAGGGCATACGGACGGGCACTCCGGTTCGCCTGCTTTGCTCGAAGAGGTCCTCCATCTCCATCGATACGAGCGCGTGGTCCAGCGTGAGCTGGCCTTCGCGCCCGTAGAAATCCTGCTCGCGCAGCGGCTCGACGCTCGCGTACGCACGGGCGAGGATCTCGCGCCGGAGCTCCGGGTCGGGCGCGACCCAGTCGGGTGTCCGCGCGCGCTGTGTGCGCCGGCGGTAGGCGCGCAGCACCGGCGGCGCGTAGCGCGCGGCGCTCGCCGCGAGGAGCTGCCGGAGACCGAACGCCCACAACAGCCGGCGCAGCGCGAAGCGCGGAGGAAGATGGAACGACTGGTGCATCGTCCGCCACAGGTGCAGGAAGCCGCGTAGGTCCAGCCGCCGCATCAGATCGGCGGCGAGAAACGGCGTCACGCCGAGCCACTCGTCTCCGCCTCCGCCGGTGAGGATCACGCGGCGACCCCGGCGCTTGCCTTCCATCGTCAGCTCGCGGTAGGCGGGGAACCAGATGTTCGACATGGGTGCCGGCCAGTCCGCGACCGGCTCGAGCGCGGTCTCGAGCAGCGGCCCGCCGACGGCGTCCTCGAACGGAAGCAGCACCTGCTTCAGCCCGAGGTCTGCCGCGACGCCGCGCTGGACCGGCTCCTCGTTGGCGTCCGCATCCGGGAACACGAGCGAGAGCGCGAGCGGGTCGGGTCGACCACTGCGCCGGCACATGTCGGCCGCAAACGCAGCCACCGAGACGGAGTCAAGGCCGCCGCTCAGGAAGATGCCGGACGGCCCGAGCTCGAGTGCCCGCACGACCGCCTGCTCCATCAGCTCGTCGAAACGGTCGAGTTCGGCGCGCTCGACCCAGGTCAGCTCGCCGTCCGCCGGGGCCGGGTTCCAGTACCGGTAGGTCGAGCCGGCGCCGTTGCGCACCTTGAGGACGTGACCCGGCGGCAGGCGCCGTACGGCCTCGAAGTACGTCTCGCCGGGATCGGGCCAGCGGTTGCTGAGGTGATCGGCGAGGGCGGCGCGATTCAGCTCGCCCGAGACACCGGGCCGGGCAAGCAGTCCATCGATCGACGTCGAGACGAGCGTTTCGCCCTTCGCCTCCGCGTAGAAGAGCGAGTAGATGCCGACCGGGTCGCGAGCCGCCAGAAACGTGTCGTTGGGGCTGTCCTGGATCGCGAGCGCGAACTCGCCGCGCAGCGATTCGAACGCCCCCTCGCCCTTCCGGAGATAGAGATCGAGCACGTGCTCGGAGGGCGACCCCTCGACCTCGTACAGGCGGCCTTCGAC
>JBIOYJ010000147.1:0-2144 GCA_044870105.1 Gaiellaceae bacterium | reverse complement strand
AGTGGGCGCGGCTGGGATCGAACCAGCGACCTCCCGCGTGTGAAGCGGGCGCTCTCCCGCTGAGCTACGCGCCCGGGAGAACGCCGCGGCACCTGAGAGGAATCCTTAGCGCTGCTTCCTCCCGGATCTGACGCGGTTCGGACACTCTCAGTGCCGCGGGCGAAAAAGATGGTAGCGCCTCCCGGCGCGGGCGATAGCATCCGCACGAGTGGACGCGCTCTATCGCAAGTACCGGCCCCAGGACTTCGACGAGGTGGTCGGGCAGGAGCCGATCGTCCGCACCCTCCGCAACGCGATCGAGAACGACCAGGTTCGCCAGGCCTATCTCTTTGCCGGTCCGCGGGGAACCGGCAAGACGTCGCTCGCCCGCATCCTGGCCAAGGCGCTGAACTGCGCGCAGGGCCCGACGCCCACCCCTGACAAGACCTGCCACGCCTGCCGGGCGATCGCGTCAGGTACGTCGCTCGACGTGATCGAGATGGACGCGGCCTCCCAGCGGGGAATCGACGACATCCGGGAGATCCGCGAGCGCGTCGTCCTCCAGCCGGTCCAAGGCCGCTACAAGGTCTACATCCTCGACGAGGCGCACCAGCTCACCGACGCCGCGTTCAACGCGCTGCTGAAGCTGATCGAGGAGCCCCCTCCCCACCTCGTCTTCGTCTTCTGCACGACGGACCTCGCGAAGATGCTCCCCACCGTCCGCTCGCGCTGCCAGACCTTCGTTTTCGCGCGGCCGCGACTGCCTGACATCGTGCGCAAGCTGCGAATACTCGCCGACGGAGAGGGAATCGATACGCCGGACGCGGCGCTGTCGCTGATCGCACGCGCCGCCCGCGGCTCCTATCGCGACGCGGAGTCAATGCTCGACCAGCTGGCGGCGGCCACGGCCAAGAACATCACCGTGCAGGACGTTCTGCAGCTGCTCGGCGCGGTCGAAGAGGAGGCGCTCTTCCGCCTCTGCGATCTCGTCGTCGACCGCGACACGGCGGGAGCGCTGACCTTCGTAGAGGAGCTCTCCGAACAGGGCCAGGATCTCGGACGGCTCGTGACCGACCTGCTGGAGCACCTCCGGCATCTGTTGCTTGTGCAGCACATGGGCGCGGTGCCGGAGTCGCTGCCGGTGACGGAAGAGACCCGGGAGCGCCTGCGCGAGCAGGCCAACCAGCTCCCGGAGGCCACGGTGCTGCGCCTGTGCGATCTGCTCGCGATCGCGGTCGAGGACATGCGCCAGGGCGGCGACCCACGCCTTCCGCTCGAGCTCGCGCTGGTGAAGGTGACGCGACCGGCCGCCGACCTTGCGCGCGAATCGATCGCGCACCGGCTCGAGCGGCTGGAAGCGGGCCAGCAGCCGGCAGCCGCGCCCCGACCTGCGGCGACCGAGCGCGCCCCCGAAGCCCGCGAGGTCGATCTCGACCTCGCGCAGCTCCAGGAGGCGTGGCAGCGAACGATCTTGCCGGCGGTGGAGGAGAAGTCGATCCCGACAGCGTCGGTCCTGCGCGAGGCGCATCCGTCCAACCTTTCCGAGGACACGCTCACCGTCGAATTCCCCCGGCAAGCGGCGTTCCACCGGCAGCTGGCCGAAGAGCCGAAGAACGCGACCCTACTCGCCGAAGCGCTCTTCGAGATCACCGGCCGTCGGCTCGGGCTCGCCTTCGCGGTGGGCGAGAACGGCGGCGAGGCCGAGGTCGAGGAAGAGCCGGCGGGCGAGGAGGATCTCGTCTCCCTGATCAAGGAGACCTTCGACGCCCGCGAGGTGGACGAGACCTAGGAGGGTTTGGTGGAACTCCGCTCGTCGCCGGGGCGGGCTGGGCGGTGCGAGGCAAGGACGCAGGGAGCGTTCGTATCGATGAGATACGGGCGCGACCGAGGACGCCGCATCGGGCCGTCCCAGCGCGGTCCGGCGGCACACCGTGGTGTTTCGCCAAGCCCTCCTCGCCCTAGAGACGCTTGCAAATCGCCTCCTTTCGCCCACAGTGAGAGCGATGGGGGTGGTGCTGGTTGCGGCGTTGGTCGATGCGGTTGCGCTCGTGCTGATCGCCGTGCTCTGGCATTTCTTCGGCGGTCGCACCCGAGCGTTTTTCCGCGAGCACAACCTTCAGGAGATCGCGCGGCGGCTCTGGAACGACCGGCCGAGCCTGCGCTAG
>JBIOYJ010000146.1:0-2191 GCA_044870105.1 Gaiellaceae bacterium | reverse complement strand
GTGGTAAGGCGGGTTGTCGCCCCACCAGCCCGTCCACTGCTCGTCGCCCCAGGCACCACCGCGGACAGGGCCGAACATGTTCCGGCCCATCACCCCTGCGCCGACGTTCTCGACCGATTCCTCGAATATCCGTGTGCTCTCGTTCACCTCGCCCCCTTGCTCGCCGTGGGATTGGCGCCAGGCGGCCAGCGGAACCACCCAGTCGTGGAGCCGCTCGCCGCCCTCGCCGAGCGGGTTCTCCACGCTCTGGTTCGGGCCGGCGACGAAACCGTCCAGCGAGATCGAGATATGACACCTAAGCTTGCTCATCGGGCCTCCTCAGTAGGCGGCCGCTGCGGCCGCGGGGACGTTGATACATCGGGTTTCACCAATAGAGACGCGACGGCCGGCGAAGACTCATCGGTGGGCGCTTAACCAGCGCCGTAACGTCCGCCGGCATCCGGAACCGGTTTTCCTATGTGCTCAATCGTCTCGGAGCCGCCGGTGAGTCGGCCTAGTGTTGCGTGGGCTCGTCGAAGAATGCGCGCACTCTGCCGCCCGGGGCGAGCCAGGGCTCGACGAGAGCACGCGCGCGCTCGGGCTCGCGGTGGAACAGCGCGACTCGAACGGCGAACACGAGGTCGAAGCGGCGGTCGCCGAGGTCGACGTCATCAAGGCTGGCGACGATGAATTCGGCCTTGCCTGCCCGAACGTAGGCGGCATTGCGCCGCGCCGCCGCCGCGATCATCTTCGCCGAGCGATCGATAGCCGTCAGTCTGCCCCCGTCGAGGCGCTCGCAGACCAGAGTCGCGGCCACACCGTGACCGCAGCCGATCTCGAGGACCCGGTCGCGGGGACGAATGCCGAGCTGATCGACTACGGCCTCCAGTCGCTCAGACATCGACGACGACGTCGAAGCCTCCGTAGATCATGCGCTTCGAGTCGAACGGCATCGCCTTCGAGTCCATCTGGTCGGCCAGGCGCGGGTCCTTCAACACCTTGGCGTTGACGCGATCGCGATGCGCACGCGACTTGAACACGATCCAGGAGAACACCACAGTCTCGCCTCGCTTGACCTTGACGCTCTGCGGGAACGAGGTGAGCTCTCCAGGCTTCACGTCCTCGGCGATGCACTCCCGATATTCGAGCGCGCCGTGCTCGCGCCAGATCTTGCCCGCCTTGCGGGCCTGGCGCAGGTACGCATCGATGTTGCGCTTCGGAACCGGAAGAACGAAGCCATCGACGTAGCGGGCCATGCGAACCTCCCCCAGGGTTGAGGATGACTACCGCACCAATTGTCCAGATCGCGGGGTACTGGCTCGGCCCCGTAGGTGCGCTCCGAGATCGCCGCGGTGTTGCGTGCCGGCGTTCACGACGTCTCCGCCGTGACGCCGCCGGGTCTTGACTCCGCCGACGCCGACCGCTCCGCGATCACCGTCGAACCAGGTTCCGCGCCCCGAGGAGCCTTGCGCACGCAGCGCTGACCCCTTCTCTATGAGAGCGTTTTCAGCAGGCACACGAGTGCTCAGACGGCGGAATCCGCTCGTGCTGCACGGCAGTCTCGGCTGATCGCTTTGACCGGCTCGCCCTCGCACCGCCGGTGATGGCCGCCTGATCCTACTCGGGCGTCCGCCCGCGGCGGAGGATCGCGCGGAGGTCGGCGACGGTGCCGAGGTGGGCGAGCTTGTCCGGGTTGGTGATCCCGCGGATGGTCTGGACGACGTCGTCGGCGATCTCGAACGACATGACCGCGGCGATGCGGCCCTCGTCGTCCACGAACATGACGCCGGGCTGTCCGTTGAGATCGGTCGTCACCACCGACCCGCCGAGCCGCGCGGCCTGCGCGAGCGTGCCGACCATCAGCTTCGCGACGCGCTCGCGCCCGTAGATCGGCTCCGGCCAGGACGGCGCCTTGCCGCCGCCGTCGCCGTACACGACGAC
Organism: Gaiellaceae bacterium; assembly: GCA_044870105.1. Classification (GTDB taxonomy): domain Bacteria; phylum Actinomycetota; class Thermoleophilia; order Gaiellales; family Gaiellaceae; genus JBKPFU01. The sequence goes on along the minus strand of JBIOYJ010000146.1, from coordinate 271 downwards.
GTCCGCGGCGAGCAGCTCGACCAGCGCGTTCGTGTCGCCCAGCTGGGCCGCGGCGAAGAACCGCCGCGCGAGCTCGTCGCGTTGCTCGCGCGAGGCTTCGAACCGCGGTCGTCCCTCGTCGATGTGGCGCCGCGCACGGACGTAGAGCTGCCGGCAGTTGTCCTCGCTGCGCTGGACGATCTTCGCGATCTCGGCGTAGTCGTAGTCGAAGACCTCGCGCAGCAGGAAGACCGCCCGCTCGACCGGCGTCAGGCTCTCCAGCAGGACGAGG
>JBIOYJ010000145.1:0-4480 GCA_044870105.1 Gaiellaceae bacterium | reverse complement strand
CGCCACCTTCCAGTAGGCCTCGGCTCCGGCCGAGCGGCGGTCGTACGCCGTCACCGGCAGTCCGTGGCTCGGCGCCTCGGCGATACGCACCGAGCGCGGAACCGCCGTCTCGAAGACGAGGCGGCCGAAGTGGCGTCGCACCTCTGCGGCCACGTCCGCCGCAAGCTTCGTCCGGCCGTCGACCATGGTCAGGAGGACGCCTGCGAGCGAGAGACGCGGGTTGAGCCGCCTCCGGATGAGCTCGACCGAGCCGACGAGCTGCGCCAGCCCCTCGAGCGCGTAGTACTCGGCCTGCACCGGGACGAGGACACGGTCGGCGGCCGCGAGCGCGTTCACCGTCAGCGGGCCGAGCGACGGCGGGCAATCGACGAAGACGAACGAGTAGTCCGGCGAGCCGGCCTCGAGTGCCTGCGCGAGGAAACGCTCGCCGTCGCTGCGTCGTGCGAGCTCGACTGCCGTCCCCGCGAGCTCCGTCTTCGCCGGCACGAGCTCGAGGTTCGCGAACCGCGTCGGCTTTGCCAGCTCGGCCACGGGCGCTCCGTCGAGCAGGTCGAGGCTCGAGCTGCCGTTGGCGCTCTCGCCGAGCCCCGAAGTCGCATTCGCCTGCGGGTCGAGATCGACGATCAGAACCCGCTCGCCGGCCTCCGCGAGGCAGGCGGCGAGGTTGATCGCGGTCGTCGTCTTGCCGACGCCGCCCTTCTGGTTCGCGAGCGCGAGTATGCGACCGGCCACACGGCGAGCCTACTCACGCAAGCGGACGTTTCTTGGCCATTCCAGGCCGTCTCGGGAAGCCCGCAGGCGTTTGTTCCACTTTCGGCACAACCAGGACGCCCGGGCCCTCCTCCGGCGGGCCGCCACCGACCGCCCGGGCGGCCGTCTCCACCGCTCGACGATCAACAGACGGCCCTACCCACAGAACCGCCGCGCCGCCGACTCGGACGAGCGGCAGGCACCACTCGGCGGCGACCGGTGGCTGCGCCAGCGCCTTCGCGACCGCGACGCCGAATTGCTCGAGCTCCTGTTCCTCTGCCCGCCCTGCGACGACGCGCACGTTCGGGAACTCGCGCACGACGCGCTCCAGGAAGGCCGCCTTCCGCCGGTTCGCCTCGAGCAGCGTCATCTCCCGGTCCGGCAGCGCCGCGGCCAGCGGAACTCCCGGAGCTCCGCCCCCGGAACCGACGTCGACGATCGGACCGTCGAACCGCCGGATCACCTCGAGCGCGGCCAGGCTCTCGTCCACGTGCACCCGCCACGCTTCCTCGGGATCGCGGATCGAGGTGAGGCCCGGAGTCTCTAGTACCGCGGTCAGCCAGCGGCGAAGCCGCTCGTCACTCGGACTCAATGACGATGTGGCGGTTCGGCTCGGTGCCTTCGCTCCGCGTCTGCACGCCCGGGAACTCCTTCAGCCGCTCGTGCACGACCTTGCGCTCGACGGCGGTCATCGGCTCGAGCTCGACCGGAGAGCCGGACGAAGCCGCTCGCTCCGCGCTGCGCACCGCCAATGCGTGCAAGGCAGAGCGCCGGCGGTCGCGGTAGCCGGAAGCGTCCACCACCACCGACTTGCGGTCGTCTCCCTGCGCACGGGCGACGATCGCGTTCGCGACGTACTGGATCGCGTCGATGGTCTGCCCGTGCTTGCCGATCAGGAGGCCGAGATCTCGTCCCGAGAGGAACGCGGTGACGGTCTCCTCGTCCTCGCGAATAGTCACGCGGGCCGAGGCGCCGACGGCCTGCACGATTCGCTCGACCAGCTCCCGCACCTTCCGCGCGAGGTCGCTCTCTTCGGTTGCGGGTTCACTCGCCGCCGTCGCGGGCGGGTCGACCGTCGCGATCACGCGCGCGGGGCTGTAGCCGACGCCGAGCAGCCCGCGCTCGCCCTCGGACACGACCTGGAAGCGGACGGCCGACTTGTCGATCGCGGGGTCCAGCTTCTCGAGCTCCCGCAGGGCCGACCACTTCGCCTCCCCGACGGTCTCGCCGGTCGCCTCGACCTGCAGCTCCTCGGTCATCTCCGCGCCCGCTTCTTCTTCTTTCGTTTCACGCGACGCACCGGTTGCCCCGCGGCAGGCTCGGGCTCCGGCTCCTCCTCCGCGGGCCGGCGTGCTCCGTCGCCGCGGTCCTCGCCGCGAGGCGGCGTCCGCGACGAGCGCTTCGCCGGAACCTGTGGAGTCTTCGGGACGAGCCTCCTCGTCACGAGCCCTTGCCCGACGGTCCAGAGGTTCGTCGTCACCCAGTAAATGACCAGCCCGGTCGGGAAGTTCACCAGGAAGGTGACGAAGAAGACCGGCAGGACCATCATCAGGATCCGCTGCGAGCGCTGCATCGTGGCCGACATGAAGTAGGTCGACGCGACCTGGCTCGTCACGTAGATCGCGAGCAGCAGGTAGCCCGACCAGTGGGTGCCTGCGTGCTCGGTGATGTCCGGAACGAAGCCCAACCAGCCGAGACCCGTCAGCCCCTTCTCGTTCGAGAGGTCGCGCAGGACGAAGTAGAGCGCGATGAAGACCGGCAGCTGCGCGACCAGGGGCAGACAGGAAGCCGCCGGGTTGATGTTGTTCTCCCGGTAGAACTTCATCAGCTCTTCCTGCTGGCGCTTCTTGTCCTGCTTGTAGCGGTTTTGCAGCGCTTTCATCTCCGGCATATGGCGCTGGAGCGACTGCATCGAGTGGATCTGCCGGACGGTCAACGGGACGAGCAGCACGCGCACGATGATCGTCAGCGCGACGATCGACCACGCCCACGGCAGACCGACCGAGTCGTGCAGCCAGTCGAGGACGGTGCGAAGGAGGTCTTCGATCGGGCCGAGCAGCGCGATGATCACGTGAAGATCCTCTGGTGCTCGGCGTAATCGACGCCGCCCCGGCTCCAGGGATTACAGCGGAGCAGCCGCCACGCGGCGAGCACTGATCCGCGGAAGAGTCCGTACCGGCGCAGGGCGTCGATCGCGTAGCGCGAGCAGGAGGGGTGGTACTTGCAGGAATTCGGGAAGAGCGGGCTCAGCGTGTATCGGTACACGTAGACGAGGCCGACGGCGAGGTATTTCAAGCAGCCGCCTTCCCGAGCACCTCGTCTACGCGCTCCCCGAGCCAGTCGAAGCCCTGGGCCTCCGCGGCCTCGGCCAATCCGGGCCGCACCACGAGCACGTAGTCGCGCCCTCGCGGGAGCCGCTCGAGCCGGGCGTGCCAGAGCTCCCGCAGCCGGCGCTTCATCTTGTTCCTAACGACGGCGCTGCCGACCGCCTTCGGGACGGCAAGGCCGAGCCGTGGCTCGCCGTCCACATCCTCCTCCCGGTCGAACGAATGCAGGACCAGGAACCTCGTCGACACCGAGCGGCCTTGCCGGTAGACCGCATCAAAGTCCCGCGAGCGCGAGAGACGGTTACGGCGATGCATCAGGCGGGCGGCTATGCGGAGAGGCGTTTCCGCCCCCGCGCACGGCGCCGCTTCAGGATCGCGCGACCGGCGCGCGAAGCCATCCTGGCGCGGAAGCCGTGCCTTCGCTTCCGCCTGCGCACGTTGGGCTGGTAGGTCCGCTTCACGAGGGGAGAGGGGAGAAGAGCATCGCTCCGATTCGGAGCGCCGGAGGGCCAGTATAGACGGACCAGCGGCGCCGACTTTTCCACAGCGAAAGCGTCGCGAGGCGGTTGCGGAAATCGGCTGAGCGGAGCCGATCCGGAGGCCTCCGCGTCGTCCATTTGGACACCCTTCCACAGCTGTGGAGAGCCCTGTGGGCGCTTCTGGAAATACCTGCAAATTGGGTACTTTTCCGGGACCCGAAATCACCCGAAAAGGCCGTTGTGGGAGCTCGGGCACGTTGGTATGCTCGCCCTTCTTTCGTCCTGCGACAAGGAGCGTGCCGGCGGAGTGGAGACGCCGATCGAGCTGACTGCGGAGACTGTCTGGAGCGACGTCGCGAGTCGGCTTCGGGGGGCCCTCAACGAAAGCACGTTCCACAACTGGTTCGGCCAAGTCGGCGGGATGGAGCTGACCGACGAGGAGTTCGTCCTCGCCGTTCCGAACGACTTCACGCGCGAGTGGATCGAGGGCCATTTCATCGGCCTGATCTCCGCCGCCGTGAACGACGTCGTCGGCGAGGAGCGGCCGGTGCGGTTCTTCGTCCGCGAGGAGAAGCGGCGTGCGGCCGTACGCGAGGCCGCGGCGCCGCGGCGCCTATCGGAAGGCCTCAACCCCAAGTACACCTTCGACTCTTTCGTGATCGGATCATCGAACCGGTTCGCGCACGCTGCCGCGCTCGCCGTGGCAGAAGCGCCGGCGCAGGCGTACAACCCGCTTTTCATCTACGGCAGCACAGGTCTCGGCAAGACGCACCTGCTGCAGGCGATCGCGCACTACGTCGACGAGAACACCGGCGAGCTCTCCGTGCGCTACGTGACGAGCGAGACCTTCATGAACGACTTCATCAACTCGCTGCGCGACAAGCGCATCGAGGGCTTCAAGCAGCGCTACCGCACCTACGACGT